>CAYOLL010000048.1:0-38732 GCA_964404765.1 uncultured Gemmatimonadota bacterium | reverse complement strand
GGTACACTTTTATTTGCCGATTTTTGGTACAATTTAATGTGCCGATTTACATGCTATACCATCCATTGTCCAAACCGGCGCACCGGACGAATCTAATTGCTGAACATAGATATCTGAAATTGCCGTTACGGTGATCTTCCCAAGCAAAAATAGCGCCGCCTGAGCCATTGGTCACGACGACCGGGACGTATTGTTGGGATGGATTTGTGCAGACCGGCGCGCCGGTAGCCGACCATAAGGGAACACCGGCCGCCGTGACCCGTTGGGCATAGACATCATACTGAACGGCATCACGATAATCAGACCAGGCGATAATCATGCCGCCCATGCCGTCATTAATTGGCAGCGGATTGCCTTGGCCATATAGACTTGTTGAGGATGCGCAGACTACAACACCTTCGACCGGCCAAAGCAACGTGCCGGAACCGCTGAGATGTTGCGCATAAAGCGCGGCAGTTCCACTACGCTCGTCCGTCCACGTCACGAATGCGCCGTCTATACCGTCGCTAACGGCGGTCGGGCGCGCCTGAATGTTTGGCTGAACCGAAATAGGAATACCATTGTTAGCCCAGAGTGTAACGCCATTGGCATTCACGCGCTGGGCGTAAATATCGTAGTTGCCATTGCGTTTATCCGGCCAGAAAACAATTGCCCCGCCCGCGCCGTCACTCACCAAGGTTGGGCCATATTGGTCGTTTGAATTCGTGCAAATCGCCACGCCGTCCAGTGTCCACAATGGAATACCGTCGGCGCCCAGCCGTTGGGCATAAATGTCACGATTTGCGCCGCCGGCGTCTAGACGTAAATCTTGCCAGGTCACAATCATCCCGCCCGATCCGTCTGGGATGCTGACATATTTGGCATAGGGCGGCACAAAAAAATTGAGCGTGTATTGTTTGTTGACCGCCGTGCAAACCGGCGTATTGATTGCCGGGTCATTGCTCCATTGGGCTGCGGTCGGGCCGGGCATCAGCCACAGCATCAGTCCGGCCAACAGTTTAACATACGCAGATTTGGTAAACATTTTAAACATTTGAATCCTCCTTTAAAATGAACGTGGATGAAACAGGATAAGTTATACAACAGTAGAACACAATGAAACAAAAAGCGCGCTTTTGGATTCGGGAAAACATTGTTGACGCTGATAACGAGAAACGCTATCTTGAACAATGAGCAATAAGCACAGAACTGTTAACATCACCTTGTCACGTAAAGCATAAGGAGCATGCATGACGTTAATTACCGAAACAATCGTCCAACGGAACGCCGCCGGCCGGTTTTACGTAGAGTTGCCGGATCAACCCGGACTGCGCGAAGGCGAACGGTTGCGGATTAAAGTCTATTCTCCGGCGGGCGGTATTTTGACCGGTCCGCGCCGGAAGAAACATTCGGCTAAAATAGCGCTTCATTCCCGTCTTCATGCCGAATGGTTAGCCAAATTATTAACCTTTTCGGTCTGGTCGGATGAGGAGATCCAGGCTATTGAGCAAACACGGGAGTATCTAAATCAATGGCAGCCTCAAAACTTCTTTTAGATACCGGTATTTTGATTGACTTTGTCCGCAAACAGGACAAATCCAAATCTATTTTTTACGCTTTGGCCAATCACTATTCGCTTTTGATTTCGGTCATTACCGACTTTGAAATCACCGTTGGCACAAAGACCGAGCGACACGCCCGCGAATATCAAACGTTGCTGGAAAGTTTAGAGATTTTACCATTGGATCGTCCGCTTATTCAGCAGGCGGCCAGGATTCACCTTCATTTAAAGGCGCAAAACTCGATTATTGCCATGCCGGACTTGTTTATTGGGGCCACGGCGACACATTTTCAAATGCCCATTGTCACTTTTAATCGGGGGCATTTTGAACGGATTCCCCGGTTAGTCCTTTTCGATGTCAATTCCGTGGCGCCTGCGAAATGATCCGTGAGCAATGCTTATAACGTCCTGCGGCAGTCCGGCGACACCATCGAATGGGTCAATGAGCCGGATTTTCAGGCAAAGGTGTTTTGACAATGAGCAATGAACAGTGAGCAATGAGCAACGCATTTTTACAACTTTTGTAAAGGGGTCTTTCATGCCAATACCATCGAGCGACACCATCCTGCTCAAACTCAATCAACTGCCGGGTCATGCCCGCCGGGAAGTTGATGATTTTGTGGACTTTTTGCTATCCCGCCGGCCAAAGACGGTCAAACCCAGGACCAAGGCACGCCCGGATTATCAGCCGTATTTTGGCATCCTGAAATCCCAAAATGACGGCATTTATCCGATCCGGCAGCGCGCTTGACGCCGACCGATATCCGTTAGTCTCGGTGGATACGGTTTTCAATCGGATTCAGGGGCTGACGCTGATCTCTGACATCATTTGAAGCAATGGACAACCCTTTTCATTTGGAGAACATAACATGTATGCAACCATGACCTTACAACTTTCCGAAGACCTGGCGGCGCGGCTGCAGCCTTTGACGGATCAAATCCCGCGCATTTTGGAATTGGGACTGCGCAAGCTAACCCCGACCATGGGCGCTGATTTTGACGCCGCGACGGAAGTGTATGAATTTTTAGCCGCCCTGCCATCGCCGGAGGAAGTCGTGGCGCTGCGCCCATCCGAGCATTTGCAGGCGCGTATCAGTGCGCTGTTGGAAAAAAACCGCACCGAAGGTTTGACCCCGCCGGAAGAGCACGAATGGCAACAATACGCGCAGGCGGAACGCCTGGTCCGTCTGGCCAAAGCCAAAGCGCACTTGAAGTTGAAAATGAACCGGGTCGAAAAATGAGCTCTCATATTCCAACAGCGTTGCGGCGGCTGGTTTTGGAACGGGCCGGTGAACAGTGCGAGTATTGCTTGATCCCGCAAGCAGCGGTTTTAGCCGCTCACGAAACGGATCACATCATCGCCCGCAAGCACGGCGGCGCGACGGAATCCGACAATCTGGCGCTGTCCTGCGCGTTGTGCAACAAGCGCAAGGGCAGCGATGTGGCGGCGATTGATCCGCAGACCGCTCAAATCTTGCCGCTGTATCATCCGCGGCGTGACCGTTGGACGGATCATTTTCATATCACATTCTGCCACTCAGTCCGATAGGCCGCGCAACCGTTCATTTTTTTGCACTTCAATTTGCCCGAACGAGTTGAAGAACGCCAAATTTTGCAAGCTGCCGGTTTATATCCACTAGGCTGAATTAATCATCGGCCACGAAATCACCAAAGCGCAAAGAAGTAATCCGCTCCAAAAGCCTTCTTCACCACAAAGTCCATAATGAGCGAAAAAGATACTCCCGCCACTGAAGCGTATCGCCCGGCCTGCCTGTCTGACCCATTCACTTGCATCAACGAACGATTTTTCAAATCGCTAACACTTTTTTCATTTTTTTTCTCAGCTTTCATTTTACCGCGGTCATTCCTTCAACGAACGACCTTGGAAACCGCTAACAACTTTTTTGAAACTTCCGGTTTGGATCAGCAGGCGATACGCCTGAATCCCGCAACTGAAACGTATCGCCCGGTCTGCCTGGCTGACCCTTTCACTGACATCAACGAACCAACTTTCAAATCGCTAACACTTTTTTCGTCTTTTTGAAAGCTTCCGTTTTTATCACCGTCATTCCTTCAACGAACGGTCTTTGGAAACGCTAACAACTTTTTTGAACTTTCCGATTTGGATCAGCGGGCGATACATCTGAATCCCACAACTGAAGCGTATCACCCGACCTGCCTGGCTAACCCTTTCGTTTTGGCAAATCTTTATTGACGCTGTTAGTACGAAACGCTATCTTGAACCATAATTCTTTTGGAGCAAGAAGCTTGAGCGGTTATTAATTAAAGAAAGGAAACGCTTATGGACACGGCCATCCCAACATTCGACATCTCGGTTTTACCGGCTTCGGCCCGCCGGGAGTTGCTGGATTTTTATGACTTTTTGGTGCACAAGTACGCCGTCAAGCAAACTGTCAAAACAATGCCCGCAAAAGCAGCCATACCGACTCAGGATGCCGTTTCCGAATCCGCTCGTAATGACGCGGCTTTTATTCGGTTGCTGCCCGAATTGGAGCGCCTGTACCCACCCGGCAAATGGATTGTGATTGCCCACGGCGAATTACAGGGCACAGCCGACACTGTCGAAGACCTGAGCGGTATTGCGCCGGAAGCAAAGGAACGCTTAGTCTGGCAAATGGGTCTGCAACGCCCGGAACAAGTGGAGGTCGGATGGCAGATCGCGTTCGCTTAGCCTGTTGGCCATCGGTCGACAGGTTTGGAATAGGCATTCAGGTGATCACTCCGGCGGGCCTGTTGCATTCCGAACAGGAAGAATGGGTTCAGATTGATACAGGCTACAGCGAAGCGTTGCTCATTCCGTATTTGCTCTTTGAACGCTTGCAGCTGGCCAAATGGCAGCTACCCATATCCAAAAACCCTTATGGTCAAACCGTTACCGGTCAGTTGATCTATTTTATTGAAGCCAAAGCCTTTGTGCAAATTTCCAAGACCGGGATACGTTATTCAATTATTGTCCAGACGTTTGAAGGCAATAGCCGCTTTTTGATCGGCCGGGCTTTGCTGCGACAGATGAAAGTGTTGCTGGATGGACCCGGCGGTCAAACATGCTTGTTGTCGCCAACTGATGATGAACAGTGAAAACTTACCGTATCGCCCACGCTGCCTGCCTGACCCGTTCATCGGATCAACGAGCGACCTTTCAAATCGCTAGCAAATTTTTGCCAGAAAATAAAAAAACCCGCCGATCATCATGATCAACGGGTTAAAAAATCCGCTTTTTACATCCGGCAGTTATAAAGAGAAAGCTCTAATCCACCACCCCAATCATCTGCATCCCGGCCCAGAAAACGGGATGGGCAAAACCGGGCAGACCGCTGTCCCGCACACCTTTTCGCGCTGCCTGCAAGGCTTGCAGCGGCGTATTCCCCGCCAGCAAGGTTTGGTAAAATAACATCATCCACAACGACGTGGCCTGATCGTTCACCCGCCACAGACCGGCGACCAAACGAGCGGCGCCGGCGTAGAGAAAGCCGCGCTGCAAGCCGATCAATTCATCGCCGTGGGTTTGGCGAGTCAGGCCGGTTTCGCAGCCGCTCAGGGTCACGATGTAGGCGCGATCCAGACGCAGGCCGTACAGGTCGCCCATAGTCAAACAACTGTCCGGGCCGATGCGCAGGTAGGACAGATGGGGCGCGGCTTTTTCATAATAACCGTGCCCGGCCAGATGACAAATTGTGGCGGTCGGGCCGTGTTGCTGCAATTTCGCCGCAGCTTGCGGATCGTCCAGACAGCGGGCGGCCTGCGGAAACAGCTTGCCCAAATCGGTCAACTCGGCCCTGACATAATCCAAATCCGGCTGACTGCTGCCCGTCAGCAGCACGGCGGCGGGATCAAACACGCGCGAACGTCCGGCGCAGTGCGTATAGACCGAAGCGCTTGGCGCATGGGCAATCTGCCAGCGGTCGGTCACATATCGGACGCCGTCATGCAAGGCGTGGAACGGAACATGATGCAAATCGCCGTGCGGCAGAACCAGCACGGTATCGGCTTTGGCCAGATGAAGCGCGAGCTGCCGCCACAACAGGTCGTACAAGCGGCCCAGATCGGCCTGTCCCGCCGCTAACTGATCCGTTTCAATCGCGGCTATGAGTCCGGCGCGGGCCAGGTCAATGGTTGTTTCGATGTCGCTGCGCCAATCGTCCATGGCTTCGCGCGCCTCAGCACGGGAACCAAGCCTGACCTGCCGCAGCGCGCCGTCGGGAAAGATGAGCAGGGCATGCCAGTTTGTCGCGACGGGAAAGAATTGGACGGCAACGCTGCCAACGGGCAAACAGGCGCAGAACTCCGCCAGCGAGCGGATGACCGGGCAAAACAAAGACACTTCTTCCCCGGCCCGGGTTGAGGCGGACATGGCCTGCCGACGTAACTGCGCCAGTTCATCTTCCAGCGGTTTTAGTTCGCGCAAAATACCAGTGCTGTTGGCATCCAAATGACGGTCGGCGAGGCTATTATTCGGGCCGGCTTCGTGCAAGGCCAGCAGGCGTTGATCGCGCTCCTGCTGCAGCCGGCGGATTTTTTGGGTCAGTTCGGAATCGACCGGGATTTGGTCGCGGATGGCGGCCAGCAGGACGTTCAGGGCGCGGGATTTACCGCGCTCGATGACTTCAAAGGCTTGCGCCAATTGATTCCGTTCCAGATACCAGGCAGCCAGATCGTGATAAACGGCCACCCGCTCTTCGCGGTCGAAGAAGGCCACCTGATGCCGCTCGTAAACTTGCAGATTGGTCGAAGCCTGCTCAATGGCTTGCACGGCCTGCCGCAAATAACGGACAACCGGGCGCGGATGACCGGCAGCCGCCTGCGCACGGGCCAGGCCGTGTAACAGTGGATAACGATATTCCGGCAGCGGCTTTTTGCCCAGCACACGCAGTCCGGCGCGAAAGGCTTTGGCGGCCAATGCCGCGCCGCTGACAGAATCCGTAAACTGCAAAGCGGCCTGACCCTGGAAAATATAAGCTTCCAGACGCGGGTCAATTTGATTGGCTAAAATTGCAATCGCTTCCTGCGTTGCCGCATAGGCTAATTCCGGCTGCTGTTGTCGCAAATATAATCCGGCCAGGCTGTTTAAGGCGTCGGCAATCAGACCGGGAATGTTCATTTTTCGATAAATACCCAACGCGCGTTGAAAACTCTCGGCGGCAGCCGCCAAATCCTGCCGGCGCAAAAGAAAATGTCCGCGTAATTCCAGGACACGGCCCATTTCGCGGTGGGTTTCCGGCAGAGCTTTGATCGCGCTTTCCAACTCAGCCAAAAGGGTTTCTCCATCTTCTAAATGACCGATATAATAATAGGACCAACAGGCGTTCAAGTACGCCAGTTGATCCAAATGCCGGGTTAATTTGTAAGGCTTCCCGGCCTCAAAGAGCCGAAGCGCCCCGTTGAAGTTGGAGACACAGTTTTTGGCGCGGATGCCTGTAACGGTCAACTGAATCTGGCGACTTTGACGCGCTCCTTCGGGCAAATTGGCGATTTCCTGCAGGACATGCTCTGCCTGGGCGGCTCGTCCCACAAATAGCAAGTCCGAGGCATAATTGCGCAGGGAAACAACCAACTTTGGCGGCACATTCAGACGCCGGAATATTGCTACTGCTTTTTCGCCCCATTTAAGCGACAGTGTATAATTATTTTGCTTAGCGCACAATCTTTGGCGAATCTGATAATAATTGCCAAGCAGAATGTCATGGTGGGGATGCTGTGCCAGGTATGGCTCCCAGCGATTTAAACGGCGCTCTATTTTTTGGAAGGCGGCTTTTTGATTGGCCTGATCGCTTGCAGAGAACAATACATCTTCGGCCTGGGCCAGATAGACCTGAGCAGCGGCCTGACCCCATTTGCAGTCGGCTTGTCGATAGAAACGACTGGCCTGTTTAAAACCGGCAACACTCTGCGCCAATAATAACGGGTCGCTTGTTAAATGGCCCTGTGTCAAATCCAGATAAGCCGCGCACTCGGCAATAAAACCAAGCCATAACGTCTGTCGCGCAGCGGCTTCGTGCAAATGGCACAGCAACTGCCGCCCTGTTTCCGGCGCAGACCGAAAGCGGTATTCATCAAAAACAGCCCGGCGCAACTTCAGGAAAAAATCTAAGCCTTGCTCGGCCAGATGCGCTGACAGGTTTACCTGTGTCCACAACTCCGGCTGCTGAATCAATTCTTCCAAGGTCATGCTTCGCTCGATTGATCAGGCGCTTACCTGTTTTTAGGCCAAAACTTGGCATGTTATCGACAAAAAACCGTTAAAACGGTTTCGGTGCAACCTATTCAGAGCATTTTCACCCGGTTAAAACCGGGTGTTACTGTAAAATCAGTAAAATCATTAACACCGGGATTCATCCCGGTGTCCACGATGCCCAAAAAAAACGGTCTGAGCCGTTTCAACGGCTTAACCTTCCAAGTCCTGTTTAGGCTGGAAAATAATATCCGGGAAGACGTAAGGCGGGTCGGTGCGGACAATGAGCGTATACGCCCCATAAGCAATGCGCTCGGTTTTAAAACGCAGATGGGCGTCCAGCTTGTACTCGCGGGTTTGCTCGTCGGCGCCGGTCAGGATGATGCCGATGCCGGCAAAATGCTGCTTTTGTTCCGGTGGAACCGTGAATTGGGCGCGCACTTTCAAGCCGGACGGAGTTTCTTCCTGGCGGGAAAAAAACAGGCGTACGTCATCGACAAGATAGGTATCACCGGTTTCGTCGGCTCCGCGAAAGGCAAACCGGACGCCGGGCCCCAACTGCGCTATTAATTTTTGGATTAACCCTGGTGATTCTGATGGCGCGGGCTTTTCAATGCCCAGCAAAACCTCGCGAGGCAGAAGTTCTTTGTAGGCCTCACGGGCGCGGGCCAGCAGATAAGCCGGCGCGGTTTGGCTGTCCGGGGTGATTTCGGCGACCCAATCGTAGCGGCGCAGGCCGGAGTCTATGCCGCGCAAAAATTCGTAATCGGCGCGGGTTTTGGCGTCGCAGGCCGGATCGGACAGATAGGCTTGCAAGCGGGCGGCTTCGGTTGTCGGCAATTCTTCGTGGACAAAGGCCATTAATTTTTCAAATGACGGTTTATTTTTCATGCTTGTCTCGTTCCAGAATATCGCGTAAGGTCTTCATATTGTGGGACAGTTCGCCGCGCACGCCGCTTTCGGTCTTGCCGTGCCGCTCGGCAATATCGGCGTAAGGGCATTTATCAAAAAAGCGCAGTTGAATCATTTCCGCGCAGCGCTGATGCCGCTCGTTTTTGGCCCGCAACCTGGCCAAGGCCGGCTGCAAGCGGTCAGCATCGTAGCGCATGTAATCTGCGGGGACGGGAATGGTCCCCTGATCCGGCACATTTTCCCAATCGTGATCATCGCCCGACACAAAGTGATCTTGCTGAAGTTTTTGCTTGCGGCAATAATCCTTCATCCGGTTGGACAACATCCGGGCTGTATACGCGCGAAAGCGGTCTTGAGTCGGCATCTTGGGCGGCAACTCGCCCGAACGCCACATTTTTGTCAATTTGGCGCAGATCTCGATGGCTAAATCGTCCGGCTCAATTTCGGCAGAGCAGAAACGCCCAACAGTTCCCTGCGCACATTTTTGCAAAAACGGCAGTTCACGCTGGATCAATTCATCAAAGGCCAGCGCATTTTCCGGCTCTTTACGGATCAGCGTGAAGAGTTGTTCATACAATAAGTTGTGGTATTGGCTCATGCGTTGTCCTTATTTTTCCGGCCAATGCCACAACAAAATCATCCGCGATCTGTATATCAAACGAATGAAAGGCCGTTTCGCTAACAATAAAAAAACTGTCACTGATTTTTTTTAACAAACGGGTGGACATCAACCCGTCTTTTTGCCGCATGCCGAAATGCAGCTATTCTCGTTAAGGGTTATTTATGTACTAGTCAACGACCTTTAGAACACTTTTTGTCGGTGTCATTCCGGTATGTTTTTAACCGGAATCTTCTTTCAGGCATACAAGATGCCGGATAAAAGCATTCCGGCATGACAAGTGTTCGACAGGTTGTTGACTAGTACAGTTAAGGGTTATTTATGACGGAAAAGACCCTTTGGGTTTGCTGTCCAAAGAGGATACAAATCCGGCTCATGGAACAAGTTTGTGAAAATCCAACCTTGCGAAGGCTTCAGTGCACAAAGCATGCGGATTTCAAATTAAGCCTTCGCAAGGTTTCACCATCTTATCCCATGAACCACAAATCCACAAGCTCAGGATTGCGTATTAAATAACTTCCGCATTTGGGCGACTGACCTGTCCTTTAGCCCTGTAAGGGCGGACCCGTTTGTAGAAAACGAACCACATCCGAATCAGCCCCATCGGGGCGGCCTGTGAGCGTAAAAATCGTGCCTGCACATTAAACGGGTCACCCCGATGGGGCTGTACGGTTCTTTTCGGGCTGCCGTCCGCTACAAACGGGTCGCCCCGATGGGGCTTGAAATGCGGAAGTTATTTAATTTTAATAAACGTTCCTTACTGCATTGCCGAATAGAAAGCTCTAACGAGTATAGCGCAGATAAATAGCATAGAAAAGATACAGCCAGCAGACAGTATTGATAAACATTTCCGCCGAGCTGCCAGTGGTAATGCGGAGTTTTTTAGGCAGAAAGGAGACGTTCTTGCGATAAAAGGGACCAAAAGCCGGAATGCCCAGCTTGGTAATCCAATCGGCCAGCAAATGCCACAGATAGCCCCAGCTAAACCATTGCAGAATTTGGCTTTGCTGATACCAACCCAGCCCGCCCAACAACGCCGGCCATAGCAGATAATGGGTTACGCCGCGATGTCCGAAAACTTTGGAAATCCCATCGCTAAACGCCTGAATTGGGGCATGAACCATCGTTTGCAGCCATTTCGGCAGCATCTTACCCACAATTCCCAGCGGCTTGCTGATCGTCGAATGCGGCTCATCAATATCCGGAAATAGTGAACCGGCAATGATGATCAACCAGGGTAGAAAACCCACAGGTGTGCTATTTGTCATTTCATAGTAGGCCAGCGTGGCGCTAGCTGCAATAATAGCATGAGTTGGCCCGGTCATCTCTGTCTCCAAAAAATTTGCTTGTCTATTTAGTTGGTAGACGTTTTATAAAGCGTTCCGTCATCTTCGATTGTCCACAGCTCGCCGTCTAAAGCCACCAGACCCAACACACCGTGCCATTCGCCGGCGGCGCCGATTTGCTGCCACACGCCGTCTTTGTCGGTGCGATACAGGTTACCGTCGGCTTCGACCGACCAGATATAGTTGTCCACCGGCACGATAAATTTGGCTTTAGCCCAGTCGCCTTCTTTGCCCACTTGTTTCCAGTTGCCGCTTTTGTCATTACGATAGAGGGCGTCGGCCTTAATCGTCCACAGTTCGCCGTCCATGGCAAACAAACCCTCCACGGTTTTCCACTTGCCTTTTTCGCCGACTTGCTCGTAGGAGCCGTCCTTAGCGGTGCGGTAAAGCGTGCCATCACTTTCGACGCTCCACAGTTCGCCGTCTAAAACGGTCCAGAAGGCTGTTTTGGCCCAGTCGCCTTTTTTACCCACCTGCTTCCAGTTGCCGGCTTTGTCCGTGCGATAGAGGGTGCCGTCGCTTTCGACCGTCCACAGTTCGCCGTCAAAAGCAACCATAGCAATCGTGCCTTTCCAATCGCCGGATTTAGTGACTTGTTCCCACTCACCGGTTTTGTCGGTACGATAGAGATTGCCGTCGGCTTCAATGCTCCACAATTCGCCATCTAAAGCGGCAAAAGCAATCGTGCCCGCCCAATCGCCTTCCTTGCCGACCTGTTCCCACTTGCCCGGTTTAGCTGCAGCTGTGCCGATCAACAAACTACCTAACAGCAAGCTCATCAAAAATAAATTTTTCATCGTTTCATCTCCCCTGGTTAGAAAGCAAGCTACCAATACCACGATCAGCATTTGATTTAGTTCGTTATTTCAAAACAATTTTAAAAGTCCACCATATCGACTTGGAAATGTAATAAGAAATTCATAGGAATTTTCCTGCTTAACTTTACGAAACCAGTTGGTTGTTAAAAAACTTATTGCGGCAGAATTCATATATTTCAAGTCGCGAAAGTCCAATTCCACAGTCTTAATGCCTTTTTGCAAAATCATATCGTGCAGATTTTGCACGTAATCGCCCAATAGTTTCGCCGGTGATTCCATATCCATTCTGCCCTGAATTTTGACAATCAAACCTTCCGGGGTTTCAATAACGGTAATATCAACATCAGCCTCCGGCGTCCGTTCAAAGTTTTTGAAGCGCAGTGCATTGCTCATTTTGTAGAACCTTTTGGTTAAGATTAAGCCCGTTATTCCGGGCGCATCTGCGGAAACAGAATAACATCGCGGATGGACGTTTGACCGGTCAAAAGCATTACCAGCCGGTCAATGCCGATGCCGACACCGCCGGTGGGCGGCATGCCGTATTCCAGGGCGCGCAGAAAATCTTCGTCCAGCATCTGCGCTTCGTCATCGCCACGCGCTTTTAGTGTCATTTGGGCCTCAAAGCGCCGGCGTTGATCGAGCGGATCGTTTAATTCGGAAAAGGCGTTACTCATTTCGCTGAAGGCGATGAACAACTCAAAGCGCTCGGTCAGACGCGGATCGGCGCGATGAACTTTGGCCAGCGGCGACAACTCCAGCGGATGGTCGGTGATAAACACGGGCTGCAGCAGATGCGGCTCCACAAACTTTTTGAATAATTCGTCAATCATTTTACCAGCGCCCATATTGACATCGGTTTCAACATGCTTTTGCTTGCAAATGGCGCGAATTTCGTCCTCGCTTTTGCCGGCCACATCGACGCCGGCGTAATCAGTCACGGCTTGCAGCAACGGCAAACGCGGCCACGGCGGCGTCAGGTCGATCTCCTTATCCTTAAAGGCGACTTTTAACGAACCGTTCACCTGCCGGGCGACATCGGCAATCAACTGCTCGACAACGGTCATCATATCGGTATAATCGGCGTAAGCCTGATAAAACTCCAGCATAGTAAATTCCGGATTATGATTGCGATCCATACCCTCATTACGAAAATCTTTGGCAATCTCGTAGACGCGCTCAAACCCGCCCACAATCAATCTTTTGAGGTAAAGCTCATCGGCAATCCGCAAATAAAGCTTCATATCCATGGCATTATGATGGGTCGTAAACGGTCGGGCCGCCGCGCCGCCATACAACGGCTGCAACACCGGCGTTTCGACTTCCAAAAAGCCTCGCCCATCCAAAAATGTCCGAACTTCGCGAATAATTTGCGCCCGCTTGACAAACACGTCGCGCACATCCGGATTGACCACCAAATCCAAGTAACGTTGACGATAGCGCTGTTCTTTATCGGCAAATTGATCGTGCAGGATTTTGTTGCCCTGCTCATCGGTTGTTTCCTTAACAACGGGCAAGGGACGCAAGGACTTAGCCAGGAGCTCATAACGATCAACTTTTATTGTCACTTCGCCGGTTTTGGTTTTAAAGACACAACCGTTAACACCAATCAGATCACCAAGATCCAGCAATTTGACAGCTTCATAGGCTGTATCACCCACAGCATCTTTGCGGATGTAGATTTGCAGCTTGCCGACCCGATCCTGAAGATGAATAAATGTGCTTTTACCCATATCTCGTGCGGACATAATCCGACCCGCAAAGCCGAGCGGCGTTGACAGCGTTGACAGCGTTTCAAAGTGGGCGATGATTTGGCCGCTGTTATGTGTTGTTTCAAAGCGGTATGGATAAGGATTGATACCCTGCTGCTTCAACGTGTCCAACTCTTCCAGACGCCGCTTGGCATGTTGCGATAAATCTTCCACAGAAACCTCGCTTAAAAGGATTAAAACAGGTTGATAGACTGTAGGCTTTTAGGCAGTCGTAGCCGTTGAGTAACCTACAGACTGCGGATTGGGGACTCATTGTTTTTAGCGATCAATTATGCCCAAAAACATTCTAAAATATGGACTTTAACCAAAATTGTCAATGGCAAAGCTAACCGGAAATCGAGCCGTAATTGAATGCCGGACAGGTTGCAATAACAACTCCCTACTTTAGCCCTAATACTACGACATCCGGACTTTGGGGGGAAGTGTAGATCAATTGACAGGTTTCGATATTGTGGAAAGAACCGGCTGGCCGGTAGCCAATTGATCGGCCTGCAACTGTGCCTCCCGCAGGGCATTCTCGACGACCAGACGTTTGGCTTCCAGCTCCGGGCCGGTTGTTTCCGGCGAGACAAAGATAGGTTCGCCATACAAGGCGACAATCCGGCTGCCCGGATAGGGCAAGCAGAAACGATCCCAACTGTTCAGCTCTTTTCTGCGGGCGGCTTGAAAGCCGATCGGCAAAATCGGCAACCCGGTCAGACGCGCCAGCAGCACTACGCCGATCTGCGCACAATGACGCGGACCGCGCGGGCCGTCGGGTGAAATGGACAAGTCGTGTCCGGCTTTGCCTTCTGTCACCAGCGCCTTCAGCGCGGCCACGCCGCCGCGGGTGGTCGATCCGCGCACGGGCACAAAGCCTAGCCCGGCCACGGTGCGCGCAATGAATTCGCCGTCTTTGCTCTGGCTGATGAGAATGCGAGCGCGGCTTTGTCGAAAAGTGTACGCGCCAACCAGCATCTGGTTATGCCAAAAGGCGAAAATAACTGCGCCATATTTTTGTCGTAATTCCTGCTCAAGCTCTTTATTAAGCCAATTCACGCGCCAGGTTGCGCCCCACGCACGAATCAGAAGCGGGCCAAGGAATTCGACCGACTTCAGCAAAATACGATCGCGCCATTTTAACTTTAATGGCTGTATGACGGGTGCTTTGGACATAAATTGCTATGAAGAGCCCAGACGGTAGAAACGATGGGCATTGTCAGTGGTTATTTTGGCGATTTCGTCCAGAGGACGGTGGCAGACTTCGGCCATTTTTTGGGCGACATGCGCGACATAAGCAGGCTCGTTACGTTTGCCGCGAAAAGGGACGGGCGCCAAATACGGGCAGTCGGTCTCCAGCACAACCCGATCTAACGGCATCTTGACCAGAATGTCGGGTCGGTCGCTCTTTTTAAACGTCAGCGAGCCGCCAAAGGCAATCGTGTACCCGCGAGCCAGGCCCCATTCGGCCATGCGCAGATCGCCGGAAAAGCAGTGCAAAAGGACGTTGCGCGCATCCTGCTCGGTCAAAATTTGCATGACGTCTTCATGGGCGTCGCGATCATGTATAATGATCGGCAAATTCAACTCTTGCGCCAGATTGATTTGCGCCCGAAAAACCTGCGCCTGAACCTCGCGCGGCGAAAAATCGTAGTGATAATCCAGACCCATTTCGCCGATTGCTACGACTTTGGGATGCTTGGCCAACTCTTTCAAACGAGCATAGTGCTCGGCTGTCCAGGATTTAGCGTCATGCGGATGAACACCGATGGCGCAATAAATGCCTGCGTGTTTGTCGGCCAACTGCAAAACGGCCTCGCTATCCGCCAGGTCAATGCCGATTTCGACAAACCAGGCAATTCCGGCCTCGTGCGCGCGTTGGATGGCCTGCTCGCGGTCATCGGCAAACTGATCTTTGTTGATATGAGTGTGGGTATCGATGAGCATATTGACTCGGAAAGTTTAATGGTTATGGCAACAGCCGCTGGCGCAGCCAACGAATTTGACCGCGATGACTGAGTTCATCCTCAAAGACATGAAACCACAAAAAATAGTGATTGGCTGTGGCTTTTCCCCACATACATTCTTGTAGCAGCCACGCCTCGTCGCGTGCCGCCAGTTCTATTAGCGTCTTTTCCCGTATGACTTGCAAATCCTCAATATAATCCGCCAACGGCCGCCCTTTGATGACCGCGCGTCCAGCCGCGCCCAACTCTAAAGCGGTGCCCCACCTGGCGGTTTCTGCTGCGTTTAAATCACGACCTTCAAACGTATAGACCTGGTAGAATTTTTCAACCGCGGCAATATGCGCCAGCAACGCCCCGATGGAATTACTGCGCTCGTCATGAAGATGATCCAATTGCGCCATCGAAAGATTATTTACCGCTTGAAGAGTGGTTTGGCGGGTGTAGGTCATCATTGAAATAAGATGGCTAATGAGCGGCGAAAATCCCGGCAATTGGCCAACCTTATAACGAGGCTCTTCCATAACTCCTCCCGATGCGTTTCAAGCTAACGTCTTTAGGCAAAAATACGTTGGATAATGCGCCGAAAGTTAGCCCCAAAGCGTTTAATTGTCAATCTTCTTTTAACTGTGGTCGCGAAAAAGCCTTCAAAAGCACTCGCAGTTTAGCCTAAAAAGACCATTTTAGGCGAATAAAAAGCAGCCGGCCAAGGTCGCCAAATTCCGTGCCTTTCCGACCTTGATAGACTTGCGCTAACAACAGCAGATCCCAATTCGTTTTCATTGACCAGGCCAATGACGGGCCAAGAAAGCCGGACCGGTCGTGGGGGTTAAAAATCCCGGCTAATGTGCCGCGCAGCAACGGACTCAGTTGATAACCGACTTCACTGAAAACGGAGTGGCGGGCCGCCGAAAGTTGGTTGGCCGGCGGCGCTTGCGATATGGTGTTTACGCGGGCTTTTCCGGTCGCGCCGTGCTGATTATACAAGCCTTCCGCATGAAAATAAAGCGAATTAGCCAACGTGTAATCGGCGGAAATCGCCGCCACCCAATAAGGCTCGCCGTCATCGTTGCGAATTGGCGCATAATAACAGGCCTCGCCGCGAAATCCGCCACCGCCGATTTGCCCGGCCCAACCGCCGCCCAGAACTACCTGCCGTCCGGCATAACGCCCACCGATCAACTGAAAGTCATAGCCGTAGCGATTAAAGCGCCACAGCCCGGCGGCGACGATATCATCGGGATTGCGCGCCAATTTAAGCGCCGCTTCAATCTTGGACGTGGGACCGACATAAAACTGCGCCCGAATCCCGTCCGCGCCCGGACGCTCCTCATAATCAAAATCAAAAAACGAGTATGTATTGAATATGTCATGCGGATTCCAAACGAGATTCATTCCCCAATTAATGCGTTGCCGGCCTAGCCGGATTTGCCAACGGTCCCGCTCATAATCCAGCCATAACCGATCGACTATCATTTGCAGAAGAAAAGCCCGCTCATGGGCCGACACCGATAAATCAACCCAATCGTCGCCATATTTCATCAGATCGGCAAAGTTTGGTGTGTCTCGCACAGTTTCACCGACAAAAAGGCGGGTGCGCAATTCAAGGGCAGCCGTCCATTCCGGCGTCAAAAATGCTGTAAGATTTGTGCGCTGATGCAGCAGATTATCCAGAGTGATATCCTGCCAGGTGTCGTTGGGGGCAACAGCCGGCAATTCTTTTAGATAGCCGCGAATCTGCACGCCCTGGGCACACAGCCCGACCGGACAAGCGAGCAGCACAAGCGCGGTTAAAATAGCAGTTAAGCGTGACATCGTTCCTCTTCATGGCTATGATTTTCTTACCCGTACAGGTTACAAAAGAATTGCTTAGTACGCTATGGAAATCTATATTGTTAGCAACACTTACGACTATTGTGGAATTAATGGAGTAGCAAACTTCAATTTGCGCGTAAATTGCACGATTACTTGCAAACTGAAGTTTGCGACTCCGGTTTTGAATGGAGCTAAAAATGGCCTTACCGGCTGAAAAATATATTACGCCTGAAGAATATCTGGCCATAGAGCGCCTGGCTGATTACAAAAGCGAGTACTATGACGGGGAGCTGTTCGCTATGGCCGGTGGGTCCAAACGCCATAATGCAATTGCGGCTAACGTGACCGGTGAATTGCGTCAAAAGCTTAAAAAAAAGCCGTGCCTGGTCTTTAATAGCGATCAAAAAATTTATATTGAGGACTACGAGCTTTATACTTACCCCGATGTCTCGCTTGTCTGCGGTAAGCTGGATTACGACGGCCCGGAACCGGACGTTATTACCAATCCGATTTTGATCGTCGAGGTCTTATCCGAGTCAACTGCCGGCTATGATCGCGGCAAAAAATTCGAGTTTTATCGCAGTCTGTCATCGTTTCGCCATTACATCTTGATTGATCAGGAGCGGGTCTTTGTGGAGCATTTCTACAAGGATCAGGGCAAATGGATCATGACTGTTTTTAAAAGTATGGAAGATGCGCTTCATCTCGATGATCTGGAGTGCGATCTGGCTGTTGCTGAAATTTACGATAAAATAACCTGGTTAGAAAACGATTCTGAAAACGTATCCAAATCGGATATTCTACGCTAAAACGGAGGATTTATGGACATTGCACGCATTCAAAATATTGCTCAGTTTGATGGGCAGGAAGTTAAAATTCAAGGCTGGCTATACAACTTACGATCATCGGGCAAGCTGCACTTTTTACAGCTACGCGACGGCACGGGTATTATTCAGGCAGTTATGTTTAAGCCTAACTTTCCGGAGGAGCTGTTTACCGAAATCAAACATTTGCCGCAGGAATCGTCCATTATCGTTACCGGCAAAGTCAAAAAAGACGAGCGCTCGCCGATTGGCTATGAATTGGATATGACCGGGATTGAGATTGTGCAAAAGGCCGAGCCCTATCCGATCGCGCCCAAAGAGCACGGCACCGAGTTTTTGATGGAAAATCGGCATTTGTGGCTGCGCTCCAAGCTGCAATGGGCGGTATTGCGGGTGCGGGCAACGATCGTCAAGGCGATCCGTGATTACTTTGACAATAACGGTTTTATGCTGGTGGATACGCCTATTTTTACTCCGAACGCCTGTGAAGGCACAACCACCTTATTTGAGACAGACTATGACGATTATAATAAGGCTTTTTTGACCCAAAGCGGTCAGCTTTATAACGAAGCAACCATTATGGCTTTTGGCAATACCTACTGTTTTGGTCCGACCTTCCGCGCCGAACGCTCCAAGACCCGCCGTCATTTACGTGAGTTTTGGATGGTCGAGCCGGAAATGGCTTATGCCCATCTGGACGATGCAATTCAGCATGGCGAAGGCTTGATTATGTATATCATTGAACAAGTGCTGACCCGCAATAAATATGAACTGAGTCTGCTGGAGCGCGATACTTCCAAGCTGGAAGCCGTCAAGCGGCCATTCCCGCGCATCCATTACAAAGATGCAGTGGCAATCCTGAAAGAGAATGGGGTTAATTTTTCAGAAGGCAACGACTTTGGCGCTGAAGATGAGACGATTTTGTCCAACTTAAACAGCAGCCCGACGGTTGTGCACCACTTTCCAACTGCGATTAAAGCATTTTACATGGAGCCGGATGCGCAAGAGCCGCAATATTGTTTGAGCACGGACTTTTTAGCGCCCGAAGGCTATGGCGAAATCATTGGCGGCGGCGAACGTATTTCGGATATTAACCTGTTGCGACAGCGGCTTAAAGAGCATAATCTGCCCGAAGAAGCCTTTCAATGGTATGTTGATTTGCGACGATTCGGGTCTGTGCCTCATGCCGGTTTTGGTCTGGGTGTCGAGCGGACGGTCGCCTGGATGTGCGGCATTGAGCATGTCCGCGAAACCATTGCTTTTCCGCGGATGTTATATAAGATTTACCCGTAACACGGAGATAGATTATGACGAAACAGGAAATTAAGCATATTATTCTGACGGAATTGCCGATTATTCTGGAAACGGACGCTGAAGTCCGACAAATGATAATTGATTTGGCCGCTGGCCGTTTTTCGGACAGACGGCAGACCGACGACCGTTTCGACCGCATTCTGGACGAACTTCGCCGTGATCGGGAAGAAAGTGCCCGCAAATGGGACGAGAATACCCGCAAATGGGAAGAAAATTCGCGCAGATGGGACGAGAACGAAAAGACGCTTCATCAAATGTTTGCCGAAATGAAGGCGATTCGTGAAGAAGCCAAGACCCGGCACGATCATAGCATCGGGGCGCTTGGAGCGCGCTGGGGTATTTATTCCGAGCAGGCTTTCCGCAACGGTCTGAGGGCGATTCTGGAGATGTCTTTCGGAGTGCAAGTCCTCAATTTAAACGAGTTCGATCATGCCGGCGAAGTGTTCGGAAAACCCGATCAAGTTGAAATTGATATCATTATTCGGAACGGAGAAACCATCGTTTGCGAGATTAAATCCGCGGTTGACAAAAGTGATGTCTACGTATTGGAGCGAAAAGCCCGCTTTTACGAAAAGCATCACGGCCGCCCGGTTAACCGAATCCTGGCCATATCGCCGATGATTGACGAGCGCGCCAAACCGGTTGCAGCCAAATTGGGCATCGAAACCTACACCCATTCTCAGGATGTGCTGCCGTAGGTTTGGAATCGGTTTGGAATCAAAAAAGGCCATGTTTGGATTTGGAAGAAACTCCTCCAATATCCAAACATGGCATTTTTTATAGCACTTTGGCCTGCCACTCACGCACCCGGTGGCGAATAATTTCACCATTAGTTAAGTAGATGACATCTTCGGCGATGTTGGTAGCATGATCGGCGATACGCTCAAAGTTGCGAGAAATGCCCAGCAGATGGTTTAAAAAACCGGTGTTACGGGGGTTCTTTAAGATATTTTGCTCGACAATATTGTATGTTTCACGATGCAATTGGTCAACCTCATCGTCTGCTATGCAGACCTGATAGGCTTCCTGAGTATTATAGTTAATCAGCGCATCCAAGCAATTACGCAGCATGTGCTTGGCCTTATTTGCCATGACTGAGAAATCAATGGGAATTTCCTGCTCGGTTTCAAATTTTTGCAAGGCAATCACTTTTTCAGCGGTATTTACCGCCAAATCGCCAATTCGCTCCAGGTCGCTGTTGATTTTAAGCACCGCCACAATAAACCGTAAATCTGAAGCGACCGGTTGATATAGCGCTAAAATTTTCAAGCACTCTTCTTCCAATTCGACTTCCAGCCGATCAATTTCCGGATCACCTTCGACCACATCGCGCGCCATTTTTTCGTCCCGGTAAAGCAATGCTTTAACCGCTTTTTCTACGCGCTCTTCAACCAAAGCGGCTTGGCCCAAAATACGTTTTTTAAGATTTTCAATTTCGCGAATCATGTGGACAGACATAATTTTCCTTTTGGTTACGTTCTTTTTCTTGAGGAATCAGATTTACCAGATTTAATGTAACTTCCCAATAACCGTAGGCGAACCTTGCGAAGGTTCCCGCCTGTAAGTCTGTAAAAACCCTGAAAATATTGACTCCGCAGCAAATTTAACCTTCGCAAGGTTTGATTTTACCAACCCTATTTGAGAAGTTACGATTTAATAACTGCCGATAATTAGCCAAACCGGCCGGTAATATATTCGAGTGTTTTATTTACGGCAGGGTTTCGAAATAGTTTGTCGGTTACATCAAACTCTACTAATTCACCCATATACAAAAACGCTGTATAGTCTGAAACGCGCGCGGCCTGTTGCATGTTGTGTGTTACGATCACGACTGTATAATTTTTTTCCAATTGGTCGATCAAGTCTTCCACTTTGGCAGTCGCAATGGGGTCAAGCGCCGAACATGGCTCGTCCATCAGAATTATTTCCGGATTAACAGCAATGGCTCTGGCGATACACAAGCGCTGCATCTGCCCACCGGAAAGGCCCAATGCCGTTTCATGTAGGCGGTCTTTGACTTCATCCCACAAAGCTGCGCTGATCAGGCTTTTTTCTACAGTTTCGTCCAAGACCTGCTTATCCTTAACTCCGGCAATCCGCAAGCCAAAAACAACGTTCTCGTAGATGGATTTTGGAAATGGATTGGACTTTTGAAAAACCATGCCAATCTGCCGGCGCAGCTCGATCACATCAATCTCACTCGATAAAATATTAGCGCCGCCAAAAAGAATCTGACCCGTTGTACGTACGTTATCCAGAAGATCATTCATGCGGTTCAAACAGCGCAGCAATGTAGATTTGCCACAGCCTGACGGCCCGATAAATGCCGTCACTTTACGTCTTGGAATGGCCAGGCTGATATTCTTAAGCGCCTGCTTTTCACCATAGTAAAGATTTAGATTTTCAATCATTAAAACAGATTCGGATGGCTCGAACATCGTCTATATCACATCAAAGCAGGCTTTGATGCTCCTTCAGTTTGGTTTTCCAGATCTGGAGATATTGAGAGTCTTTGTTATGCTAACCTGAATAATTCAAGTTCATGGGATAAGATGGCGAAACCTTGCGAAGGTTCCTGCCTGTAAGTTTGTGAAAGCCCTGAAAATATTAGCATCCGCCGCAAGTTTAACCTTCGCAAGGTTTTACCAGCACTTTATGAGCAGCTACCTAAAATGTGCCTAAGGCGTATTTTTTGCGCAACGAGTTTCGCAGATAAATCGCGCCCACACTCATCAGTAAGACAATGCCAACCAGAACAAGAGTTGTGACAAACACCATGGGCTTGGCCGCCTCAACATTGGGTGATTGAAAGCCCACATCATAAATATGAAAGCCCAGATGCATAAATTTTCGATCCAAATGAAAAAAAGGAAAATTGCCGTCAAATGGCCGGGCCGGCGCCAATTTGACAACGCCGACAATCATTAATGGAGCGACTTCTCCGGCAGCGCGGGCCATGGCCAGGATAAAGCCGGTCATGATTCCGGGTAACGCTTGCGGCAATACAACCCGCCATAGCGTTTGAAGTTTCGTTGCGCCAAGGGCCAGGGCGCCTTCGCGCATTCCGCGCGGCACTGCCGTCAGACCTTCTTCGGTGGAAACAATTATAACCGGGACTGTTAATAGCGCCATGGTCAGGCTGGCCCAAAGCAAACCACCCGTGCCGAAAGTAGGCGTCGGTAATCGCTCCGCAAAAAAAAGGCTGTCAATCCCGCTGCCCAGACCATAGATAAAAAAGCCTAAACCAAAGATACCATAGACAATGGAAGGCACACCGGCTAAATTGTTTACGGCAATCCGCACCAGGCCGACAAACCAACCGTCTTTTGCATATTCACGCAGATAAACTGCAGCGACCACCCCAAATGGCATGGCAAAAAAGCTCATCATAAAGACCATGACGACTGTTCCAAAAATAGCCGGAAAAATGCCGCCTTCCGTATTGGCTTCGCGTGGTTCGCTAAAGAGTAATTCCTTGACTTTAGCGGCATAAAAAAGCACTTTTTGAATTTGCGTCATCTGATTCGGTTGATAAAAACGAACAACGTCAGCGACAACAATTGTTTGCGGCTGATCGTTGGCATCCATTAACTGTAATTTGTATTTACGCAAATTTTGCAGATCGGTTTCATGTGCGTTTAGAAGTACTTGAAACTCTGCTTGCAATCGAACCAGATTGCTTTCCAGGTCGTCTATGACTGCTGTTGGGTTTTGGTAGCGTCGTTTCTGTTTTTCTGCTTCCAGGCCTGAGATTTGATCATTCAAATGAGCCAGTTTGTCTGCTGTACCCGCCGATTGCTTTTTTTCCAACTGCACCTGCTCAAAAAGGGGCTTAAGGGCTTCCGCGCCACCTTGCGTCACTTCCGTGGTTTGGTCGTCGGTTTCGATTTTTTGGACAAAGCCATAAAAGTTGCCATATTCAAAACGCTCAAAGACGATCAGCTCGGATGGATAGCTAAGTTGCCGAATGGCGGTGACATCAATCCAGCGAAAGTCCTGACCGTATAAATCGCGATTGCCGGTTTTAAGCTGAATGCGTTGATTTTGTTGGCCGGGGATTAATTCACGCTTCGTGATTTCGCCCTGAATCCTGGATCCGTCGGTTAGCTCGGCGACCACAACGGCGTTGGGCCAAAAGTAGCCCGCGCCATTGCTGACGACGATGCAGATTAAAACGCCGGTAAGGAGCAGGCTAATGGCGACACCAGCGGCGGTCAGCCATACATAAGGCTCGCCGCGCCGCCAGAATTGGGAATTGGTCCCGACTGCAAGTTTAGAATTTTCCATATTTTTTTCGCATTCGAGCGCGCACGATTTCTGCGGCTGTATTCAAAGTGAAGGTAATAATAAACAAAAGGACTGCCGATAGGAAAAGGATCCGGTACAATGTACCGCCATAAGGGGCTTCGGGAATTTCGACGGCGATATTGGCAGACAGTGTGCGCATGCCGTTGAAAATACTCCAATCCATAATCGGCGTGTTACCGGTGGCCATCAAGACGATCATGGTTTCGCCGATGGCCCGACCAAAGCCAATCATAATTCCGGCAAAAATGCCAGGTAAGGCCGAAGGAACAATAACCCGCCAGGCGGTTTGCCAACGGCTTGCGCCCAGGGCTAATGCCGCGGCCGACAAGCTTTTTGGGACATTTGAAAGTGAATCTTCGGCAATCGTAAAGATAATTGGAATTACGGCAAAACCAAGACCAAAGCTAATAATTATACAATTGCGCTGATCATATTGGATCTGCAGGGTTTCAAACAGCCAATTTTTAAAATCGCCGGCGAAGAAAACACGGCTGAAAAGATCATTCAAATATAGAGATAAACTGACCGCGATTAGGATAACCGGCATTAGCAGGATAAACTCAACTTCACGGCTCATGGTTTTGAATCGGGGACGTTGATGAATGCGCTCCCAGCCGATTAAAAAGATAATCAGCAACGTCGGCAATATGAGGGTTAAAATCAGCAGGCCAAGTAAATTTCTTTCCACCATCGGGGCCAACCACAATGCCGTCAGGAAGCCAATAACGACGGAAGGGATAGCGGCCATCATTTCGACAGCCGGCTTGACAATCTGGCGGAAACGCGGAGCCATCAGATAACTGGTATAAATGGCCCCGCTAAGCGCCAGAGGCACAGCAAAGAGCAGGGCGTAAAATGTCCCTTTGAGTGTGCCGAAAATAAGCGGCATCAAGCTAAGTTTTGGCTCAGAATCCTCTGTGCCGGATGAAGACTGCCAGACGTAGGCCGGTTTTTCATGGTTTTCATACCAAATTCGCTCAAAAAGTGTTTGCCGGCTGGCTTCGGGGTGTGGATTGTCGATATACTGAAGCGTCAGTTGGTGGCGCTGATCAAGCGTTACAAAGCCGTCGCCGCGGGGCGCTAAAAAAATTTGCGAAATCGGCGAATCCGGCTGCAGGTACAATAATTCGCGCGCTGTTGTGGCGTAATTAAAACGGGCATCGCCGTTGTTAGCCAGGCTAACCACGGCTTTTTGACGCGACGATGGCCAAAGCGCTGTCACAGCCGTGTCATGTCCGGTTAAAGAACGAATCTGTGTTAAGCGGTTGACCCCATCCGCCACTACGGAAAACCAAACACTGATTGTACCTTGCGCATCGCCAACAATTAGCGAGTTATCCCCTAACAGATAGGTCAGGGTCGTAATTGCCCGTTTATCGCCAAAAGCTAAAAATTTATCGGCAACGATCGGTTGACCCGCCTCACGCAGATTCCAGCTTAGTAAAAAGCCATCCGTTGTCCCGGCGCACATGAAATCACCGGCACTGTCCAGGGTCAAAGCATTGATCGATTTCCAGGAAGAATCCTGAAGGGCGGCAAAAAGTGTGGAGCTGGTTGTGTTGCCAAAAATATCGGCTTTACTTTCAATCCAGGTCAGCTGGATTTGGTTAGCGGCTGTAAGAATCGCCTGCAGTGAACCATTTTCCGTCTGCCGGACGACAGCTTGCCTGATATTTGGCTGGGCTGTCAGCGGTGTTAGGGTTCTGATTTCGCTAACGCTTTGCCGCTGATTATTGTCATTAAAACTGTTGACAAATGTAAGCAGATCCGTGCCGAATTGACCATCGTTCCATTGGATGGCATAGGCAAAATCATCCGTAGCCCACACTTGCCGAATGCTTGCTGCCGAATCTGGCCGGGTCGGTGAAACATGCTGTGCTTTGATCCGTCCACTTGCCACATCAATAAAAGTATAAACTCCGCCGTCATCCAAAACAAAAACGGTTTCCAAGTATTCATCAACGCCGATGGCCATAATCGGCCGCCTGGAAAAAACGGAGCTGTCGAGGGCGGTTATCTGGCGACTTTGGGGCTGATTAAACAACGGCAGCGCTTCTTTGACAATCAAAACCAGAATGGATACTACGATCATAATGACCAGAATACCGCCGGCTTTAATAAACCAGCCGACGACACGGTCCATTATTTTTGTCCATTTGGAAATGATCGGACGCGCGTAATTCTGTGCCTTAATTGGGGTTGCGTTCACAGCTTTTTCTTGCATGAGCGCCTTCAATGTTTAATTAAGCCCGAAAAATTCAAGTCACGCATTCGTGGTACATAAATTCTGGCTCTTGGTACAAGTTTGTGGAAAGCGACCGGGGTCGTGGATGTCATTCAGCAGGAATCTTTTTTCAAACTTGCTAACAGCTTGATTTGAAAGCGGTTACTATCGGCTCACAAAGATTCTTTCAGAATGACAAGGTGCTCTTCCACAAACTTGTTCCATGCGCCTAAATTCTTTAAGCTATTCTTCAAACGGATTCATTTTGGACTTTTCAAGAACGGTGAGCCCTTAGGGTTTTTCCGCACCCAACACCAGGCTCTAAGGGTTAAAAAATCAAACCCTTAGGGTCTCCAAAAGCCAAAATATAACCCGTTCATGGTATATTAAAAATCCCAAATGAAGGTTAAATTTCCGACGGCGTCAGGATCTTTTTCGGCATCCACACCTTCAGCGTTCATATAATACCAAAGGTTTGGGACAAAGTGAATATTCTTGTGCGGCTTATAATCATAGCCCACAATAAGCAGGCTGGTTTCATTATCATCGACATCCGCATCCGGCTCGTACATGTCAAGGCGCAGGATGGCCGTGCCTTTCGGATTGACATCGTAGCGGCCAAAGACGGACAGGGTCGTCATATTCAAATCATCCTTAACCGTGCCCCTACCCTGGAGGGTCATGTTATAAAACTCGCCGCCCACGACAAACTTATCGGCTTTATAACCCACAAAACCTTTGAAGGTCATATTATTGGCGTCGGGACCCTTCGCCTCATAGTCAACATAACCCTCAATGGTCAGCTTACCCGGCGTAGCCGCTACAGAGGCATACAATTTTTTGTACATGTCGGTTTCGGGACTAGAATAATGCGAGCCATTGCCCAACATGACATTATAGCTAAGCTTTTTCTTCGCCAGCGTCCCTTTCAGTGCCATGCCGACGTCAGCCGAATTAGCGCTGTTGCTCGCGCCTGTGGCGATTTTAAATTGATCCCATGACGTGGGGGCCAGACCTCGGTAGCCCCATAGGCCCTCTGCTATTTCCCAGGTAGGTGTTCCGATCATCCCAATATACAACTTGGATTCCGGTAGCGGGTTTTTCCATTGCAAGTAAAGATGCTTAACAAACGGGCGCATTTTTTTGTTATGCGGACTGCGCTCCGCATCGGTACGGAAGCGGATGGCGAAGGTTTCATTCACATCCTTGTCAACCGTCAGATAGGCCCGCCGAAATTCAAAACCGTTCGCCTGACCGTTAACCCGCGGCCCGCCATTGGTAATCCCGTGCGAATAGTCGAAAAAGATGTTGCCGCCCAACTTAAAACCTTCCAAAGCATCTGCCGCCTGAACCGGTCGGTGTGACAATCCAAATAGAACCAAAGCCCCCGCAAAAATTAAATAAAAACGCTTCATACGGTTTCCTTTGTGATAGATTTTCAATTGCGCATTATTCATTGCCCATTGCTCATTGTCCTACTTGCTCAATAGCTCCACTTGCTTGGTGATAATATCCGCCGGCAGCGGCAAATAGCCGTCTTTGATCACAGTCTCCTGCCCTTCTTTGGACAGGACAAATTTAAAAAACTCTTTCACCAATGGCGACAACGGCTCGTTGGGTTTTTTGGCAACGTAGATATACAGAGCTCGCCCCAATGGGTATTTGCCGCTCAATACATTTTGGTATGAGGGCTCCTGCGGCGTTTCGCCATCTTTGACTGCTAACGGAACCGCCCTGACCCCCGACGTTTTGTAGCCAACGCCGGAATAGCCAATCCCGGCCATATCTTCCGTCACGCCCAGCACCACGGACGACGAACCCGGCTGCTCTTTAACCTGATCTTTGAAGTCGCCTTTGTACAAGGCGTGTTCTTTAAAAAAACCGTAGGTGCCGGACGCAGAATTACGACCATACAAACTGAGCGGCTTATTGGCCCAGGTTCCGGTCAAGCCCAATTGACCCCAATTGGTCAGGTCCGTTTTAAAGCCGCCTTTGCGCGTTTTAGAAAAAACCGCATCGACTTGTGGCAGCGTTAAGGCTTTAATAGGATTGTCTTTGTTGACATAAACGCTCAGGGCGTCCAGCGACACGGTAATCGCCGTCGGTTTAAAACCATGCTTTTTCTCAAAATTTTCGATCTCCTCGGCCTTCATCGGGCGGGACATCGGACCCAGTTGCGCGGTGCCTTCGATCAAGGCCGGCGGCGCGGTGCTTGAGCCTTTGCCTTCAACCTGAATATTGACGCCGGGATAAAGCTTGCGAAACGACTCCGACCACAGGGTCAGCAGATTGTTCAGGGTGTCGGAGCCGATGCTGTTCAGATTGCCGGAAATACCGCTTACTTTCTGATACGCGCCGATTTTCGGATCGACTTTAATCGCCTCATCGGCAGCGCTGACAATCGGATGAAGCAACAAGCCGCTGATAGCGACCCAGCCTGCCATTTGCTTAAACAAATTGTGGAATTTTTTCAGACGCATGTTTCCTCCTTGTAGAACGGTTTGTGGAATCAAAAACGATTAGTAACGCTTGACTCAAACTAAAAACAGGCTAAAAAAACACAATGTTAGTTCGACAAATATTAGGGCACTGTTTGAATTCTGTTAGAATAATGGATAGCGGCTGTCCATACAAAAAAAGACTGCTATCCGCTTGTGGATGGCAGTCTTCATTTTAAAGTTATACGATTGATTGGGCTGTTAAATTGGACACGATCCGTTAGAAAACCGGTTGTGGATTTACAGCAGTGTTTGGTTCAATTGTCAGATAGTATGTCTTGAATGATTTTCAAATGATGCTTATTATGAATTCCAGTAAATTTGAGCGCTTCATCTCTTTTCATGATGCCAAATATTGCATGCTTCCACCAACTATCCGGAGCAGACATAGCAGCCTTTTGGGCAACCTCTCTTGCTTTTGATAGTCGCTCATACAATTCGGGTTCCGTAATTTTCTCATTGGGAAGAGAAGCTTGCGGCGCTTTACCCCGCCCCCGCGGAATAAAACCCGTCAGCATTATCACCCCGCGTATAAATCCTTTTTTTACTTTCCCGGGATAAGGTTTTGAATCAATCAAGGCCTGACAAATCCCATGTGTGGAAATGAGAGCGTGTTCAATTTGCATACCGACGGACCATTTTGAAATCGCCGCTTTTTGCAATGACGCTTTTGGGATATGCGCATTCAATTGATCTAAGGTCTGATTCAAAAATGTTAGGTTATCCACGAACCATTTTCCTTTTTAAGTTGTTTGCAAGACTTGTTTTTTATAATTACAGCTGGTTGCGCTTAATCTTTTCTCATTAAGGGTTATTTCTGGCAGAATAAACCCTTAGGGTTTTCTTTGTGGAGATGGCCAAAGCTTGCCGATTTCCACCGCTTTTGGTAACAAAACCCTAAGGGTTTAAAATGCAACTTCTAACCCTTAATAGCTAAACTGCGCTCCGCCGCTAATCCGGCGCGGATGCTGCGGCGCACCGTCAAACTCAATGCCGCCAAAAGCGCCGGGAGTCAAATTGCGATAACGCTTGTCCAAAAGATTGGTTGCCTGCATAAAAAATGCCAGATTCGACGTTACATTATATCGGCCGCTCAGGTCAACCAGGGCGTAGCCGTCGATACGACGACGCTTTTCCGGATCGCCGCCTTCGTCGGGGTTCTGCGTAGCGCGGGTTCGCTGTTCACTCACCACAATGACTTGCGGCGAAAGATGCGGCTTTTTGAAGTCCCAATCGGCTTGTCCGCGTATGATTATAGGCGAAATTTCGGCAATCTCGATAGCTTTGTCAAGAACCGGGTCGTCGGTATCGCCATCAACGTAACTCATTATTGCACGTAAGTTTATGACGTTTTCTCTGCTAAAGGAATGGATAAAGTTCAAATTGAGTGAGCCACCCAGATTGGTTTGCTCGCCCTGGTTAATCGTCACTTCAATATAACCTACCGGCCAGCCGCGATATTCGCCATCGTAAAGATTGTCGTGATCGGCATCAGCGCCAAAGGCGATCAGGTCTGTCAATTTCGAATAGTAGCCGGTCAAGGTTGCCGAAAGATTACGACCCAGGCGTTGACGCAAGCTCAATTCCATGGTATGAATCTTTTGCGGATCCAAGCCAGGGTTCGGTAAATGCCAGAAAAATGAAGCAAATCCGCCATCGTCTGTCGGATAAAAGCTGCCGTAATGCCCAAAGGCATCCCGCGGTGACGGGGCCAGGAAAGCCGCGCCATACAAGGCTTTTACGGTTGTTGTCGTCGCCGGATTCCAGACCAGACCAAAACGGGGATTAAAAGTTTTGCCATAGCGGGAGTTAACGTCATACCGTGCGCCGGCTGTAATGGAGAAACGATCGCTTGGCGCATAGGTTGACTGCAAAAAACCGCCGACATTATGGTACTGCAGACTGAAAAAGTCCGCTGCAAATGCCGAGCCGTAGATATTACCGGAAGCGGCCTCATCGGTTTTTACCGGCGCAGCCAGATCGGCGCTATACGGGATTGCGCTATAGACTTCGGCGGTTAAACCGGCAATCATCCGCCATTCTTTGCGGGGTGACCAACTCAGTTGCTGCTTCAACTGCCACATCATGTCAAACGCATATTTGTAACCCCGATTGATGCCTGTAAACAAATTACGATAGGCCGAGTTCGGATCGAGTTCAAAGCGTGAGCCGACCAGTGTAGTCGTGCTGGAGACTTCGCCAACTGTCCCGGTGTACGAGGCGCTTCCCATAGTTAAACGCATACCCATAAAGGCATTATCGTTGTATAGCGCGTTATTTGGCGGTGTGCCCAACGCGGTTGGGATATGTGAATAATTTTGAAAAACAGAGACCCGAAAGTCTTTTGACTTGAACCGGACATAAACCGCATAAGCTTTCATCAAAGCCTGGAACTCGTCTTCGATTTTATCCGTCGGGGTCATTGGGCCAAAAGTGGTTTCCAACGTGCCTGAGTCGTAATCTTCGATACCGGCATAGTCTTCCGGGTAATATTCGGGCATATCGGGCTGCTCATCATAGAAGTATTGCCCGCCCACCAGCAAGTCCGCATTAGAACTCAATTTTCGGGCGTACTGAAAGGCGCCGTTGTAAAGGTTATACTGGCCGAACGTCCCGGACAACTCGGTGGATTGATTGGTTTCAACATCGGCGGAGATAATGTTGATGACGCCGGAAAATGCGTCCGCGCCGTACAGGGCCGAGGCCGGGCCGTAGACGATTTCGATCTGCTTGGCAAAATGAACGGGGTAATTTTCGAACAGGGAGACGGTTTGGTTGGTCGGCGCCGAGATACGGTCGCCGTCGAGCAGCAGCACGAATTTATCCAGACCGGGCACACCCCGCGACGTGATGATGTGCGGATGCTCCGACCAGGCGTATTTTTCAATTTTGAAATCGGGCAGATCCTCCAGCACATCCAGCAGTGAGCGATATCCGTGCTTTTTTATCTGCTCCGCCGTGACGACGGAAACCGTGGCCGGCGCGTCGGAAATCTTTTCCGCCTTTAAGCTGGCGGTAACGATAACAATTTCCTCCACAGCATCCAGCAAGTCCTCCAGAGAAGCGTCATTTGCCGCCAATCCGACAGCCGGGATGCTCAGACTCCATATTAAAGCACCTAAAATGATACGACGCATACTACCTCCTGAAAATACGCTATTGCGTTACCGTGAGAAGTGTTTATACCTGTACCTAACACCAACTTTAACTTTGCAACATTATTACGTCGTACACAAATATTGCGGCTAAATTTCAGGAAAATTTCACCTGAATGGCACACCCTGCGAATTTGCCGATCGGGGCGCACATTTATTATACAAAATTGCGCATCGAACGTAAAGCAGAATTTAAGCAACACGCTTTGTTTTTTTTAGGGTGATCGGGCCGCACTTTGGTTTGCGCTTTTAATTTTCATCAAACTTATCGGCAAACAGCGTGATAACGGCTTTGATGGCTGTCTCTGCATCTCTGCCCCGAGCGACAATATTGACGATGGCCCCTTTGCAGGCTTCCAGCCCCAGGATACCGATAATACTGCGACCGTTGGCAGCGCGGCCGTGCTGATCGGTTAGTTCGACTTCAGCATCAAATTTGCATAGGGCTTTGGCAATTAAAGCTGCCGGTCTGGCATGCAGACCAAGATCATTCAGAACCATCAAAGACTCATTCATAGCACAATCTCCTTAATGAAGGTGAGTGACGTAACCTTTGTCTATGCTTACAACCATAATATAAAAACCGGATGTTAATGGCATGTTTTTGTAAAGCTTGAAAATTGTTAGAACATGCAACCGTCCGATAAAAAATAAAAAAAAACGGTTCTACTTCTTACGAACGTAAAAAAGGCCGCCCTCATTTGCAGAAGGCGGCCTTTCGTTTATTCACATAGAAGCGTTTTCCTTTACTTCAACAGCGCCATTCGTTTGGTGATTTTGCGTCCATCGACATCAAGACTGTAGAAATACAGCCCGCTCGGTACGCTTTCCGCTTGCCAACGCACTTCGTATGCGCCAGCCGGTTGATGATCGTCCACCAGCGTAGTTATGCGCTGCCCGGCGGCGTTGTAGACGGATAAATTCACCCGACCCGCGGCAGGCAGGGCAAAGCGAATGTTCGTAGTCGGATTAAACGGATTCGGGTAGTTTTGATAAAGCGTCAACAAGCCCGTTGCGCCATCCGTTTCCGCCGGCTCATCTTCAACAGCGGTCGGCGTTTGGAAATTAAAATTACTCCAGCCGGCCGTCCAATCGACGGTTCCAAATGCGCCCACAAAGTTGGCGGTTGCGTCAAAGAAACCGTCATTCGGCGGGGTTAAGCCACCGGTCAGCGCGGGCGAGCCCGGAACCGGCATGGGATTGAAATTGACCGTACTATAGGCTGCGGCCAATTTTACATCGCTGTTTTCCGCGTAAACACGTCCGTTTTGATTGGCGAACCAAGCGCTCATTGTCGATTGAAAAGCCGTATCCGTTGAGGCAAAATTGGCCGTCATCCCGGCAATAATGCTGTTTTTGAGATACATCGTCCCGGCTTTGGCGTCGGCGACAGTGTTCCCGCCATCAATCAGAAGACCGGTGGACCAGCCCATCACCAGCGCGTTGTTGATTTTGTTCTGTGATGACCGGCGCAAGTGCATCCCGCGGCGGTAGTTGGCATTGATCGTCGTGGTCTTGGTAGCCAGCGGGCCGATTAAAGTAACATTCCACCATTCCGGCGAAGTCCGCGGCGTATTGACCGAGCCCGTGCCGTCGTTATCCGATTCAAAACCGTTGGAGCCGGAAACATCGGCCACTTGCGGATCGCGCACACCCAGCAAAAATTGCAGCTTGCCTTGAAAACCGAAGTCCGTGTCAAAATCATCGTCCAAACCGCGATAGGCGATTAAATATTTGCAATTGACCGTGCCGCCAAACCATTCGTATGAATCGTCATTGGCATAGCTGACTTGAATATGATCCACTTGCGTGCCCCGGCCCACGCCGCCAAAAGTCAAGCCGTTGATTTCATTATTAGGCGAAAAAGCAATTCCGGCATAATTGATGCGAACGTAGCTAAGCACACCGCTGTTATCGTCCGCATTCGTGCCGCCGTAAGTATCGCCAGGCCCTTCGATACTGGCCGTGCCGCCGGCCACATTAATCGGCGCATTGCCCAGAAGTATGATCCCGCCCCAATCGCCGCGCTGCGGAGCTTGTGTCGAACCAAACTTGTCGTATTGACTGGTAAAAGTAATCGGCTTGCCGACCGTGCCCTGAGCCATGATTTTGCCGCCGGGTTGAACAATCAGCGAGCCTTGCGTGTTAAATTCGCCATATAGCGTCGTGCCCGCCGGAATCGTTAACGTCGCTCCGGATTTGACTTTGACAAAACCGCGCAGCAAATAGGTCGAATCCGCTGACAACGTTCGGTTGGCAGTAATATCGCCTTGTAAGACAGCGCTGCCCTGAACAGGCAGGCTAAAAGTACTCCAGCCGGCCGTCCAATCGACGGTTCCAAATGCGCCCACAAAGTTGGCGGTTGCGTCAAAGAAACCGTCATTCGGCGGGGTTAAGCCACCGGTCAGCGCGGGCGAGCCCGGAACCGGCATGGGATTGAAATTGACCGTACTATAGGCTGCGGCCAATTTTACATCGCTGTTTTCCGCGTAAACACGTCCGTTTTGATTGGCGAACCAAGCGCTCATTGTCGATTGAAAAGCCGTATCCGTTGAGGCAAAATTGGCCGTCATCCCGGCAATAATGCTGTTTTTGAGATACATCGTCCCGGCTTTGGCGTCGGCGACAGTGTTCCCGCCATCAATCAGAAGACCGGTGGACCAGCCCATCACCAGCGCGTTGTTGATTTTGTTCTGTGATGACCGGCGCAAGTGCATCCCGCGGCGGTAGTTGGCATTGATCGTCGTGGTCTTGGTAGCCAGCGGGCCGATTAAAGTAACATTCCACCATTCCGGCGAAGTCCGCGGCGTATTGACCGAGCCCGTGCCGTCGTTATCCGATTCAAAACCGTTGGAGCCGGAAACATCGGCCACTTGCGGATCGCGCACACCCAGCAAAAATTGCAGCTTGCCTTGAAAACCGAAGTCCGTGTCAAAATCATCGTCCAAACCGCGATAGGCGATTAAATATTTGCAATTGACCGTGCCGCCAAACCATTCGTATGAATCGTCATTGGCATAGCTGACTTGAATATGATCCACTTGCGTGCCCCGGCCCACGCCGCCAAAAGTCAAGCCGTTGATTTCATTATTAGGCGAAAAAGCAATTCCGGCATAATTGATGCGAACGTAGCTAAGCACACCGCTGTTATCGTCCGCATTCGTGCCGCCGTAAGTATCGCCAGGCCCTTCGATACTGGCCGTGCCGCCGGCCACATTAATCGGCGCATTGCCCAGAAGTATGATCCCGCCCCAATCGCCGCGCTGCGGAGCTTGTGTCGAACCAAACTTGTCGTATTGACTGGTAAAAGTAATCGGCTTGCCGACCGTGCCCTGAGCCATGATTTTGCCGCCGGGTTGAACAATCAGCGAGCCTTGCGTGTTAAATTCGCCATATAGCGTCGTGCCCGCCGGAATCGTTAACGTCGCCCCGGATTTGACTTTGACAAAACCGCGCAATAAATAAGTCGAATCCGCCGATAACGTTCGGTTGGCAGTAATATCGCCTTGTAAGACAACTTCCTGTGCGCTTAAATTGGCGGCAATAAAGAATATCGCAAGTACGGATAGAAATCGCTTTTTCATGATGAACCTCCCAAAATTTATTTTGATGAAAACCCGATACAACACTTGTTTAAATTGATTCCGTCGTCAATTGGAGGCACGAAGCTCCTTTCCAAGTTTAGTGCCTTGCCTAAGTTACATGTTATAGGTCAATCCCGCCGAAAATGTCCAGCCGGTCCTTCGCAGCTCACTCGTTTTATCACCTTCCAAAGTTCTCTGGACGAATTTCTCATCCTGATTTAAAAGGTCTTTTGTGGAAAATTTAAAGGTCACCTGTTTAGAAAATTTTGCCGAAACAGACATATCTACTTGATCTCTTGGCAGTTCGATGATATCGCCCAGGTTGGCGAACCCGACCCGGTGAATCGTCTCGCCCACGCGGTTATAAATCACGGAGCCTGAGAAAATACCGTTCGGATCGGTATAGTAGAGCCCCAAATTGTAGATATAATCCGCCTGCCCTTGCAGCGGCCTTTTTGCAACCTGAAAACCGTTGTCATTTTTGAGCGTGATTTCGGAATGAATCAGGCTCACATTTCCGACCGCAGCGAAGCTGTTGAGGATCGGCGCGATAAAACCAAGCTTCTTTTTCAGCTCAATTTCCAGGCCGTAATTGATCCCTTTTTTGGCATTTTCATAGGATCGAATCGGCTCAAAACCGGACGAGGCGATTAAAACCTGCTCGATCGGATCGGCGAATTCTTTGTAAAAACCGCTCAGCGCCAACAAGTCTAAGCTGGACGGATAGAACTCAAATCTTAAATCGTAATTGGTAATGCGGCTTCTTTTCAGGTTCACATTTCCCTGCACCAACTCGTTGGTGATAAAGTCGAAATATGTATACGGCGCTAACTCCCGGAATTCAGGCCGGGCCAATGTTTTGGCATAGGCCGCCCGCAGATTGATTTTATCCGAAAGCACATAGGTTAAATTCAGGCTCGGCAGCCAATCGTTATAAGTGGATTGAATCGTGACCGGCGCATTGGTAATCGAAAACGAGTTCAAGTTCTGCTGCGACTTCTCGAAGCGCAAACCGGTGATGATCTTTAATTTTGAGAACAACTCAAAGCCGGTCATGGTATAGGCCGCGGAAACATTTTGGTCGGACGTATAGCTGTCGGCCGGTTTGGTTATTTCGATCACCTCGATGAAGTTATTCCCAAAATTCTCCGGGGCAAAAATCTTGTCAACCGACTCCAGCATGAGATTTTCTTCGGCCATAAAATTGCCGCCGGGCAGGTTGCGGAAGCCGAATATTCTGGCGTCAAATTGACGGTCTTTTTTATCGTAGAAGAAGCCGAATTTAAGAGTCGGCAGCGCCGGATTTGTAAACAATTTGGCCGATACATCGAAACTGGCGCCCCGGTTGGTATCGTCAAGCTCGCCGAAAAATCGGGTGGAAATGGACTGATCGAGCAGAAAGCGAAAATCAGCCGAAGGCTCCAATAAATCCTTGGCGTAAACATATCGTCGGGCGTCCGGTTCATCCCGTTTCGAGTTGCTGTGATTCATGTTCCAGTTGAGTCCAACTCCTTTGAAGACGTTAAAATGATGCTCGCCAATCAGTTGGGAAGAGGTTAACGACCTGGAAGTGTAGCGGAACGCCGTGATTTTTCGATAATCAGGGTTGTAATAATAAGGGCCTTCATAAACGGTGACTTCGTTATCGGCATTCCGGTTATACATATTTTTCAAACTCAGTTTATGATCCGAACCGAACTTCATGCTCATGTTCAACATGCCGCTCCAGGAGACCTTGTTGGCATAGTTGGAACCTTTATACTGATACTTTGGGCCTTCAAAGGTAAAGTAGCTTTGCTGAATCGCGGTGGTTTCATCATTATTGGCATGATTCAGCGAAGCAATAAAACCCAGCGTGTTACGCTCACCCAAAGGGTACGAGCTGCCTAAACTTATTTTAAAATTCTCTTTCAACGGCGCGGTTGTATTTTTGGTCTGCCAATTATTTTTAAATTGCAGGCCGATTTGTTTGAGCTCATCCGCAGTATAATTTCCTTTGCCGACTTTTTGGGAACCAATTAAAGAAGGCATTGCTCTTGTGCCGTCATCCGTTCCCAGCCAGTCACTCCCGCCGCCGTTGTAGGTCATATAATTCTTAAAAGTGGTTTGCGAATTGTAAGCGGATGACGAAGAGAAAGAAAAAATAAAATTGGCGGGAAACTCAATCGTTTTTATTTCAATTAGACCGCCCGAAAAATCAGCCGGTTTGTCCGGGGTAGCCGATTTTGAGGTCAACATATTTTCAATCAAATTGGCCGGCACCAGATCATACGAAAAGCTTTTTTTCTCCGGGTCGGTGCTTGGCAGTGACGAGCCGTTTAGCAGCGTGTTATTATAGCGGTCGCCGACACCCCGGATATAAGCATATTTTCCGTCGGAGATGGTCACGCCGGTCATTTTTCGCAAAACATCGGTACCCTCCGAACTGTTACTTTTGCCGATCAACTCCGCGCTGACGCCGTCAACAATATTGGCGGCATTTTTTTGAATATTCAGGACCGAGTGCTCGCTGGTTTTAAGCATTTGGGCCGTCACAACGACTTCATTTAACGAAACGGTTGCCGGCGGCAGCGCAATGTTGATTTTGGTTTCCTTTCCGGCCTCCGCCATTACTTCGTCAACGGTGATTGTCTTGTAGGAAATATAGGAAAACCGCAGGCTATACTTTCGTGGGGACAGATTTTTAATCCTGTAATTACCGTCCAGATCGGACACCGCGCCAAAATTGATCCCGACAACTGAAACGCTTGCCCCGACAAGCGGCTCGTTATTGGATTGATCGACGATTCTGCCGACAATTAGACCGTCGTTTTGTTGAGCGCTTGCCGTGCCGATAACGGAAATTACAGTTAAGGCGACGAGCAAACGCCATATTAAAGCCATGTTTTGATTACGCCGCCGTGTTTGTTTATCTTTCATAGGTTTTTCTCCTTTTAGGAAGATCGTAAAAGCAAAACCGAAGTAACATTTCCAAATGCACGGCTAAAAGTTAGGGCGGCTATGTTAGAGAAATGTTTAGATTGGTTTAAGAGTTCATTAAAAAAGCTTCCGAAATATGATTTTACAGTTAATGATGGCAATTCAATATTCAATCATCGATCTGGGCTGTTCAAAAGACAAACTTTTCCGATTTGCGCAATTTTCTTGCACTTTAACATTGCTTTGACCTAAATTGACAGCGCAAGCGTCGGATGCACGTGCCAATGTTTTTTATAAACGTGGTAAATTTAAAAAAGGAGTCCGGAAAAATGCCCGACATGTCAGCCTCAACCGCGCAGCATAAACAAATAGCCGCGCAACAAGGACCGATAAATATTGGCTTAGTGACCGTGAGCGATACGCGCACCCCGGAAACAGACACAAACGGCCAATACCTGCGGGAACAGATTACAGGGGCGGGTCATATCGTTGTCGACTATCTTATTATTAAGGATGAGCCTGATCAAGTCGCCGCCACTTTGGATACGCTGGCGGCAAGCGCGGCACGGGTTGTTATCTTTAACGGCGGCACAGGCATTGCCGCACGCGATACGACTATTGATGTTATTGCCCGAAAATTAGAAAAAACCTTGCCGGGTTTTGGCGAAATTTTCCGTATGCTAAGCTATGAACAGGTTGGCGCTGCGGCAATTTTATCACGCGCGACTGCCGGTGTTTATCGTAATAAAGTTATTATTTGCACACCCGGATCAAGCAAAGCCGTGCAGTTAGCCTGGGAAAAAATAATTGCTCCGGAATTAGCGCACCTGGCTTGGGAGGTCGTGCGCTAAGTATTGTGTATTAAATAACTTCCGCATTTGAACGATTGACCTGTTCTTAAGCCCTGTAAGGGCGGCCTGTTTGTAGAAAGCGAACCACATCCGAATTAGCCCC
>CAYOLL010000047.1:0-39036 GCA_964404765.1 uncultured Gemmatimonadota bacterium | reverse complement strand
CGTGTAACTTATAAATATAAAACAAATTATGAAACTATGTGTGACGTCAACTTAACAACGCTTAATTCGGTTATGAAGGCTGTTAGCAGATTTTTGATGTCGTCTTTTGTTGCCGGGGCGCTTTTTTTGACGACAGTTTTTTTTGCCGCATTAATGGCAGGTGCTTTTTTCAGGCACGACAATATCCTTCCTTGTGAACGGAGTGTAAAGTTTCGGTCGCTCTTATCCGCCGTGCTTTGGTTTTGGTAGAGACTGCAAGGGAACAGCACTTTTTTCCAATGATGCCGGTGTTTTTTCAAAATGATCAAAGGTGCGGTCTGTTGAGCCTTGAATACCTTCTATGCGAAGGCGGAACTCGTCAGGCGTGCTGGCATATTCCAGACCGGTTTCATACGAGATTAAATTCTGACGATAGAGTGACAAAACCGCCTGGTCGAACGTCTGCATTTCATATTGGTGGCCTTCTTTAATCAAGTCCCGAATTTGCTTAAGTTTGCTGGGATCGATGATGTAGTCGCGGATAGCCTCGGTTGCAATCAAAATTTCCACGGCCGCCGCACGCCCCACGGAGTCTTTACGGGGAAGGAGGCGTTGGGAAATAATTGCCTGCAACGTTGTCGCTAATTGCCGGCGGATTTGGTCATGTTGGTGCGGTGGAAAGTAGGAAACCATCCGATGTATCGTTTGCGGCGCATCAAGGGTATGCAGAGTACTGAATACCATGTGGCCGCTATCGGCAGCCATCAACGCGGTTTTAGTTGTTTCTTCATCGCGAATTTCACCAATCAAGATAACATCCGGATCCTGGCGTAATATAAAGCGCAATGCTGTGCTATAAGATTGGGTATCCACGCCAATTTCACGCTGGGCAATAAGCGCTTTGCCACTTTGATGAAGAAACTCAATCGGGTCTTCGATCGTAATAATATTTACAGGTTCGGTCTCATTGATATGTTGAAGCATAGCTGCCAGTGTAGTGGACTTACCGGAGCCGGTTACACCGGTCACTAAAATAAGACCACGCGGTTTAAGGGCCAGTTTTTTTAGCACTGAAGGCAAACCAAGTTCATCAATGTTAGAGACTTTAGCCGGAATAGCACGTAAGTTAACTGCTAGAGTTCCACGCTGTCGATAGATGTTAGTCCGAAAGCGGCCTAAACCCGATACACCAAAAGCAAAGTCAATCTCATTGGCATTTTCAAATTGAGCTCGCTGTTCCGGCGTCATAATTGCCAGGGCGACTTGTTCTATATCTTTTGGTAATAGCTTTGTATCGCTAATGCGTCGCAGGTCGCCGTCAACACGGATGGAAGGCGGATAACCTGCGCGGATATGCAAATCCGAACCACGTTCGGCAATCATAAGTTCTAGCGTGCTCTTTAGATTCATAATATTAAACCTCGTTTAACAAAAGAGTGCGTTTTTAATCACACCGTTTTTACAGCCCTTTTACTTCCCCAAAAAGCAAAAACGACACACTCTTGCACTTTGGATTAATCTCGTTCGATTAAAAAAAGCGGTTGACCAAACTCAACCGGCTGGGCATTTTTTACTAAAATATCCATAACTCGCCCAGCATATTCAGATTGAATTTCATTCATAAGCTTCATCGCTTCAATGATGCACAAAACTTGCCCCACCTGAATTTGATCACCTACTTTTAGATATGGCTCGGCATCCGGAGCGGGCGCTCGATAAAATGTCCCTACCATGGGCGAGGTAATTTCTGTTCCGGTGCTGACTTTTAGCGCTTTTGATTCAGCTTTAGGGACTTCCGGCAAAGAAGCCAACGGCGCAGCAATCGGCGCGGGTCCTGCTATTGATGCCGCTTGCACTGTTTTACCCGGGGGATGCCGTCGTACGATTCGTAATCTTTCTTCACCTTGGGAGTACTCGATCAAATCAATTTCATTATCATTGACTAACTTAACAACACGCTCAATAAATTTTATGTCCATAAGGCGTTCCTATCGTTTTCAGACCGCAATTACTCGCGATTAACAATCCTAACACTGCCGACGTGCATCCAGAAATGTACAAGAGGCTGCAAAAAATAAAAAAGAACCCCGTTTGGGGGTAAGGACTCTCAAACTTATTTGCAATTTTTAGCAAACTCTACATTACCTGAATCATTCATGAAATGACCACGAAATACTCGAAAATAAAGGATTAAAAACGCACGTTAGCATTGTCGAAAAGAAAAAAAATTTATTTGGTTTTGACCCGCTCGATGTATGTATCGGTTCGGGTATCAACTTTAACCATATCACCCGTTTCTAAAAACAGCGGAACCTGCACCACCGCACCGGTTTCTAACTTGGCAGGCTTGGTAGCTCCGCTGACGGTATCGCCTTTAAAGCCCGGATCGGTTTGGGCGATAGCCAACTCGACAAAAGTGGGCATTTCAATCTGGACGATTTCGTCACCGTTCCGCAAAAGCTGGATATTCATATTTTCTTTGAGGTACTTCAGACCATCGCCAAATAGCGCTTTTGGTATTGGGGTTTGCTCGTATGTTTCCGGGTCCATAATGTAGTATAAATCGCCCGTGTTATACAAAAATTGTGCCGCGTTTTTTTCCAAACGCACATCATTTACTTTCTCGCCGGAACGAAAAGTGCGTTCGATAACCAAACCAGTTTTTATATTTTTGAGCCTGGTGCGCACAAAAGCGCCGCCCTTACCGGGCTTAACGTGCTGAAACTCCACAATTGTGTAGAGCACCTTGTCCATTTCAAACGCAAAACCGTTCCGAAAATCTGCTGTTGAAGCCACGTGAAAAACCCTCCTCTTCAGAAAAGAAAGTAAACGGCTTCTGCCGTTATCCTAAACATTAATTTCAATTAAATCCTTAGTTGATTGATGCAAAACATCGCTGCCGGATGGGGTAATCAGCAGGACATCTTCAATGCGCACGCCGCCCCAATTCGGCAAATAAATACCCGGTTCATTGGTGATTGTCATGCCGGCGCTCAGGCTGCCATCGCTTTCTTTGGCCAGACGCGGCGCTTCATGCACATCCAGACCCACGCCGTGACCGAGGCTGTGCTTAAAAAAGTCGCCATAACCGGCTGCGGTAATGTAATCCCGCGCAGCGGCGTCCGTATCCTTATACGATTTATCCGGCGCAGCAAAGTGGGTCGCCCGCGCTTGCGCCTCTCGCACGGTATTATAGACTTCGCGCTGCTTGTCGGTAGCTGGTCCGATCACGACCGTGCGGGTCATATCCGAGGCATAGCCTTTGTAATAACAACCCATGTCTAATGTTACCAGATCACCGGTAGCAATTACCCGGTCGGTTGGGCGGGCATGAGGCCAGGCGCCATTTGGACCGGAAGCAACGATTGTTTCAAAAGCAGCTTTGGCCCCTCCGTTTTTTTTCATCAAATATTCAATCTGGGCAGCAACATCAATTTCAGTTAGGCCGGGCCGGATGTACTCGACAATTTGGGAAAAGGTTTTGTCGACAATGTGCGATGCGGTTTTAATGAGTGTGATTTCGTCTGGGGATTTAACTATACGCAGGCTTTCTATCAAGCCTTGCGTCATTTGAAGCCGAACCGGATCTACTTTTTCAATAATCTGAGCATAAAGGGCACAGGAGACATGCTCGGCCTCAAAGCCGACGCGATTTTCGGCAAATTCTGCGGCATATTTTTCAATAAAGTTATCAAGAAGGGGCTTGGCTTCCGGCACAAATATTTCAAAACCGGAGACCTGCATTTTGACCTGTTCCTCATAACGCTTGTCCGTCAAAAAAAGACAGCGCTTGGGACTTACATAAACAAGTCCGTTACTCCCGGTAAACCCCGTTAAATAACGGACATTAAGCGGATGTAAGGTAAAAAAAGCGTCGATCTCCTTCGTAGCCAACAATGAAAGCACATCTTGAACACGGTTCTGCACATCTCCCCCGAAATATATAACAGCGATTTAACTATTTGGGGCTCATGGAACAAGTTTGTAGAAATCCAACCTTGCGAAGGCTTCAGTGCACAAAACATGCGGATTTCAAATTAAGCCTTCGCAAGGTTTCACCATCTTATCCCATGAACCCTATTTGGACATTTTGGTGATTTGGTCAATCAACTCAAGCGCTTTTTTGCGCGTCATTGTGCCAAGCGCACTGTCGGCGGCGCGTTGTAATTCAATAACAGCACGATCATTATTGCCTAATTTGTAAAAACTTTTACCGATCATATATTGCGTATCGGCAATTTTATTAGAGTCTTGATATTTAGCCAGGAGTTCTTGCAGGGTCTTAATAGCCGTGCCATACTGACCTTTGCCAAAATAACATTCTCCTAACCAATAACGGCAATTATCTGTCAAATCGTTTGCCGGCTGCTGATTTTCCAAAGTGCTCAGTATTTGAATGGCCTCATCATACAAGCCGTCCTCATATTTGGCAAGCGCTTCCAAGTATTTACTTTTAAAAGATTTGCCCGCATAATAAGATTCGCGCCCTACCAGTTTAGCGGCTGAGGCGGGGGGCGCCGACTCCTCGCCGGCGAGTTCTTCTTCCGGTGCAGTTGCTTCGGACTCGTCGGTGTCGCCGATTTCTTGTGGTTTTACTTCGTCCTGTAGCGCCGCAATCCGTTCGTTTAAAGCCTCAATTTTGCGATCTTGAAAGGCAACCTCTTCCTGCAACGCCATCAAATCCGTTTTGGAATGCTGGCAAGCCACGCCAAAAAAAAGCGGCATCGCCAAGCAAAACCGTAAACTAAGATGTTTCATAAGCAACCTCTTTTTAGGCAAAATTTCGGAATTAAAGGAGTCTCTTAATACGCTCGATAAGTTCTTTCCGACGAACCGGCCGGGTTAAAAAATCCGTGTTTAAAGGATTCATCGTCTGCTCGGCCACTTGCCGTTGTTGATCCAAAGCTGTAATAATAATGATCGGGATGTTTTGTGTTTGAATGTTATCTTTCAGCGCTTGATATACCTGCCAGCCATCCATTTCCGGCATCATTATGTCGAGCAAAATTATATCGGGCGGCTTAATCAAAGCTTTCTGAATGGCTTCTTTGCCATTTTTTGCTTCCTCGATTTCAAAATTCTCATATCTTAAATTAAGTTTGAGTAATTCACGCAAATCGTCCTGGTCATCAACAATTAAAATAACGTGTCGTTCAGGTGGCGTTTTCATGGCTATTGGGCGAAATTTTTAATGTGATTCTGCAGCCTGCAGTAATTTTTGGACGCGTACAACCAATTCGTTTGGACTAAAGGGTTTGGTTAAATAATCATTTGCGCCGGCTTGCATGCCATGTATTTTATCACGTATCTCTGTTTTAGCAGTCAGCATCAGGATTGGCGTTTTACTAATGTCCGGTTGTGAGCGAACAAATCGACAAACCTCCCAACCATCCATCTCCGGCATCATCACATCCAAAACAATGATGTTGGGCTGCTCTTTCGTTAGCACTTCGATCGCGTTACGACCGTTGTTGGCTTCGAGAATTTCGAACCCTTCCACTTCCATACGAAAGCGGATGATGTCTCGAATATGAACTTCATCATCAACGATAAGAATTTTTTTTGCCATTTAAGCGAGCTTTCCTTAAATTAGCGACAATTTTGAATGAGTGAACTTTTATCAGGGATTTCCAATTGCGCAAATTAATTTGTGTTAAAGATCGTTTAGTAGAGGTTTCATCATTAATCGACCTTGAACAATTTAGAAATATAGAATTGAATTAAAATTTTGTCAATGAAAATGAACAACCTCAATTCCAAATAAATAACGGTTAAAATCGAAGAAAGCTTTAAAGTTTTTGCCAATCGACTCTAATAAGCAATGTTTTAAGAAAGTATTTTTGAAGACGATCATCGTTATTGTTCTGTGCTGCTGTGCTCATAACTAACTATAAATAGGGAGGATAGCACAAAATGCAAGAGAAATATGCAAAGATCGTATTTTCAATGTCATTAAGTTAAGCATAAGGCAGGTTGTCATGCTGAAAGCATCTTTTTTTTAAAATAGCGCTGTGCTTGATTCAAAAATGATTCTTGCAGAATGACAATTTGGTAGGCTTTCCTTAACCTTTAATGGTAGTTTGACAAAAATTTGGTTGTAAAGATTTGCGCCGGGCTGCAGTAGCAAGATATACCTAATTGGTATCTTTCTTGCGTATTATCAATAATATGCACTACTCTTCTTTCATAAATAAATTACCGGAGGATTTAACGTGACAATGCGCCTTATCTCTATTGCTATATTTTTCTGCCTGATATCTGTAGTCGCTTTTGGCGCGGAACTTGTGCCAAATCAAACGGTTACCCTGCTTCAGGCCGGCCCGGACGTATGCGTTTTCCGGGTAAGTGTCCCTGTTGTGGAAATTCAGGGGCAAACAGTGGATGGAACCGCTTTTGCCCGTTACGGCTTTGCCGGGGCAGATTTTGATGAGCAGGCTGGTCAGCCGATCATACCATTCAAGCGGGTTTTGATAGCCTTGCCCCCCAATTCACACGCAGTGGCCACTGCCCGAGTCATGGCGTCCTCGCAAAAAGCCGGCCCGCCGCCACTAACCGGCCCCTATCTCAAAATAGATGCCGCAGGTCAGACGCATGAGGAATGGCGCGTGCCTCCGTCCGATTACCTGAAAAGCGCTTCAAAAGAGCTTGTGCGTGTTTCCGAGCCGGAAATGTTTCGCTATCAGCAATTCGTTGCTGTTGATGTTTTTCCGGTTCAGTTCCAGCCCGGCGGCCCGGCTATTATTCGCAGCGAGATTGAAGTAACGCTGCATTGGCAAGCGGTAACGCAGGCGCAGTCATTCCGTCCGGCCCCGCCCGATCCGCTGGCGGAAAAGCTATATCAACAGGTTTTTATCAATGCCGCGCAAGCCGCGGCCTGGCGATTTATACCGGGCAGCGCCTTTTCAGCGGCAGCGGATGTTATTTTCCATCATTCTACTAATTGGGTCAAGCTAAAAATTCAAGATGAATATGATGAAGATAATGATCGCTACAAAGACCGCAACGGAATCTATAAGTTGACCCGCGCCGATCTGACGACTGCCGGTATTCCCAATATTGACGGAATCGACTTGAGTTCCGTTCGGATTTTTACGAATGGCGGTCGTCAATTGCCGGAAACGCTTACCATAACGCCTCAAGCGTATAGCGAAGTGCCCATTGTTACGTCAAAAGTAACAGGCAGTTTTTCAAGCAATGACTACATTTTATTTTACGGTCAGGCCCAAACAGGATTCAATGATGAATTCGGCTTTAACCGCAATCGAGATTTTTATGAAAATCCGTATGCCAATGCCAATTATTACTGGTTGACCTGGGGCGGCGATTTTCCGAGTGTGCCCAAGCGTCTGACGACACGCAGCCAAACAACCGTCGCCGGCTTAACAGCGGAGCCCTATTTTATCGACAAGTTTCATCATGAAAAAAATATTGACTGGCTTTATCAAGAAGGGCCGGCGCTGAATGACGACGACTGGGTGGGTGATTTTTTGGTCGGCCGCGGCAAAGTCGGCGGCGAGAACTTTTTTTATCCCTTTGAGTTGCCGGATAAGTCGCCTTTGTCCAACCAATCGACATTTCGCGTGGCGATTCAGTGGAAAGATGAGTCGGCCGCCGCGACACTTAATTTTTATATCAACGATCCGCTGGCGGGTACATCCGGGCTTTTGTCCGGTTTCGGCACGTATGACGCGACGTATACGGGCGAGTGGGTCAATAATAACAATAATCGCTTGCGGATTCAGGTGGATGGCGGCACAGGCACTCGCCCCGCCCAGCTTTATCTGGGCTGGTTCAGCGTGGAGTACGCCCGTCAGTTTAAGGCAAAAGATCAGCGTCTGAAGTTTCGCGCGCCGCTTGGCAATCAGCGCATCGCGCAGTATCAGTTGACCGGTTTTTCCGGCGCGGTGCGGATGTGGGATGTCACTGCCCCGTTAAATCCGATTGCATTGGAAGTTGATCCGGGCAGCGGCTTTCAAGACTCGGTTTTTACGACCCGGCAGCGTGTTTATTGCGCGGCTTCCGAGGCCGGATTTTTAGCTGTCAATCAGGCTGAACGTGTTGTGTTTCCGAACACTCTGCTGCATGATGGCAGCTATCAGGTTGATTATATGATTATTGCTCCGGCCGACTATCACGATGAATTGGCGCCGTTAGCCGCCTGGCGCCGGCAAAGCCTGATCAGCGCTTACCAAACAACACCGGCGCCGCTAACGAATCCGCAAGTGCTGTTGGTAGATTCAAAGCAGGTGTACGATGAGTTTTCCGGCGGTTACACCGACCCGGCCGGCATCCGTAATTTTTTACGTTACGCTTACGAAAATTGGGCGCGTCCCCCGGTTTACGTTCTGTTTGTCAGCGATGCCAATCTTGACTATCGCAACTATGTTCAGGATAGTACACCGGTTATAAACCACGTTCCGACGTTTCAGGTTCCCGGCAATACCGGCTGGGCCACAGATGATTGGCTGGTTTGGCTCAACACCGGACGCAATGTAGATATGATTAACGGACGCTTTCCGGCTGAAACAGAAGAAGAAGTGGAGGCGGTCGTCCAAAAAGTCCTGGATTATGAGATGAATCCGGAATGGGGCGTCTGGCGCAACCGCACCGTTGCGATTGCCGACGATTACTGCCAGCCCAGCGGCTGCAGTCCCAGTCAAATCTATTTTACGACCGTAGAGGATGATATTAATCGAAACATGCCGGTCTACTTTGATAATGATGAAATATTCTTGACTGAGTATGCTTTAGATCCGAATAATCGCACCAAAGCCAAAGCCAATCAGGATCTTATGGAAAAAGCTGCCGACGGCGCGCTCATGCTGCGTTATACCGGTCACGGCGGGCCGCCCAAAATGGCCGACGAAAGCGTTTTTAGTCTCAACAACATTTCCCAGCTGGATAATGGACGAAGGCAAATGCTGTGGTGCGCGTTTTCCTGCGATATTTCCAACTATGATCATTATGGCCGGGAATGCATCGGTGAGGATTTGCTGCTGGCGCGCGACAAAGGCGCTATCGCCACCATCGGCGGCATCCGCTCCACCTACGGCTCACCCAATCAAGTCCTGGAGAGCCGCTTTATCAAAGCGCTGTTTGGCGCCGAGTACATCAGCATCGGCGAGGCGCTGGCCATCGGTAAAATCTCTATCGGCAACGAAATCAACAGCAGCAAATATGTACTGATGGGCGATCCGGCCCAGCGTCTGGGCGCGGCGCGATTGCAAGTCAAAATGGCCGACGGGCTGGTGATTACCCAGGCCAACCGAATGCAAATTTCCGGTGAAATCTACGAGGGCGAACAATTCCAGGCCGATTTTAACGGGACGGCCTACATCACCGTGTTTTCCAATCGCCGCACGATCCTTTATAAGAGTGATGAATGGTCTTTTAGCGAAACGTGGGATCATCTGGGGACACCTATTTTCCGCGGCCAGGCTGAGGTCAAAAACGGGCGCTTTAATCAAACGGTTTTTGTCCCGGTCAACCTGGAATTTGGCGATAACGGCCGGGTCAGCGTCTATGCCTGGAGCGAGGCGCTCAAGACCGACGCGGCCGGCGCGGTGGACAGCATTCCCATTGTCAGCGGCGCACAGGCAAACGATGTGCGCGGCCCGGAGATTCAGGTGGAATTGGATGGGCAGCTCATGCTCAATGCCGGTATTATCTATCCGCAATCGACGTTAAAAGTCAGCCTGGAAGACAGCTCCGGCATCAATCTGGCCGGCGCTAGCGAAGCCGGCGTGTTGTTTGATCTGGTGCGGCAGCGCAATGATCCGCAAAATCCGGTTGAAACCATTTTCCAGGAGGATTTAACCCGTTTTTTTGAATATGAGATTGGCGATTATCGGCGGGGAACTCTCACCTGGCAAATTCCGGAAATGGATAATGGTGAATATGTACTGCGACTGCGGGCCATTGACAATATGAATAATGCTGCGATTGCCAGCTATAATGTCGATATTCGCGATTTTACAGAAAGTGCGCCTTTAACTATTTCCGAGGCGTTTAATTATCCCAACCCGACTCCCGGCGCTACGCATTTCCTTTTTAAAGTCAACAAGGATAATTGTTTAGCCACTATCAAAATTTTTACCGTCAGCGGTCGGCGCATTAAAACGCTGGGGCCGGAACCGGCCGCCGGTTTTCCAAACCAAAGCCGCATCGCCTGGGACGGACGCGATGAAGATGGCGACGCTGTTGCCAACGGCGTTTATCTGTATAAATTGTTGATTGACTACGAAAGCGAAGACGGGCCGGTACAGCGCATCTTTGTCGGCAAGTTGATGATTCACCATTGAGCTGGCCTGTCGCAAGAAATATACGAGTGTACCGGCATTAAGCGGCTCACGCGGCTATTGGCCTCAATAGAATGTTGAGAGCTTTAGCGTATGGTAAATAAAGGCTTAGTGTACTCAAACCGAGCAGAACTTGTTTTACAATATGTCGGCGGAAATGCTGGCATTTATCTTGCTTTGGCTGATTGGAACAGATTCTTTAATTGACAGAATTTGATAAAGCGCATATATTTTGGGCAGAAAATTCACTACTTTTACTTAATTTTGGAGGTTTTATGAAAAGATTACAACAACTCGCAGCTGCTTGTGCCTGCTTACTTGGCCTGGCGTCATCGGCTTCAGCGCAGGTATCTGTGGCTGCGGTGCCTTTCCTGACCATTGAGCCGGGCGCGCGTGGAAACGGCATGGGCAATTCATTTGCCGCAATTGCTGATGATGCCTTTGGGCCTTTTTGGAATCCCGGCGGACTGGGCTTTATGCAGGATAAGCAACATGTGGCGCTGGAATATTCACCTTGGCTGCGCGATGCCGCAGACGATATGTATTTGACGTATGCCGCCTACAGCCGACCGATTGCGGATTTGGGTGTTTTTTCAGCGCATTTGCATTATTTAAATACCGGCACACAAATCCGCACTTCGCCGGACAGTCCGGATCCAATTGGCGAATTTAGCACGTATGAGTATGCCCTGGCGCTGAGCTATGGCACAAAGCTAATGAATCATTTGGGCGTTGGGCTCAATATCAAGGTCATTCACAGCAAATTGGCCGATGGCGGCGCCGGTTCGGAAGCAGATACCGGCAATGAAGGTTCCGGCACCACTTTTGCCGTAGATTTGGGCCTGCTTTATCGCGACATGCTGATTAAAGGGTTGAATGGCGCAATCGTTCTTCAAAATTTGGGACCGGAAATTTCCTACGTAGACGCCGCGCAATCCGATGTCCTGCCACGTAATTTGCGCTTGGGTTTGGCTTATAAGGCCTGGTCGGATGATCTATTGGATATTACGATTGCTGCAGAACTGAACAAGCTCTTGCTCCAATTGGATGAAAACATCAATACCCAAATCGGCGAGCAGGCGATTCTCAGCGGCGGCGCAGAAATCAATTTTATGAAAATGTTTGCCGGTCGCGTTGGCTATTACCGCGACGAAGAGGGTCAAGTGAAAGGCGCAACTTTTGGCGGTGGCTTCCGCCTGAAATTCGGCGGTTATAACGGCGGGTTGGATTTTGCCTTTATTCCTGGCGGCGACTTGCAAGATTACAATAAAAAATTCTCGCTGGTGTTTGAGTTTTAAACAATTTGCTTGTTTTTCCTGAAAAAGCAGCCATTTTTTCATCTGACGAAAAGAGGGCTGTTTTTTTTTGCCGGAAACGGATGGAAGCCAAATGGAAAAGAAAATTCGGGATACGGCCAAATTGCTAAAAGAGGCCGACTATGTTGTCGCCTTTACCGGCGCGGGCATGTCCGCCGAAAGCGGCATTCCCACTTTTCGCGGCTCCGACGGCTTGTGGGGCAAGTATGACCCGGAACTGTTGACCATCGGTAGTTTTATGGCTAAGCCGCTGGAAGGCTGGCAATTGGTCAAGGACTTGTTTTTTGACGTGATCAGCGCCGCCAGACCCAACCCAGGCCACTATGCCCTGGCCGAGCTGGAGCACATGCATCGCCTGCATTGCATCATCACCCAAAATATCGACTATCTGCATCAGGACGCCGGCAATCGGGTTGTGTGTGAATTTCACGGTACAATCAAGAGTATCATCTGCCCCAAATGCAGTCGCTTGTATCCGTCAGCAAGCGTGGCTTTGAGCCAACTGCCGCCGCACTGCGCCGATTGTCAAACCGTGTTAAAGCCGAACTTTGTATTTTTTGACGAGGCAATTCCCGTTGATGCCCGCGAAAACGCCCGCGCTGCCACGCTGAAAGCCGACGTGATGCTCGTGATCGGCACATCCGGGGCTGTGCCACCGGCCTGTTATCTGCCGGATATCGCCCGCGAAAACGGCGCGATGATTATCGAAATCAACCCCGAACCAACGCAGTATACCAAACGCATTACCGATATTTATCTGAATGGAAACGCCGGGGATATTCTGCCCAAATTAGTCGCTGAGGTCAAAAGTCTGATTGAAACGCTTTAAGCGCGAGGTGCTGCCATGTCACGCTATTTCAATCCCTACACCGATTTTGGTTTTAAGAAACTGTTTGGCGAAGAAGGCAGCCGCGATTTGTTGATCGACTTCCTCAACCAGTTGCTGCCGGCGCAGCATCAGATTGCCGAATTGACGTTTCGCAACGCCGAGAATTTGCCCGATGTTACGTATGAGCGCAAAGCTATTTTCGATCTACACTGTGTCAGCGCATCGGGCGAACGCTTTATCGTCGAGATGCAAAAGGCCAAGCTGAAGTTTTTTAAAGATCGGTCGTTGTTTTACGCCACCTTTCCGATTCGGGAGCAGGCCGAAAAAGGCGACTGGAACTTTAAGCTGACGGCCATCTATTTTGTGGCGATTTTGGATTTTGAGTATGACGAGGCTGAAGAAAAGCGCAAATTTCGGCGGGATGTGGCTTTGCGTGATCAGGACGGCGAACTGTTTTTCGACAAGCTGCATTTTAAGTTTTTGCAGATGCCGCTGTTCGTCAAGCAGGAGCACGAATTAGCGAATCATTTTGACAAGTGGGTTTATTTTTTAAAGAATCTGGAAAGCTTTGATCACATTCCGCAGATTCTGAACGAGCCGATTTTTCAAAGGGCGTTTACGATTGCCGAGATCGCCAATATGAACCCGGAACAGCGCACCGTCTATGACGAAAGCCTGATCCGCTACTGGGACATGAAAAGCGCGGTCGAAACCGCCTACGAAACCGGCTTTAATGAAGGCGAAACAAAAGGTTTGGCTGAAGGCGAAGCGAAAGGCGAGTTGAAGAACAAACTCAATGTTGCCCGCCAAATGAAGTCCGACGGCGAGTCTATCGAAAAGATTATGAAATACACCGGTTTAAGCCGGGCGCAACTTGACGCGCTTTAATTTCCGACAAACAGAAATAAAATGTGTAACTAAATAGCTAAGGATGCCGACCGGAATGAACACCAATCGCTTACTACTAGCCTCCGGCCTGATCGCCGCCTTCACCGCAGCGCTACATACGTTTGCGGGTACACCAGAGATTCAAGAGCCACTCTTACGTTCAACGATCCCTCAGTCGGTCAGCCTTCTTCTCTACGCCTGCTGGCATCTCGTGACCGTAACCCTTATTTTGTCGGCGGCAGCGCTGATTTGGAGCGCTCGTCCAAACAGTAGAACATCTGCCGGCGCTCTTCCGTATTTCGTATCACTGCTATGGCTGCTGTTTGGCTTTGTGTTTGTCACCGTGGCTCTTGTGTTCTCAGGGCCGTCAACGCTACTCGTCCTACCGCAATGGACGCTGCTTATTCCGGTTGGTATCCTGGGTCTGCTTGGAGTACGGAAGCATTAGATGATCGGAGCAACGAAATTATGCAAAATTTGGATCGTATTCAATTGATTCTCCAAAAAGTTGTAGCTACTGTAAACCCGTCTCAAGTTTATCTTTTTGGTTCGCAAGCCGACGGGACCGCTACTGCAAATAGTGATATTGATCTGCTCGTTGTGGCGGATGTACCGGGGTCGCCCCGCCAAAGAAGTCTCGCGTTGCGCCGCTTATTTCCGCATCGAAACTATGGGTTGGATATATTTGTTCTCAATCCGTCTGAATTTGAACGTCAACGCGCATTGGTTAACAGTTTGGGCTACATCGCCACGCAAAAGGGGCGGTTGCTATATGTCCGATAAAGAAAAATGGGTTCAATCCTGGTTCGAAAAGGCACAGCATGATTTGCAAGCTGCAGAGGCGATCATTCAAAGCGCAGACCCGCCGTATGACATGGTTTGCTTTCATGCTCAGCAAATGGTTGAAAAAATGCTGAAAGGATTTTTAACACACTATGATCAGCCGATACGTAAAACACATGACCTGGTCGAATTGTTGACAGCTTGTATGACGATTAATCCCGCCTTTTCCGGTTGGGAGGACGCCTGCGATGAGTTGACCGGCTACGCTGTGGATGTGCGCTATCCTGCCGCGATTTTTGACGAACCTGCTCTGACGTTAGCCGAGGCCGAAAAAGCGTTGAACTCAGCAAAACAATTACATGTTTTCATTCTTGCAGAAATAAAATAATCTCGAATTCAACATCGTTTTTAACCGGGAGATAAAATGAATTTTTCCATCCAACGGAGCATCCTCAGCGTATTCTTAGCGTTTTTTTTGCACGGCCAAACCGCCATGGCCGGGATTTGTCTGGCCCCGCCGCATCCCAAAAAGATCGACCGCCAACTCTACAAAAAAGAGCCGGGCGGCGCATCGATGCGCAACGGTCTGGCGCGGCATACAAACAGCGCCGGCGCACGGGCGGAACGCGCTTCCGAGGGCACAATGAACATCCTGGCCATCCGCGTTGAATTTCAGCCGGAAAGTCCGGACAATCCCAAAACCACCGGCAACGGCCTGATCAACCTGACCGGCATCCCCAAAGAGCGCTATTGGTTGGACGATACCACCAATGCCCGTTCTTATCCCCATGACCGCGCTTATTTTAACCGCTACATGAAAGCGCTGCACAATTATTATTGGGATATTTCTGACCGTCAACTGGATTTGGCCTGGGATGTTGCGCCGTTTAACGAAGCCGGGGCTTATCGACTGGCCAAGCCGCAGAGCTATTACTCGTTGTGGAACGGATCGGAATCATTCGCAGACATCGGGCCGGGCTTAGTCAACCTGCTGCACGACGCCATTGTCGCCGCCGATGCCGATCCAGACTATCGTATGGCCGATTATGACGCCTACATCCTCTTCCACGCCGGGCCGGGCCGCGAAGTGGACATCAAAGGCGATACACCGGGCGATATCTGGTCGGCCTTTATTCCGCTCAACGATCTGCGCCAGATCATTGCCCACGACGATCCCAGCTACAAAGGCATTCCCGTCGATGGCGGCGCGTATTACGTCACCGAAGGTTTGGTCGCCCCGGAAACCAACAATCAGGATGAGTATTACATCGGTCTGCAAGGCTCGCTGTTTCACGAGTTTGGCCACCAACTCGGCCTGCCGGATTTGTATGACACCAGCGGCTATTCCATTGGCGTGGCGACGTGGGATTTGATGGGTTCGGGCGGCAATGTGGACAACGGTTATTTTCCGGCGGCCATGAGCGCCTGGTCCAAATACTTTTTGGGTTGGCTGGAGCCGACCGTCATCACCCAAAACGGCGACTATACGGTTTCCGCCGGCGAATTCCGGCAATCGGCTCATCCGCAAGTCTACAAAATCCCCATCAATTCCCACGAGTATTTTTTGGTCGAAAACCGCAAGTGGATGGTCAACCCGACTCACCGCTGTCCCAACTGCCCGCCGGAAAATTTTGACGAAGACAACTTTGACGGCTTTTTGCGCAATCAGGATACGGGCGACTCCATCGCCATTTACAGCGAAAAATCCACCATCGTCTGGGCCAGCGACCACGACTTTTTCCTGTCCGGCGAAGGCATGTTGATCTGGCACATTGACGACGACGTCATCGAAGGCAATATGCTGACCAACACGGTCAACTACAATGTGCCGCGCGGCGTCGATCTGGAAGAGGCCGACGGCATCAATGACGATCTCGATCCGTCCTATTTTTTGGACGCTTATTACGGCGGGCCGAACGACCCGTTTTTTGCCGGCAACAACAGCGAGTTTGCCGCCCAAACCCTGCCGAGCAGTTACTCCAACAACGGTTCGGATTCCCATATCACGATCAAAAACATCAGCGCGGCGGGCTTGCAGATGACCTTCCGGGTCGAGTTTGACTGGAAACAGCCGGGCTTTCCGGTAGCCTTTGGCGGGCGCGTCGGCGCAAATTCGTTGAATCATGGCGATATTGATGGCGATGGGAAAGAGGAGATTGTCTTGACAACAACGACGGGTGCACTATCAGCCTTTAATTCTGATGGATCACCTCATATACCCGGTATGGCCAACGGCACAATTTTTAAAACAGAGCGCCCCATGTCTTCTGCAACGGCATTGTTTGATTTGGATTTTGATCGCGATCTAGAAATTTTGGCTACGAGTGATGATGGACATCTTTATGCATGGCAAGGCGAAAAACCCTTTTGGGATAACTTGGATTTTTCGATTGTGTTTGCAGGTAAATTGAGTTCACCGGTCATTAGTATGAATAAAAACAGCGACCCTGATATTTTTGTGACATCTACCAACGGTTTTTTATATAGATATCGCTATTCACACCATACAAATGAGGAACCGTTTCTCGAATTTCCCATCTTCTGCGAACCCAACCTCATCGGCGAACCGGCAGTCGTCGATCTCACCGGCGAAGGCGATATTGACTTGATCGCCGTAGCTTCGGCGTCGGGCAAAATCTATGCCTTTGAGCCGGACGGCAATCCTGTGCCCGGCTTTCCGCTCAACCTGGGTCATCCGATCAGCGCCGGGTTGATCGCCGGGGACATTGACCGCAACTACTGGAAGGAAATCATCGCCGTGACCGAAGACGGCTATGTCTTTGCCATCCGTCACGACGGCTCGATTGTCAACGGCTTTCCGGTCCGGCTAACCGGGGCGATTCATGCCACGCCGGCCTTGGCCGATATGGACGGCAACGGCTTTTTGGACATTATCATCCCGAACGGGGTATACCATGTATCGATCCTAAATGGCAACGGCACGCTGATGTCCGAATGGCCCAACGAGTTCGATCAGTACACCTGGCATCCGACCGAGCCGCTGACGGCCTCGCCGCTGATTGCCGATATCGACGGCGACAATGATTTGGAAGTCGTGCTGGCCACGTGGGATCAAAACATCCACGCCTGGCATCACGATGGCCGCAAGGTGGACGGCTTCCCGCTGGCGTTGGGCGGCGACGCGGGCGGCACGCCGATGATCTTTAATATGGATGACGACCCGAATATGGAATTAGTGGCCGCCAGCGACGACGGTTGGCTGCACGCCTGGGAACTGCCGTCCAAAACGGGCGTGGCTCCGTGGCCGCAATTCCGCAAAGATGCGGCGCTGACCGGGCAGTTCGGCAATAACGAACTCCTGCCGATCAACGGGCCTGCTGAAATTTTGGCCGCGCTGTATGTCTATCCCAATCCGGCCAAAGATACCAATCCGAAAATTCGCTATCGCCTCGGCCAACCCGGCACCGTTACGATCAACATCTACAACGCCGCCGGCGATTTGATCAGCGAGCTGCAAGGCCCGCGCGATGCCGTGATCGACAACGAAGTGGAATGGGATGTGACCGGCATCGCCAGCGGCATCTACTTTGCCCAGGTGACCGTCCACAGCGGATCGGAACGGGTACATCGTTCGGTGAAGGTGGCGGTGACGAAATAGAACACGGATGCGACGGGAAAAAACGGATTCATACGGATAAGTCTTTATGGTCTTTATGTTAAGGTATGGAAAATCTTACATGATGACGAGAAACATGGTGCGTTGCATGGAAAAGCTTGAAGAGCTGATCACCGCCTATGAAGCCGATGTTTCTTTCCCGGATGTGAGCGGAATGGAGCATTTGGATATGCTGCATACTCGCAATGAAATTGCCGATTGCATGGCGATTCTGACGGACGAGCAGTATTTACGTGTGTTAAAAGCCGACAAAAAACTGCTCCAACAAGCCGCAGGTTTTGTTGACGCTATGGCGCAAATCGCCAATATTGCGGCCTGGCGACGGCATGAGCAATTTCCAACTTCTCATTGGTGGTGGTATCTGGATGTGGTCGCGCAGTTGCCGGTTAACGAATCTCACAATACAACCAACCGGCTAAAAACAAAACTCTTGAGTTCAATCTGATATGCGAATCTTTTACATTACCTTGATATGGATGACCTTAGCCGCTGTTCAAAGCACCGATTGTTTGGCCGCGGAAGCAACAGAAAACCGCCCAATCTCCAAGCAAAAATCCCCATTTCTGGCCTTTGCCCTGTCGGCGGTTGTGCCGGGCGCAGGCGAGTTGTACACCGGCGACAAGTGGGGCTTGCTCAACACGGCGGCTGAGGTCGGTTTTTGGGTCGGTTATGCCCATTATACCAATCAGGCCGATGACGAGCGGGTTGAATACGAGGCCTATGCCGATAATCATTGGGGCTATGACCGCTGGGGAGATTGGTACGAGACGACGGGTTGGGTAGCCATCCAGCCGGCAGACTTGTTTGAAACTTATGCCGATGGTTCGCCGGTCAAAAATCACCATTATTACGAAAAGCTTGGCAAATATCCCTGGGCCCAGGGCGGCTGGGACGATTTTCAAGACGAATATCAGGTTGACTTAAAAACCGTCACTTACAGCCCGAACCATCTGGCCTATCTGGACATGCGGCGCGAAAAGAACAGCCTGAACGATAAGGCCACCCGCTGCGTAGTGGCGGCGATGGTTAACCATGCCTTTAGCGGTTTTCGGGCGGCACTGTTGGCCCGATCGCACAACAAAAAGCTGGCCAGTGTGCTGGAACGGTCGCAGGTGCAGTTTGCCGCAAGCGGTTCGGCGGACAACCCGACGTATTGGGTAAAAGTGAGCGGGAATTTTTAGTGATTTGTCCGAAAGTCGAAAGTATCTGTATGACTGATATTTTATCCCACAAATTAATAAACACAACTGTATTTGAATCTGTAGGGTCTTTTTCTAATATTCAATGGCGTTTATTTCAAGGTCCTGCAAAAGAAAGCCTGAGTTTTATTTCTGATGAAAGCATTGACTGTGTCATAACGTCCCCGCCTTATTTCTGGCTACGAGATTATAAAGTGGCTAATCAAATCGGATTAGAAGATTCTGTGGATGGTTATATTGTAAATTTAACAGATGTAATGAGCGAAGTGTATCGCGTTCTAAAAAAAGACGGAGTATTATTCCTTAACTTGGGCGATACCTATTATTCAGGCAAGGGTGAATCACAGGGCACCGATAAAAAAAGCTCAAAACGCCGTTTTGGATTGCGGGCCGTCGATAAAAGTGGTGGCTTAGGTATTGGATTGCAAAGAAAATCTATAATCGGCATTCCGTGGCGTGTAGCGATAAAGATGTGCCAACAAAATTGGATTTTACGCGCCCCAATTGTCTGGCACCGGAATAATTGTTTACCAGAATCTGTTAAAGATCGGCCAAAACGCGGATACGAATTTGTGTTTATGTTTGTTAAATCTAAAAAATATTATTTTAATCAAAACGGATTACCAAAAAATGGTTATAGCGAAGATGTTTGGTCTATCTCGGCTCGCCCTAAAAATGGAAATATAGATACCGCACCTTTTCCCGATGCATTAGTTGAGCAATGTCTTGCAGTTGGCGGTAAACCCGGTGGAACTGTTTTGGATCCTTTTTGTGGAAGCGGGACGACAATGCGTGTGGCTTTATCGAAAGGCTATAGTACGGTTGGAATTGAATTAAATTCGGATTTTTGCACTTATATTCAGAAATCGCTGTCCGAGGCAAATGTATGAAGTATTTTTCATTGGCGCAAATACAAGAAGCTTTAAAAAATTTAAAACAGCACCATTCCCTTTTTGCAGCTACTTTTTTTGTTTTGAAAAAAGCACAAACGCCAATTGGAGGAAAATTAGCCATAAATCTTGATAAAAAGAATGATCTATTTTTAAAAGAGTGCTACCGAGCCCATCCGAAGTCCAATTATTTTTTGAGCGTGTTTAGGCAGAGAGGACGGGAAGGAAAAGATTGGCTACGCCCGGATTGGGCAAGTAAAGGTCTTCAAAAAATAAATACCAGTTATGCTGATAAAGGGATTTTTTTGCATGATAAAAATGAACATAATTGGGGATTTTCACTTAATTATATATACGAGCTTGAGAAGCTTCTGCCCAAGATGCAAAAAATTTCGCTGTTACATGCTGCAACCTGGTTTTATAAATACGAAGCGTTTGAAGAAAAAGCGACCAGAAAAGAGATTGTGAAAAAATTCATAACCGAATTTCATATTACAAAAGAAGAATTAGAAAAACTTTTTGAACAAAATATCCAGTCTTCTCTCGACGAAACTACCGCTTTTCAACCGATGAAGGTTAAATGGCAACAAATTGTTGAACCGTACTCAACGCCTAAAGACATCGCGCCTGAACAAAGCGGGATATTATCCTATTTAGAAATTGAAGGTATAGAGCCTGTTGATCCGTTATTATTTGAGCCCGCGCAACGGCTTAACCTACTTACAGGCGATAACGGATTAGGGAAAACACTTTTATTGGATTTGGCTTGGTGGGCGCTAACACAGAACTGGGTTGAGCGACAAGCCCAACCTTTCAAAATTAATCAAACAAAAGCGCCACAAATTAAGTTTCTTATTTCCAGCAGCTCGGGTAAACCTTTAGTTGCAAAATTCTCTAATAAGACACTAACGTGGGAGCGAGTCGGAAGAATTCCGGCAATCTCAGGATTGGTTGTTTATGCTCGTGTAGACGGGTCGTTTGCCGTTTGGGATCCGATCAATCATATGTTGTCGAGTAAAGTTGATTCGGATATTACGCCAAGTGTCGTATTTTCACGTGAAGAAGTTTGGGACGGGAAAAAGGGGCAAATTCAAGGTTTGCTAAAAGATTGGGTCCTCTGGCAAGAGCGCCGTAATAAATCGAGCATATTTGACACATTTAGTCAAGTTTTAAAACGATTATCGCCGCCGGATTTAGGCCCAATCGAAGTGGGGGAACCCACGAGAATTTTTGGGGAAGTTCGAGACATTCCAACTTTAAGCCATCCTTATGGAACAGTCCCGATAGTTTTTGAATCCGCGGGCATCAAACGGATCATAACCTTGGCGTACCTTATTGTTTGGGCATGGAACGAGCATAAAATTCAAGCACAGTTAACAAGTCAGGAAGAAGAACGGCAGATGGTCATTTTAATCGATGAGGTTGAAGCACATCTTCATCCAAAATGGCAACGCCAAATCATCCCGGCGATTTTGGATGTTACTGAACATCTCCAATCCGATCTGTCATTACAACTAATTGCGGCAACACATTCGCCCTTAGTATTAGCGTCGTGCGAATCTATTTTTGATGATGATAAAGATAAAATATTTCATTTAGATATAACCAAATCCGGTAAAGTAAAATTTAATGAGCTGAATTTTGAAATCAGAGGACCCATTGACTCTTGGCTATCTTCTGATTTTTTTGGTTTAAAATATCCTGGCAACCAACAAAGAAGCGAAGTTTTGGAAAAAGCCGTTATACTTCAGCAATCGAATACTGCAACGAAAAAAGAAGTTGAGCAGATATCCATCGAGTTAAAAAGGCTTTTGGCAGACGAGGACCCGTTCTGGATTCGTTGGGTTATTTACGCCGAACAGTTTGGTATCGAAATATGATAAAAGTAGCTCTTGCGCCACCGCCGCCAAATTATGAGGTTGACGTAAAACTTCCAGGTTTGGCATTTTTAAAAATAACTCCAAGGCCATCCAAGAAAGATTGGGATCAGCATAATTATTGGTCAAAAATCCATGATTACTTATACAACCAGCATAGCGGCATTTGTGCGTATTGCGCATTATGGTCTCCACGGCGTCCTTACGCACAAAAAAGCAGTTCTGTAGATCATTTTAAGCCTAAAAAGCATTATCCAAAATTGGCCTACGATTGGACGAATTATCGGCTATCGCGAGTTAGATTAAACACGCGTAAGCTTGATTTTCAAGATATTATTGACCCGTGTATAATTGATAGTGATTGGTTTCATTTGGATTTTGCAACCTTTTTAATTAGACCATCTCCCAGAGTCACAGATGTTACCATTCGAACTCGAATTGATAGCACAATTGCGCGTCTTCAACTGAATCTGGATAATGATTACGTAACTGAAAGAATCAGCATCATTGCTCAATATTGTTTGGATAAGCTATCGTTCAACATTCTGAGCTCAAAATATCCATTTATTGCATTTCAGATGAGCATTCAAAATTTTGATCAGCAGTACAAAGAGAAGCTCAAGTTGCACTTTAAAAAGTACCATCCCATCATATAAAACTACAAGGACGCAAGGACACGCACTTTCATATTGAAAGGAATCTTTCATGCATTCAAAAATGTTAATTTTTATATCTACAATACTATTTTATACTTCTTATGCACTGGCCGAGCAACCGCCCTCAATTGCGCGGCAAATGCAACAAGCGATTGCCGAACTGAATAACCCAGCCGACACCCAACCGTCAGCCAATTTGGGCCTGCAAGCCGGGTCGGGCAAGGAGAAGTCGCGTCGACTGGCCGTCCTGCTGTCGCTGGCTTTGCCGGGCGCGGGCGAATATTACCTGGGCGAGAAAGGCAGGGCCAAAGTCTTTTTCGGCGCGGAGGCCGCTACCTGGGCCGGCTATTACGGCTACAAAAAAGTGGCGTCGTGGCGGCGGGAAGAAGTGGACGCTTACGCCCTGGAGCACGCCGGCGTGGATGTCAGCGGCCGCGATGACACGTTTCTGCAGATCGTCAAGCGCTATCCGCGCAGCGAGAACCTGCCCAATCTCTCCGGCAGCTACAATGAGATCGTCCGACGTGATGCCCGCAACTTCTATCCCAACGATCTGGAAAAACAGCGCGAGTACGCCGAAGCCAATTATCTCACTGGCGCAGACGCTTTTACCTGGGACACCCGCGAAAACTGGGATTATTATAAAGTCCTGCTGCATCAACAGCGGAATGCCAACAAACGCGCCTTTTATATTTCCGGCTTTGCCCTGTTTAATCGCATTACCAGCATGATTGACACGATTTGGATTGGCCGAAAATATAAAAACGTAAAAGTCTCCGATAAAGTCGGCCTGGAATTTGATGGCAATTTGCTGATGCAACAGGCGCAAGTGACGATGAAAGTTCAATATTAGCCGAAATAGAACACGGATTAAAAGGAGCATTCCATGAGCCTGGTTCAATTGGAAGTTGATGATATGTTGATTCAAGCGATTGGCCTGCAAACCGTTCAGGATTTTTTTGAGCGTCAATTAGCCATGCTGCGTTTGAAGTATCTGAGCGATGAAATTGTATCGGCCATAAGGCAAGCCGGAATGGATCATTTTGCCGAGGTCGAGGCCGCCCGCAAGGAAGCCTGGCTTGAAGCTAAAGCACACATGACCATGAAGATTAAATATTGACGGGAGTCCAGTAATGAAAAGTCACTCTAAAAATCGTAAAGCGCCGTCGTCCGACAAAACAGCGGCGACATTTTCTTATAGTTCACTGACGCTGGATATGGTACGAAAGCGATTCCGGCTTCAAGTCGTGCTGGAGCGTATTTTTAATGAGATTCCGTCCGTTGCGTCGTCAGAGCACTTAAAAACAACATTACGGCAAGCCGCCGACTTATCACTCTTAAGCGAAAAGGCGCGTTCGGAATTTATCGTCGCGCCCATTTTATTGGAAGTCCGCGAGCATTTGCATCATGCCATCAGCATTTATTCCGGTATCCGCCTGGATGTTTCGCCGGAAGAAGGTTTGCAAGGAATTTGCGATTTTATCATTACCCGAACGCCGCCACTGCCCAATATGCAGGCGCCGCTCATTATGATGGTTGAGGCAAAAAAGAATGATATGGAAGAGGGCCTGGGTCAGTGCGCAGCGGAAATGGTCGCGGCAAGCCGGTTAAATCTGGAGGACGCGCCGGAAAATAAGCGAGTTTATGGTGTTGTGACGACAGGTGAACTCTGGCAATTCATCCGCCTGGAAGGCGCAACGCTTTCAATTGATCCGGCAAAAGTTTATATTGAGCATGTTGATCTTATTTTAGGAATCTTAACCAAAATGGCCTCATAACACATGATCATCGGCAAAATCATCAAATCCAATTCGCATATTGACTACCTGTGCCGCATTAATGACCGCCTGGAAATTGAAGCGCCGCCGGAAGTTGAAGCCTACACCTTCGGCAAATTTGTCCAAATCCGGCTGCCGGAAAATGCCGCTGCCGGATTACCGGTGCAAGTGGTGGGCATTCTCTACAATTCGCAGTTGGTCAACCCGGAATTTGGCAATTACGGCCCACGCCTAACCATGCCGCCCGATCAAAACGCTGTTTTCAGCCCCGACTATATTAACGAGCAATTCACGCTGGTTGGTATTTTGCTGTTGGGCTGGCTGAACGGCAGCTGCGGCGCGCATCGGATTCCACCCAACGTCATCCCGCTTAACGCCATTGTGGAAACACTGCCGGATGACGATATTCGCGCCTTTCATCTGAATCACAAACAAGAACTGCATCTCAATTACTACACCCATATTCTGACCCATGCCGGCAAGCTGGGACCGCAACTGGCACAGTCCATCTTAGATCGGCTGAATACCCTGTTCGACCAAAAATACGCGCCTATTCTGACCATCGTGCGGGACACGCTAAGCTGGCAAATCACCATGACCGCTCTCAAGTAAACACGTTTGTAGGTAATTGCTCAAAAAGCGTGGGCAACCTTGCGAAGGCTTTACTGCAAAACTTGTGAAAGCGTGCACTGAAGCCTTCGCAAGGTTCGGTCTACCATCACTTTTTGAGCAATTACGTTTGTAGCGACGAATTCATTCGTTCATATCGACCAAAGAAGCGAATGAATTCGCAACTACCAATCGATTCTATTTGGAGACGAACCCTTTGACTTCTTACACTTTCCCGGCCAAAATCTTAGTGGTTGACGACGAGCCCGATCTGGAAGCCATGATTCGGCTGAAGTTTCGCAAACGCCTTAAACTCGGCGAGCTGGATTTTATCTTTGCCCGTAATGGTGTGCAGGCGCTGGAACAATTGCGGAGCCATCCGGAAACCGATGTCGTTTTAACCGATATCAACATGCCGCAAATGGATGGCCTGACACTTCTGGACCGGCTGAACGAGCAAGATTATTGCCTGAAAACCGTCATTATCTCGGCCTATGGCGATATGGGCAATATCCGCTTGGCCATGAATCGCGGCGCGTACGACTTCTTGACCAAGCCGCTGGACTTGAGCGATCTGGAGCTCACTTTAAACAAAACCATTGTGCAAGTGCAGCAGCTCAAACGGATTGAGCAGGAAGTAGAGGCGCTACTGGACGGCACCCGCAAAATGGCCGCTGCCCATGACGCCCTGAGCGCGGTTTGTGTCACCTGCGCGATTCTTTGTCAAACCATTTTCCCGTTCAAACCGGCGATTAAAGTCTATCTGGCGCGCTCTTTTCAACAGAAACAAGCGGCCTACCTCTGCCATCATTTAATTTGGACGGAAAACAGCTATGTCGGTTTTCGTAAAAACCTGGTGGAAGATGCCGAACTGGAACAAATTCAGCAAAAAGACGGGACTGTTCAGGACGGCAGTACGCTGTGGATTTTAGTTCGACTGGAAGAAGAACTGTTGACGGCGCTGGCCTTGCAACTGCCTGGCCCGGAACCTTTAACCGAAGCAGATTACCGTTTTATCAACAGCATCGCCAATTCGCTGCGGCTGGTTCTGGCTAATTTGCGCCACACCGATCATAAACAAATGGCCCTCATCGGCCAAATGGCTTCATCCATTATCCACGACTTAAAAACACCGTTGGCCATTATCCGCAGCTATGCCGAAATCGTCACCATGCCCGAATGTCCCGTCGAAAAGCGCAACCGCTTTTTAGACATTATCATGAAGCAGGTGGACCGATTGTCGCAGATGATCAATGATATTTTGGAATTTGCCCGGGGCGCAATCCGGCTTGATCCACAATGGCATGACACCGCCGAATACATCCGAACAGTAACAACTGCCTTTGAGCAAAAATTAACCGAATCAGGCCTCCGGCTGGAGACAATCCTGGATTTTGATGGCCAGGTCTGGTTAGACGGGCCGCGCTTTTATCGGGTTTTATTCAACATTATCGGCAATGCGATGGATGCGATGAAAGAAGGCGGCGTTTGTACGGTGCGAGTCCATCGCGCAGATGATTGGATTTATTTTACGATTAGCGATACCGGACCGGGTATTTCGGAAGAAATTCGGGCCCAGCTTTTTCAGCCGTTTGCGACTTTTGGCAAGAGAAACGGCACCGGCCTGGGCTTAGCCATTGCCAGACGGATTGTCGAAGAGCACGGCGGCGTCATTACGCTGACTTCCGAAGTCGATAAAGGCGCGGAATTTGTGATTAAGCTGCCATATCGGACGGCGGGATAGAATTTCGGTTGGTGCAAGTATGGAAATTGACCTCCTGAGACTTGTTGATTTGCGCGTCACAACAAAGAAGCTGGTTTTAATCCGATAAAAAAGAGTGGTTCTTATGAGTTCAAATGAACTTATGATTCACCCCGGTGCCCACGATGCCCAAAAAAATGGTCTGAGCCGTTTCAACGGCTTAACCTTCCAAGTCCTGTATTTTTGCGTATGATATTTAGTAGAGTAAAAAATCAATACGGATTGCAAAAAAAATGAATCAAAAAGTGCACAATCAAATAGTTAGCTTCATTTGGAGCATTGCAGACGATGTGCTGCGTGATGTTTTCGTGAGAGGTAAATACCGTGATATTATTCTTCCGTTCACCGTTTTAAGGCGTTTGGACGCTTTGCTTGTGCCGACCAAAGAAAAAGTTTTAGAAGCAAATACCTTTCTCATTAAGCAGAACATTGATGACAAAAAAGCATTAGAAAATCAATCAGGCTATCCATTTTGGAATATTTCAAAATTCACTTTTGAAACCCTAATGAATGATGCCGACAACATCGACACCAATCTGGAAGCCTATTTGGACGGCTACAGCCCCAATGTGCAGGAAATCATCAGCAAGTTTAAGCTGCGTAACCAATTAGAGACAATGAAAGAAGCAGGCGTAACATATTTGCTCATTGAAAAACTCTGCAACAAAGAAATAAACCTAAGTCCCAATGAAGCCAAAAACAGCAAAGGCGAATCTTTGCTACCGCTGACTAATTTGGGAATGGGTTATGTGTTTGAAGAACTGATACGCAAGTTCAATGAAGAAAATAATGAAGAAGCAGGAGAACATTTTACGCCCCGTGAAATCATTAAGTTGATGACCCATATTTTGTTTACGCCTGTAAAAGACAAAATAAAAAAAGGAACTTATCTCGTTTATGACCCTGCCTGCGGCAGTGGCGGTATGCTTACTGAAGCGGAAAATTTTGCATTGGAGATAACAAATAGTAAAGCCGACTTTATGCTTTATGGTCAGGAAGTAAATCCTGAAACCTACGCCATTTGCACCAGCGATATGCTGATTAAAGGTGAAAAATCCGAGAACATTGCCTACGGTTCTACTCTTTCCAAAGATGGGTTTTCGCATTTGCATTTCGACTTTATGCTTTCCAATCCGCCTTATGGCAAGACTTGGAAAATTGATGAAGATGCCATTGTAGAAGATAGAGGCAAAAAAGGAAGTCAGAACATCAAAGACAAGCGTTTTGAAATTGGCCTGCCTTCTATATCGGACGGACAGTTGCTGTTCCTGATGAATATGGTAAGCAAGATGAAACACAATACCGAATTGGGCAGCCGCATTGCTACCGTTCACAATGGTTCGGCTTTGTTTACCGGTGATGCAGGCGGTGGCGAAAGCGAAATTCGCAAATACATTATTGAAAACGATTGGCTGGAATGTATTATCGCTTTGCCGAAAAACATTTTTTACAACACGGGCATTCCTACCTACATCTGGATTGTGAGCAACAAAAAAGACCCTAAACGCAAAGGCAAAGTGCAGTTGATCAATGCCATGGAACTGTATGAAAAATTGCGGAAGAATTTAGGGCAAAAAAACTGCGAAATGAAACCTGCCCACATTGATGCCATTACCAATCTGTATTTGGACTTTGTGGAAAGCGATATTTCTAAGATTTACCCCAACGAATATTTTGGCTACAACAAAATAACCGTAGAAAGACCTTTACGCCTTTCGGCACAGTTTACAGCCGAAGCTATTGCCACCTTGCGTTTTGATAAAAGCATCGCCGAAGAAATGGAATGGGCTTACACCCATTTTGGCGATGATTTGTATAACGACATCAAAAGATACAAAGACAAGATTGAAGCCCACCTGAGCAAGAACGAAATAAAACTGAAACCTGCCGACAAAACAAAACTGCTGAGCGCCGAGCATTGGAAAAACCAATTGGCATTGATGCAAGCGGCTCAAAAGATTGCCGACAAATTGGGTAACAAACCGTTTGACGACTACAACACCTTTGTGCCGTTGCTTAACAAAACCATTAAGGAATTGAATTTGGATATTGATGCCAAAGGTTTGAAAGCCATTACCGATGCCATCACTTGGAAAAACGAAGATGCAGAACGGGTAATTAAAAAAACCGCCCGTTCGACAGGCTCAGGGCAAGAAAAAATTGAATATGAAACCGACAGCGACCTGCGAGACACCGAAAATGTGCCGCTTGACCAGGACATACCCGAATATTTTAAACGGGAAGTGTTGCAACATATCCCTGATGCCTGGATAGACGAAAGCAAAACCGTGAAAGGCTACGAAATTTCGTTTACCCGCTATTTCTACAACTATGTGCCGCCACGCAGCATTGAAGAAATTACCGCCGAGATTTTTGAACTGGAAAAAGAAACCGAAGGCATCTTAAACGAAATAGTGAACGACTAATGGCAACTTTACAACCATACCAAAAATACAATGCCATTGCGTATGATTATGCAACGCAATTGCCCGATGGCTGGCAGCTACTGCCCAATATTGCTATTTTCCAGGAACGCATTGAACGTGGATATGAAAATGAAGAATTGCTTTCTGTAACAATTGGTAGAGGCGTAATTAAACAAGTTGATTTAGATAAAAAGGATTCTTCAACGCTGGATAAATCAAAATATTTGTTGGTCTATCCTGACGACTTGGTTTATAGTATGCGGTTCAGACAAGGCGCTTCGGGTTATAGCAATTACAAAGGAATTGTAAGCCCCGCCTGCACCGTTTTGAAACCACGAAAAGACGTGAAATATAATCCACGCTTCTTTCATTATATGTTCCGCACTGGATTTTATAAAAATTATGCTGAACGCTATGCTTATGGTATTGCAGATGGACAAATGCCATTGCGTTACGTTGACTTCAAACGAATGTATAGCATTGCTCCCCCATTAGAAGTACAAAACCGCATTGTCGCCTACTTGGACAAAAAGAATAACGAAATAGACAAGTTTATTCGGAATAAGGAAAGGTTGATTGAGTTGTTGGAGGAGGAGAAAAGTTCGCTTATTCTGAGATTAGTTACGAAAGGTATTGATTGTTCTGAATTTAAAGATTCTGATGTTAATTGGATTGGAGTCATACCCAAGCATTGGAAAATAAAAAGGTTGAGATTCCTATGTAAGATTACAACTGGAAATAAAAACACAGAGGATAAAATTGAAGATGGTGAATATCCTTTTTTCGTTCGTTCTCAAATTATTGAAAGAATAAACAGCTTTTCATTTGATGGGGAATCTATCTTAACCGCTGGCGATGGAGCAGGTGTTGGTAAAGTGTTTCACTATATAAATGGCAAATTTGACTATCATCAAAGGGTATATAATTTCTATAACTTTAAGACAGTAATTGGGTTGTATCTTTTCTACTATATAAAAACGAACTTTCACAATGTTGCCTTAATGGGAGATGCAAAATCTACTGTTGATAGTCTTAGACTACCCTTGATTAAGGACTTTGAAATAACTTATCCATCTGAAAAAAATGAACAGGAAGCAATTGTTAAGAAAATTGAAACCGAATGCTCAATTATTGACCTTGCTATATCCAAAGCCCAAAAAGAAATCGCATCCATCAAAGAATACCGTGAAGCCTTAATCACCGATTTGGTAACAGGCAAGCGCAGTGTTCCGCAATTACAAATGAGCTAAGCATGGAAATTAAATTAACCAATACAGATTACCAACACCTTGTGGAGCGGATAGCCAGCCGATACGAACAAGGCCGAGTAAATATTGCGACGTATGTAAATACCGAAATTGTGAACACCTATTGGCACATAGGACAATACATTGTAGAGTTTGAGCAAGGAGGCAGCGCCAAAGCAAGTTACGGCAAATCGCTGTTAGAAAATCTGTCAAACGATTTGAGTTTAGCCTATGGCAAGGGTTTTAGCCTGAGTAATATCAAGCGCATGCGGCAGTTTTATACGGTATTCCCAATTAGTGCGGAGCTTCCGCACCAATTGAGCTGGACGCATTTTGTGGAGTTGCTCAAAATAGACGACCCATTGGAACGTTCATTTTATTTGCAGCAGTCCATTCTGGAAAAATGGAGTACAACCGAACTTATTCGTCAGAAAAAATCATCCCTGTTTTTGCGCTTAGCGGCATCAAAAGACAAAGAAGGGATATTGCAATTGGCTAAACAAGGCCAATTCGTTGAAAAACCAAGCGACATAATAAGAGAGCCTTATGTATTGGAATTTCTCAAAATTCCTGAACCTTATCATTTGAGCGAAACAGATTTAGAAAGAAGACTCATAGACCACTTACAAGCCTTTTTATTGGAATTGGGCAAAGGCTTTGCATTTATCGGCAGGCAATACCGCATTACCTTGGGCAATAGAAACCACTATGTTGACCTGGTATTTTACCATCGCATCCTAAAATGTTTTGTATTGATTGACCTGAAAAAACAAGAGGCCGGCTACGAAGATGTCGGGCAAATGAATATGTATTTGGGCTATTTTGAAAATGAGGAAAACACCGAAGGCGACAATCCGCCAATAGGCATCGTTTTGGCAAAAGAAAAAGACGATTTGCTGGTGAAATACGCTATGCACAATATTTCTTCTCAATTATTTGTGAGCAAATATCAGTTGTATTTACCTAACCGGGAAGAGTTACAAGCACTAATTGAACAGCAATTGCAAAACGATAATCAGGAATAAAGTATGCAGTTTACCGATACATCCGAAAAAGGTTTTCAAAAGTTCATTACCAACTATTTGGTAACAGATCTGCGTTTTGTGGAAACCACACCCACAGAATTTGACCGTGAATTTTGCATCAATACCAAACAGGTCTTGGCATTTATAGAGGCAACCCAAAAAGATGCCTGGGAGATGATTCAGAAAAAGGGCGAAAGGAGTTTTTTGGTTCGCTTGGATGAAAAAATAAAAGAGTTGGGCGTGATTGAAGCCCTTCGCAAAGGCGTAAAGCATTTTGATAAAACTATAGAGTTGTTTTACCGCAGACCATCATCGACATACAACTTTAAAGATGCCGCCCGCTATGCCGCCAATGTGTTTTCGGTCACGCAGGAATTGAAATACAGCCTGAGCCACGAAAACCGAATGGACTTAACCGTTTTTGTAAACGGCATTCCGGTCATTACGTGCGAACTCAAAAATCCGCTAAGCGGTCAATATGTGCAAAACGGCATTCGCCAATACCAAACCGACCGAGACCCGAAAGAGAAACTGTTTTCCTTTGCCCGTTGTATGGTTCACTTTGCCGCCGACACCGAGCAGGTGTTTATGTGTTCGGAGCTAAAAGGCAAACCATCTTCCTTTATTCCATTCAACAAAGGGCTGAACGATGGTAAAGTCACACCGCCCTTTGGGGCAGGCAATCCCGTAAACCCCAAAGGTCTGCGAACACATTATTTGTGGGAAAACGTGTTGAGGAAAAATTCGCTGGCAAACATTATTGACAAGTTTGCCCAGGTCATTGAAGAAACAGACGAAGACACAGGCAAGAAGCAAAAGAAAATGATTTTTCCCCGTTATCATCAACTCACATCGGTAAAACAAATTCTGACCCACGCTAAAGAGAATGGCATCGGGCAAAAGTATTTAATCCAACATTCGGCAGGTTCAGGCAAATCAAAATCTATTGCCTGGCTTGCGCATCAGTTACACGGTTTGTTTGATAATACAGGCACAACCAACATTTTTGATTCCGTGATTGTGGTAACCGACCGCACCGTATTGGACAAACAATTGCGTGATGAAATCATACAGTTTGCACCCAAGCAAGGCATTGTAGCCGCCATTACAGGCGAAGGCGGCAGCAAAACAAGTCAGTTGCGTGAAGCCATTGCCAACAAAAAGAAGGTTATCATTTGCACCGTGCAAACCTTTCCGCATTTGCTAAAGGAAATGGAAGACTTGGGTAGTTTGAAGTTTGCTATTATCATAGACGAAGCCCATAGTAGCCAAAGCGGTGAAACATCTGCCAAAATGAATGCCGTGCTTGCCGACAAAGGCGAAGATGCAGAAGACGAAGACGAACCAACCTTGGAGGACAAAATCAACGAGTTGATTGAAGCCCGTAAGATGATTAAAAACGGTTCATACTTTGCCTTTACCGCCACGCCCAAAAACAAAACATTGGAAACCTTTGGTGTGCCTCGCAAATACATCAAAGACGGAGAAGAAAAAACGGCTTTTGATGCTTTCCATCTGTATTCAATGAAGCAAGCCATTGAAGAAGAATTTATTTTGGATGTGTTGCAGAATTACACCACTTACAATTCCTTTTACAAACTCATTAAAACAGCAGAAGACAATCCGGAGTTCGATACCAAAGAGGCACAAAAGAAATTACGGGCTTATGTGGAAGGCCACGAATTTGCCATTGCTGAGAAAGCCAAAATAATGATTGACCATTTTCACCGTGATGTAAAGCACCTGATAAACGGAGAAGCTAAAGCCATGGTGGTCACCAAAAGCATTTTGTCTGCCATCAAATACAAACATGCCTTTGATGCTTACCTGAAAGAAATAAAATCGCCTTACAAAGCTATTGTGGCTTTTTCGGGCGATAAAGAGTATAAAGGAGGTAAGGAAGAAGAAGCCATGTATAAGGGTATTAAGTTTGATGAAGTTACCATGAATAATTTCAATAGTTATAAAAACGACATTCCGAAAAACTTTAAGAAAAAGGAATATCGCTTTTTAATTGTCGCCAATAAATACCAAACGGGTTTTGACCAACCGTTTTTACATACCATGTATGTGGACAAAAAACTAAGAGACGTGCAAGCGGTGCAGACCCTTTCACGCTTAAACAGAGCCTTAAAACCATACAAAAAAGACACATTTGTTTTGGACTTCTACAACAAGGCAGACGAAATAAAAGAAGCCTTCGACCCTTACTATACTTCTACCATTTTAAGCGAAGAAACAAGTCCTAATAAACTGAATGATTTGGTGGATGCTTTGGAGAAATTTGAAGTTTACAATGAAGAAGTGGTAAAAGACTTTTTTGAAAAGTATTCGGGCCATGCAGACAGAACCATTTTAGACCCGATTATTGATTCAGCAGCACATATTTTCAAATTTGACTTAAACATTGACAAGCAGATTGATTTTAAAATCAAGGTAAAATCCTTTTTACGGACATATAGTTACCTGGCCAAACTGCTTGATTTCAACAATCTGTATTGGGAACAACTTTGGTGGTATTTGAAATATTTATTACCAAAACTGATTATTGACGAAAATGAAGACCTGGCAAAAGGTATAATTGAAGCCATTGATATGGATAGTTACCGTCCTGCCAAACAAGGAACAGAAACAATTTTCTTGGCAGCAGAGGAAGGGTTTGTAATGCCTATTCCCGTTGGCGTTGGTGGTGGCAAATCAGAACCCGAACTTGACACTTTAGAAAATATCCTTAACGCGTTCAACCTGCGTTTTGGCGACATTGACTGGACAGACAAAGACAAGGTGAATGAGATATTAACACAACAAATTCCAGCAGATATGAAAAAAGATTTGCGCACAATGGATGCTATTACAACGTCACCAGACAAACAAAACGCTAAAATATCTTCAGACAAAAAAGTGGAAGAATTAATGCAACAATATTTATTCACACAGACAGAAATATTCAAGAAATTCTCGACCGACCAAGACTTTCAAAGACGATACAAAGAATTTATTTTTGACACCTTATGGCAACAAGGACAACGACCAAGAATAAATCCCTAACGCATTTGCAAACGCATCAAAGTCGTTTTGCAATCCCAATTATCACGGTTAGATAACCACATTTTTAGGAGTAACCACAATGAGTGAAACAAAAATTTCCGATGATGGCGCACACGATTTCGATTTTTTCATAGGCGACTGGATCGTCGAGAATCGGAAACTTCTCAAGCCTCTCGAAAACTCAGATCAGTGGGAAACATTTCAAGCCAGACAGAAAAATCAAAAGCTGCCCGCGGGAATCGGTAACTTTGATGATTTCGTCGCCGAGTCCTGGCGACCTGGCTACGTCGGAATGTCCCTGCGCATTTTTAATCCCGAAACAAGGCTGTGGAGCATCTATTGGCTCAACAACCGCAATGGCGGAATTGATAGCAGAACCGGCGCACTCACGCCGCCTGTGGTCGGAAAATTTGAAAACGGTATTGGCATCTTTGAAGCGGCGGATGAATTTAATGGGAAACCTATTATCATCCGGTACACTTGGTCACATATCACGACCAACAGCGCCCGTTGGGAGCAAGCCTTCTCACCCGATTCCGGCAAAAGTTGGGAAACGAACTGGGTCATGGACATTGTCCGCGCTGCTACTCCTTTCCAAGTGGCAAATTGAGCATCTCATTCGGGCGGAATTACCCTAAGGGTTTGCATTTCAACCCTTAGGGTTTCCTGATGATCGAAGCCAAAACCCTAAGAGTTAAAAGACAAACCCTTAGGGTTAAAAATGCGCAATTTCCCGCTTGGATCGGAGTAAGTAAAGAGTCTTCGCAACTGGAAAGACGGTGATGCGTACGATGTTGAAATTATCGATTATCATTGAGGAAAACGAAATGGTACAAGAAAAATTAAAACCGATTCATCCCGGCGAAGTTCTACTTGAAGAATTTCTAAAACCGCTGAGCATCAGTCAAAAGAAATTGGCGTTAGATATTCACGTTTCCGGACATCTGATAAATGAAATTGTAAACAAAAAACGCGCTATTAGCGCCGAGATAGCCTTGCGGTTAGGACGCTATTTTAAGATTTCGCCTCAATTTTGGATGGGATTGCAAATGGATTATGAGCTTGATACAACCGCTGACGCGCTATTCACAAAAATTGAAGCAGAAGTTCCAATATACGCAATGGTTACACAATCGAATCAATATCGCAGCAAGTATCGGCAAGAAAAGATTCGGCAATAAAACAACGGCCGGCGAACCGCCATGAACCTCAAATTCGGAGCAACTTGTGATTCTCAAACTCGCCGAAGTTAAACCCCCGGTCGCCAAAAAAAATCCGCAGCGCCTGACCTACAACGGCCAGGCCTATACCGACGATTACTTCTGGCTGCGCGATGAAAAGAACCCGGAAACCATCCCCTATCTCAAGGCGGAAAATGTCTACACCGAAACCCTGACCGCCCACACCAAAGAGGGACAGGAACGCCTGTTTAAAGAAATGGTCGGCCGCATCCAGGAAACCGATACGGATGTGCCGGTTAAATTGGATAACTATTGGTATTACAGCCGGACGCTGGAAGGTCTGGAATACGAAGTTCATTGCCGCCGGAAAGACAGTGAAACCGGCCCGCGTCCTGAGCCTGTCGAAGGGCCGGAAAAAGTTATTTTGAATGAAAACGAATTGGCCGCCGCCTTTGATTTTTTTGAATTGGGCGAGTTTGAAATCAGCCCCAGCCACAATCTCCTGGCCTATAGCGTCGATACGCGCGGCGATGAGATTTACACGCTGTTTGTCAAAGACCTGCGCACCGATCAATTGTTGGGCGACCAGATTGAAAATGTCAGCGCCGTCGAATGGGCCAACGATAATCTGACCCTTTTTTACACCACGCTGGATGAAGCGCACCGGCCCTATCGGCTATACCGCCATGCGCTGGGAACGCCCGTCCAAAACGACACGCTGCTTTATGAAGAAAAAGACGAAGCCTTTAATCTGGACATTATGCGCACCAAAAGCAACGCCTATCTGCTCATGAACAGCATCAGCAAGACGACCTGCGAAACCCGCTATTTGGATGCCAATAAACCTTATGGCGATTTCAAAATCATGCAGGCGCGGCAAAAGAGCCTGGAATATTATGTCGATCACCATGGCGATTATTTTTATGTCTTAACCAATGACAATGCGCTAAACTTCAAGCTGATGCGGACGCCGGTCGATCAGCCGGGCAGAGCCCATTGGGAGGAAGTGATCGCCCATCGGCCCAATGTCAAGTTGGACGAGCTGGAGTCTTTCCGCGACTTTCTGGTGGTGCACGAACGGGCCGACGGTGTGCCCCAAATGCGAGTCCTCAACCTGAAAGATAACGGCTCGTATTATGTCGAATTTCCGGAGCCGGTTTATGCCATCTGGAGCGCCGAAAACCCCGATTTTAACAGCGATTTAGTACGTTTTACCTATACCTCGTTAGTCACGCCAAAAACGGTTTTCGATTTTAATATGTTGACAAAGGAGCGCACAGCCCGCAAAGAATATACCGTTCGCGGCGGGTATGATCGAACACAGTTCGTTTCCGAGCGCATCCTGGCTACTGCGCCGGACGGGACGCGCATTCCGATCTCGCTGGTCTATAAAAAAGGATTAGTCAGAGACGGGCGCAATCCAACCTATTTGACCGGCTACGGCGCTTACGGCGATGTGTCCGATCCGTACTTCTCATCCAACCGGCTTAGCTTGCTGGAGCGGGGATTCATCTATGCGATCGCCCACATTCGCGGCGGCGGCGAGATGGGCCGGCAATGGTATGAAGATGGCAAGCTGATGCACAAGAAGAATACGTTTACCGATTTTATTGCTTGCGCCGAACATCTGATTGCCCAGAAATATACCTCGACGGATCGGCTGGCGATCTCCGGCGGCAGCGCCGGCGGGCTGCTGATTGGCGCAGTCGTGAACATGCGGCCCGATCTGTTTAAAGTCGCCGTCGCCGACGTGCCCTTTGTCGATGTCATCAACACCATGATGGACCCCAATCTGCCGCTGACGGTCACCGAATACGACGAGTGGGGCAACCCTAACGAAGCCGCCGCGTTTGCCTACATGAAGAGTTATGCGCCCTACGAAAATATGAAAGCGCAGAATTATCCCATCATGCTGGTGACCGCCGGCTTGAACGATCCGCGCGTGGGCTATTGGGAAGCGGCCAAATACGTGGCACGGCTGCGAACATTGAAGACGGATCAAAATCCGCTCATCTTGCGTACCAATATGGCCGCCGGGCATGGCGGCGCCTCCGGGCGCTACGAGTTTTTGCATGAAATCGCTTTTGAATTTGCGTTTATTCTGGATCAATTGGGAATAGCGTTTTGATTTGCGTTTATTAACATCACGTTCGGTGAAGAGGGAAGGAAGTATGCCAAAAAAATTGATTGTTTCCAATCCGGCGATACTGATGGGAAAGCCGGTGGTTGCAGGCACCCGTATCACGGTCGAACTTATTTTGGAAAAATTAGCGGCGGGTGAAACCGTCGAGCATTTACTGGAAGCTCATCCCCGTCTAACCCACAAAAGCATTCAGGCCGCGCTTGAGTTTGCCGCGCGGTAACCTTGGTGAGACTATGGTCGGTTTTCGATTTACAAATTACATCCCGGACGACAGCGGCAAGTCCTTGTTTGACAAGCTGCTCAAGCTTTTTTTGGAACTGCTGTCCTTTACTTCCGGCAATTTTGGTGAGGCAATGAATTGGCTGACGGAATTGGACCGCCAATATCAGTTGACCGACGGGCGCTACGGTATTGGCGATTTTCTTCGGGATTTGCAGGAAAAGGGCTATCTGCAAAAAGATCCCACCGCCGCCGGTCAATTTAATATCACGGCCAAGACCGAACAATCCATCCGCCGCCAGTCGCTGGAAGAGATTTTCGGCAAGCTCAAGAAAGCCGGCCCCGGCCAGCATCGTACGCCGCATACCGGTTTGGGCGATGAAGCTACCGCGGATCGGCGCGAGTTTCAGTTTGGCGATACGACCGATCAGATTGACGCCACCGCCTCGCTGCGCAATGCCCAAATCAACCACGGACCGGATAATTTCTTCCTGACCGAGCGCGATCTGGAAGTGGAAGAGCGCGACTACAAGGCCCAAACATCGACCGTGCTGATGATCGATATTTCCCATTCCATGATTTTGTATGGCGAAGATCGCATCACCCCGGCCAAAAAAGTGGCGATGGCCCTGGCCGAACTCATCACCACCCGCTATCCCAAAGACACGCTGGATATTATCGTCTTCGGCAACGACGCCTGGCCCATTGAAATTAAAGATTTGCCTTATCTCAAAGTCGGGCCTTATCACACCAACACGTATGCGGGATTGCAATTGGCCACAGATATTTTGCGCCGCCGCCGCAATGCCAATAAGCAAATTTTTATGATTACCGACGGCAAGCCGACCTGTCTCAAAGAAGGCATCGGCTACTACATGAACAGCTTCGGGCTGGATCGCAAGATTGTCACCAAAACGCTCAATATGGCCGCCACTTGCCGCAAGCTGCGGATTCCGATCACGACGTTTATGGTCGCCCGCGACCCATATCTGCAAAAGTTTGTGCGGGAATTTACCAAAATCAATCATGGCCGGGCGTTTTACAGCAGCCTGTCCGGCCTGGGCGATTATGTTTTTGAAGATTATGTGCGCAATCGGCGCAAGCGGGTACGTTAACGATTTCGAAATGGGAACGCGAATTGTGGTTGATGAGCCGGCTATCTGGCAATTCATAGCGTGATAAACCGCAAACTTTAACCGCAGAGTTATTCCGGTGAAAGTCAAGCTAAAAGTTGATGGATAAAAGC
>CAYOLL010000046.1:0-39597 GCA_964404765.1 uncultured Gemmatimonadota bacterium | reverse complement strand
ACAATTGGAATCAGGGCGATTCGACCTTTACGTCCGTGCAGAATAATCCGATTGTCGATACGCGCAAGTGGACGGCCGGCGGCAGTTGGGGCGATTATGACAAAGACGGCGACCTGGACTTGTTCGTGGCCGGCGATGATGAAGTCAACGACTTATTCCGCAATAACGGCAACGGCAATTTCAGCAGCCAGAATCCGGCCCAGGCCGGCGATATTGTGGAAGAGGAATATTACTACACCCGCGGTTCAGCCTGGGGCGACTATAACAATGACGGCGATCTGGATTTATTTACGGCCAATATTTACGATCCGGGCGATTCCCCGGCTAATGTGTTTTATCTGAATAACGGCGTTGGGTTCTTTAATAAAACAAAATATGCTCCATTGCTGACGGAACCGGTGCAGGCAAGCAACCGCCTGAGCAGCTACGGCTGCGCTTTTGCCGATTATGACAACAACGGCACGCTGGATTTGTTTGTGGCCAATGGCGGCAATAGTGGCTACGAGAAAAGCCTGCTCTACCGCAACACCGCTGTCGGCTACAACTATCTCAATGTCAAGTGCGAAGGCGTGATTTCCAACCGGTCGTCCATCGGCGCGCGGGTTTACGCCAAGGCTAACGGCGCGTGGCAGATGGAAGAAATCAGCTCGCAAACCGGCTTTGGCGGTCAAAACAGCCTGAACGCCGAGTTCGGCCTCAAAGAAGCCGGCACGGTAGACTCGCTGATCGTGCAATGGCGGCGACCCACCGAGGGCTGGCCCGATGGCATCCGCCGAGTCTACACGGATGTTCCGGCCAATCAATTTTTGACGATACAGGAGATTGAAGCGCCGGTTTTTCTCGATTCCACTTACACCCAATCGGCCGAGGTGCAGCCGGAAGGTCAGCCTTTCACGGTTTCCATCCAAATTAACAGCGTGACCAAACCGACGGTGCGCCTGCGTTATGGCCGCGGCTCCCAAAAGGCGGATGAAGCAACCGAAATCCCCATGACATTGGCCGGGACACAAAATCTGTTTACGGCCTCGGCGCAGATTCCAGGCGCGGCAGTGACTTCGGAAGGGCTATGGTTCTATTTTGAAGCCATCAATGAAGCCGGTCAGGACGTTTATCCGGCTGAAGGCGAGTGGCGACTGGCGATTATCGACATCCATGATTTTACCCGGATTCAAGCCGATGGCCGTTATCCGACCGGTATCGCCGCCGGCGGTTGGCACAGCTTTGGCCTGCCGTTTAAAGCCACTGTTTCATTAGAAAAAATGCTGGGCAAGCAAAAATTCAACAGCAAAGGCCAGCCGACCAATTGGCAAGTCGTTGAGTTTGACACTGAAGGACAAAGCTACGACGAGGAGCGCAATCAATTGACCGCGCTGCGCGGCTATTTGCTGTATCATCGACTTAAAGCGCCGCAATTTATTCTGGCGGACTCCGCCCAAACCCAGTCGGATGACGTTTTGCACGGCTATCTTGCGCCCGGCACACATCTGTTTGCTTGGCCTTTTACGTTTCCCGTCGTCATCGACAGCATTGATTTTACGAGGTTCGACCCTGTTTGGGAACTGAATAATGGCAATTGGGTGCTGGCGGATACGCTGAAACCTTATGGTGGCTATGTCGTCCGTAACAAAACCAATCAACCGCTCAGTCTGGCCGGGAACTTGCACTTTTCAGCGGTCAAACGCGTGGCGGCTCGGAGTAGCAAACTTCAGTTTGCAAGTAACGGCAAATTAAAATTTGCGACTCCGGGTTGGCGAGTTCAGTTCAAAGCCGCGGCCGGTCAGCGTCAAGACCATTTTAATTTTATCGGCGACGCGCCCGCGGCGGCGATTGGCGAAGATTTTAACGACACGCAGGAAATGCCGGGCATCGGCGAATATTTGAGCCTGTACTTCCCGCAAGGCGAAACCGCGCGCCTGGCCACCGATATCCGTCCGGTCAGCGACGGGCAGGTTTGGGATATGACCGTGGAAAATTTGACCGGTCTCCAAACCGTCACCCTGTCCTGGGCGGCGATGGATCTTCCGGCGGATTATGTAACAAAAATAGTGGATATTTCCGGCAATACCGTTGTCGATCAATCTGCTTATGAATTTTCCTGCCAGGCGCGGCACGGTTTTAAGATTCTGGTCGGTACACCTCATTATGTAAACTTGCAGCTTGCCGGGATCGTAAACCAATTGCCGACGGAATTGCGACTGACCCAAAATTATCCCAACCCGTTTAATCCGTCAACGACAATTGCCTTTGAATTGCCGCGTGCCGCCAAAGTCAAATTGAAAGTTTACAACGCCGCCGGGCAACTCGTCAAAACATTGGTCGACAAATGGTATGATACCGGTCGCTACAGCCAAACCTGGGATGGCGTCAATCAAGCCGACGAGGTCGTTGCCAGCGGCGTCTACTTCTACAGTTTGGAAGCCGGCGAAGTGACCCTGAGCCGAAAAATGATTTTGTTGAAATAAAGGAGCAAGCGATAATGACCTGGCAAGACGTTCGACAACACTATCCTCATCAATGGCTGCTGGTGGAAGCCGTGCAGGCGCACACCCTGGAAAATCAACGGATTATCGACCAATTGTCGGTGCTCGAACGCTTTGAAGATTCACGGACGGCTATTCAGGCTTATGTGGCCTGGCATCGACAAACGCCGCAGCGTGAATTTTACGTTCTGCATACCGACCGCGAGTGTTTGAATATTCGTGAACGTGTTTGGCACGGAATCAGAGGATGACAATGAAGTTGGAATTACGAGATCGGCTTATATATGCGCCGGTAGAACTCTGCTTTCACGGCAAGTCGTTGAATGTATCCAATGTGATTATCGATACGGGTTCTGCTGAAACGGTTTTTCGGATCGGTAAGATGCTGGAAGTCGGGCTTGAACCCGAATTGGACGATGTTTTGGAACGAATCCGCGGCGTAGGCGACACTGAATGGGTTTTCACAAAACGATTGGACTTTTTGGCTGTCGGCGAATTGCGGCGCTCGTCATTTGAAGTACAGATCGGCGCAATGGACTATGGATTTGAATTGGATGGAATTATTGGGTTGGATTTTTTGTTGGCAACCGGCGCAATTTTGAATTTGAAACAATTGCAATTGTATTCCGCATAAACTGAAAAGCGCAAAGATACGCCACGAAGACACAAATACACTAAGCTCTAGGATTGCGAGGTATTATGAAAATTCGGATATTCTTCACATTTTTGCTGCTCGTCGGTTTTTCGGCAAGCAACGGTTTTGTGCAAACACCGACTGCGGATTTAATCCTGACCTCCAATGTCAAAGGTTGCCGCATTCTGGTCAATGCAGACTCTACGAGCGAACAGACACCGGCCTTTTTCAAAGGACTGCCGGTCGGCACACATCTAATTACGCTGATCGACGCGTACGGCAAAAAGCTGGAAGACAAGGTGACGGTTGAAGCCGGGAAGATGAACAATTTTCACCTGAACTTTAACGTCGGTGATTTGGAATTAAGTTCCAATCTGCCGGTAGATTCGATTTTTGTCAATGACGTGCGCATTTACCAACAATTGCCGGCAGCGCTGACCAATATGCCGGAGGGCGATTACACCATTACCTTTATTGAAAGCCGCGGCCAGCGTGTTAAGCAAAAGATTTTTTTGAAAGCCGGCGAAAGCAATAAGATCGCTGTAGATTTTCCGCTGGCTAATTTGCACGTTCAGTCGAATTTAAAAGGGGCGGCCATCCGCTTAAGCGGTAAAGCCACCGATCAGAAGGCGCCGGCGACTTTTAAAGGTCTGGCGGAAGGCATTTATCATGTCCAAGTGGAGTACAAAGGTAAAATTCTGCGCGACCGCGTCTCTGTCACCGCCGGAAAGGACAACCTGATCAACCTCGTCTACAAGAAAAGCAAGACCTGGAAATACATCGCCGGCGCAGCCTCGCTGGTCGGCGGCGGCACGATTTATTTTTTGACCAAAGGCGCGGCAAAGGACGAACCGGGCATTCCCAACCCGCCGCCGGTTCCTACTTCTAAATAAATAAGCTAACGACGTAATGAATTCATCGCATCCAATCCCAAGCGGAGGATTAAATGCCGAAAACCGAAAAAGCGTCAACCAAAGCCAACCCAAAGAAACCGGCCACAACTCGCGCCAAAAAAGCGATTACGTCAACCGACTTAGAAAAGTTCGGTAAAAAACTTGCCCTTGACATTAGTCGAGAACTCAAGAAATACGTCGATACGTCCAATGCCGATCTCAAAAAGCATGTCGATACCTCCGATGCCGATCTCAAAAAGTATGTCGATACATCTGTATCTAACATGGGCATAAAACTCCTGAAAGAAATACATGCGCGAGATAAAAGGCACGAGGACGATAAAGACGAACTCAAACAAGACCTGCGCCAAATCATAACCATGATTGATCGGCTAACCCATCTTTACAAGGGACACGAGCAGGAACGCATGATGACAGCGGCCCGCATCGAACGAGTCGAAATCAGCGTCGAAGAGCATGATCAGCGTATCGGCGCGTTGGAGAACACTCGTTGAATGACTTTACCGCCGATCCCGACTTTTAAATAAGGATGACTTCAATGACCGAAACCCTGACAGCGCCTCCGTCGCAGCGCCCGGTTAGCGATGATTTGTGGCCGCGTCCGCACGCGCCCGTTACAGACGACACAGACGATTTGCCGCCCGGTCTTTACGCGCCATTACCCGATATTTCTCATCTGGTCACGGAGGACGATACGCCTGTGGATAATATTCTCTCGGAAAAGCAGCAGCGTTTGCTGACGACACCTCTTTACGATTCCTGGCAGCCGGGACGCGCCTTTATTGCCGCCAGCAATGTCGGCATTTTTCGCTCAATTCATCATCCGGCGGTTGTCCCGGATATGTTTCTCAGCTTAGACACCCATGCCGAAGCCCGTCTGTTTCCAAAGGAAAACCGATCCTATTTTTTATGGGTGCACGGCAAGCCGCCGGAAATTGCCGTAGAGATTGTCTCTAACAAAAGGGGTGGAGAAATCCAGGTCAAGCGTAACCATTACGCGGCGATGCGAGTACAATACTATATTGTGTTTGATCCGGAATGCCAGATTCAAGACGATGTCCTGACGGTTCATGAGTTGATCGGCCAAAGCTATGAGCGCCGTGATAATGGGCGCTTTGACGATCTTGGTCTTGGTCTTATTTTGTGGAGCGGCACATTTGAAAAAAGCACCGCAGAATGGTTGCGCTGGTGCGATTTGGACGGCAATTTGATCTTGACCGGCGATGAGCGCGCTCATCGAGAGACGCAACGCGCGGAGCGACTGGCTGCAAAGTTAAGAGAACTGGGCGTCGATCCAACCCAGATTTAGCTTTATTCACCGCGAAAACATGGAATGAAAAACTTATGAAACTAACCACAAATCGCATCCCCGGCCTGGTTTTAACCGATCACGAGTTTACCATGCCGCTCCATCATCAACAACCCGACGGGCAGACGATTTCCGTCTATGCCCGCGAAGTTGTGGCCTTGGAGAAGGAAAAGAGCAATCTGCCCTGGCTGGTCTTTTTGCAAGGCGGGCCGGGCTATTCTTCGCCGCGGCCAACGTCAAAATCCGGCTGGCTCAAACGCGCCCTGCAAGATTACCGCGTCTTACTGTTAGATCAGCGCGGTACCGGACGCAGCACGCCAATGACGTATCAAACGCTGGCCCAATTTTCCTCGCCGCAGGCCCAGGCCGACTATTTAAAACATTTTCGGGCCGATGCCATCGTGCAGGATTGCGAGCGAATTCGGCAGGAGTTAGCGGGCGAGCCGTGGAGCGTGTTGGGCCAAAGTTTCGGCGGTTTCTGCGCCGTCCATTATTTGTCGGCGGCCCCGGAAGGCTTGCGCGAAGTCTTTATCACCGGCGGTTTGCCGCCCTTGAATCTGGCGGCGGATGATGTATATCGCGCGACTTATCAACGGGTTCTGGGCAAAAATCGGCGCTATTACGAGCGCTATCCGGCGGATGTCAAGCAGGTACGCCAAATCGTGGATTATCTGCAAAAACACGAAGTCCGGCTGCCCGGCGGCGATCTGCTCACGCCGAGACGCTTTCAACAGCTTGGCGGTTTCTTTGGCGCGAGCGACGGCTTTGAAAGCGTCCATTATATGCTGGAAGAAGCCTTTGTGCCGGGCGCAGCCGTCCCGACACTGAACTACCTTTTTCTCCGCGGCCTGGAGAACAGCCAGACGTTTGATTCCAACCCGATCTATGCGTTGTTGCACGAGCCAATTTATTGCCAAATGCAACCCGCCAATTGGTCGGCCGAGCGCATCCGCGCCGAGTTTCCCCTGTTTGACGCCTACGCCAATCAACTGCTTGGTAATGAAATGATCTATTTTACCGGCGAGATGATTTATCCCTGGATGTTTGACGAATTTCGTTTTCTTAAACCGTTGAAAGAAACGGCTCAGCTATTGGCTGAATACGAACATTGGCCCGTTTTATACAACGAAGATCGTTTGCGTCAAAATAATGTACCGGTCGCCGCCGCAGTGTACCATGACGATATGTATGTGGAGTGCGCCTTTTCCGAGGAAACCGCGCGCACCGTCAAGGGCCTGCGAGCTTGGATCACCAACGAATACGAGCACAACGCCCTGCGCGCTGATGGTGAACATCTGCTGGATCGACTGATCAAAATGGCGCATGGCGAATTATAGAATTATAGCGCGGCTATTCATATTTATCCGCCACGAAATCACTAAAGCACAAAGAGTCACTAAGATGCTAAATTTAAAAACTTTATGGCGATTGTGAATTGTGAATTGTGAATTGTGAACGGCGCCCGCGTCAAAAACTCAATTGCTAAATAACCAATGTCATTAAGTTAAGCACAAGTCAGGATTGTCATGCTGAAAGCATCTTTTTTCAAAATAGTATGGTGCTTGATTCGAAAAGGATTCTTTCAGAATGACAATTGGGTCGGCTTTCCTTAACTTAATGACTTTGGCTAAATAACCTTCATGAAGCTTAGTGTTTTTGTGACTTTGTGGCCTATCATTGAATTTTCAGGCAAGGAGAAGATTATGCGAGCAATCATCAAAACCGATCAAGCGCCGGCGGCCATCGGACCTTATAGTCAGGCCGTTGCCGCCAATGGCTTTTTATTCACTGCCGGGCAGATTGCCCTCGATCCGCAATCCGGCCAAATCATTGGCACGGATGTTGCAACACAAACCAGGCGGGTTTTGCAAAACCTGCAAGCCATTGCCGAAGCCGGCGGAGCCGACCTTAACAGCGTCATGAAAACGACCGTTTTCCTGAAAAGCATGAATGACTTTGCGGCCATGAACGCGGTCTACAGCGAGTTTTTTAGGCAAAACCCGCCAGCCCGCTCCACAGTCGAAGTGTCGCGCCTGCCCAAAGATGTATTGGTGGAAATTGACGCGGTCATTGTCCTGCCCTAAAATTCGCCATTGGATTAGCAAACTTCAGTTTGCCCGTAATTCAAATCGCACTTTTATTTGCAAATTGCAAGCTGAAGTTTGCAATTCCGAATTCCGATTCGTAAACACCCGCTAAGGCTTAATTTATCATGCCCATAAATACGATTGACTTACCGAAAACGCACTATTCACTGACAGAATTGCGCGTCCGTTATGTGGAAACAGATGCTATGGGCATTGTGCATCATTCCGTCTATTTCCCCTGGTTTGAGGTCGGGCGAACCGATTTCGGCCATCAAATCAAAGTGCCCTACACCGGCGTGGAAAAACGGGGCATTAATTATCCTTTGGCCGAAGCTTTTGCCCGTTACAAAAGCCCCGCCCGTTATGACGACCGGCTGCTTGTCAAAACGTGGTTACACGAGGTGCGCAGTCGTTCTTTTATTTTTGAGTACGAAATCCATAATCCGACCACCGACAGCCTGATCGCCGCCGGCTATACCAAGCACATGGTGATTAATGCCGATGGAAAAGTCACCCGGTTGCCCGACGATCTATTCGAGGCCTATCGGCAGTTCGATGCGGATTTGCTGGAACAGAAATGACATTTCTTGAAGAAATGTCATTTCTAATTTTAAATCGCTCAATTCAGGTCGAAGTTTTCTGTAGTCACGTAAATGTTTAGTCCCATAATCCACCCATTTGGAGGTTTTTGATGAAAAAGCGGTTTTTGGCCTTGCTGACGCTGATGATGTTGACGGTCGGATCGGCGCAAGCGCAGTTACAATTTAGCGGCAGCGTCGATCTGGAGTATTCAGCCGGTGATTCCGCCTCGAATTTTTTGACCAACGGCATCAGCAATGATTACCGCCGGTCGCATCTCGGCATTAATCAGCTCAATTTGTTCGGCTTTGCCCAAATTGACGACGATTGGAGCTTTAACACCCGTATCACCTGGCACACCTGGGGCACGGGCCGGCTAAACAATCCGCAAGTCCTGCTGGCCGAACTAACCTGGCAAAAGCCGGACGCGCACGTTGGGGCAACGATTGGCCGCTTTGTCAGTCCGTTCGGGATGTATGCCCGGCGACAATTGGCGGCGGATAACTCGCTGGTCAACGCGCCGCTGTTGTATGAGTATTTTATCAATGTTTCCGAAATTTGGGGATTCTGGCCGATAGCCGGCAATAGCGGCGCATACGATCAAGGCACGGATGTGGGCGTAACGACCATCTACTTTGGCGGTTACACTACGGGCGGCAAAGTCAATTGGGCGGTTTCGGATCAGATCAACCTGGATTTGGGCGTGACCAATGCCGCGCTGGCTTCGACCAAGGGTTGGACCAAATTGGCCAATGCCGCCGTCGTAGGTCGCGCCGGCTTTAAGCCGCTGTTCTTCTGGGAGCAGGGCGTGTCCGTTAATCACGGCAGCTTTATGGAGCTCGAAACCGTAAATCGCCAATTTGATAACCTGACCGATTTTCGCCAAACGTTAATCGGTACCGACTGGAACCTGGCCTACTCTTACTTTGAATTATCCGGCGAATTTGTGCTGTCCAAGTGGAAAGTGCCGGGCTTTGCCGGCGGAAAATGGATCCGCACTAAAGCCGACAGCACCCAATTAGCCGAATTTGAGTTGGAAAATTCAGGCTTTTATGTCGACTTACGAGTGGAGCCGCCCTTCTTGACCGGCAGTTACATTGCGGTTCGCGCCGAGCAGTTGACGTTTAAAGAATACGACCATCCCGCGGAAACCACCTCAACCATCGGCAAGAATCCGTGGGATGACAATGTAACCCGTTTCTCGGTGGCGGCGGGCTACAAGCTGTCACGCTCGATATTGCTCAAAGCAACGTATTTAATGCAGGATACGGATGTGGCGAACAACGGTAAAGACCCAAAAGATAATGCGTTCCGAGCTATTCTGACAGCTTCGTTCTGAGCAAATTAGTTTTTTATCCTCTCCCCTATTCAACGAAAGTTATCATAATGAAACGACGTGACTTTCTTAAATCCATCCCTTTATTAAGCGTCCCGGCGCTTGCCGGTACGCTTTTAACCGGCTGTGAAACCGACTACGAGCCGATGAATCCGGGCGCGGCCGACCCTGTTGTCGGCTGGGCGCGTCGGGAGGCCGAAGCGGTCAACTCCTATAAACGCGCCGGCGAAAGATTTCCGGATATTAAAGCGATTACGGATCAATTTGGCGGACATCACCAGGCGCATCTTAAAAGCTACAACGATAAGCTAAGGGTCTGGGGCGTTCCGGAAATCGGCTTAAACAGTGTAAGCGCCCACCCCGGCATGGAGAACGCCAAAAACGTCGGTGAAGCCGTTTTGCTCGGCATCGCCCTGGAGTATCAAGCGGCCTCGCTCTATTGGACGGCGCTCCAAATCGAAAGCCTGCCGCACGACTTTCGCATCCTGTACGCCAATATCTATCCGATTGAAGTCGCGCACTTTATCCAACTCAACACGGCGTTAACATTGGTGCAAAACGGACAGCTTCCGGCGCTGACACTGTTAATCGAAAAAGGATTTTTTATTAATAGCGCCTTTTTTAGCGGATTCACACCGATAGCAATACCCTATCCCTAATCGTATCCGCTCAATAATCAAGGGTAAGAGATGCCATCTTTTGGAACGAAACCGCACCGGATCAAGCCGTTGGGCTCGAAAGATGGCATCTCTCCCTTACTTTTTGAGGAGATACCCTAATCTATGGAAAAAATTGGATGTCTTTATGCTAATCAGACCTGCGGCTGATAATGATTTTGATGCAATCTGGAAAATTTTCCATGCAGTTATAAAAACCGGCGATACTTATGTCTACGAGCCTGACACAACTGAAGAAAATGCCCGTCAAATATGGCTTTCGCCGTCGGTCAAATCCTACGTGGCTGAAATAAAAGGGCGCGTTGCTGGCACTTATCTTCTTAAACCAAACCAACCCGGTTTGGGAGCGCATATTGCCAACGCCGGTTATATGGTCGATCCGGAATTTCGGGGTCACCAAATTGGCAAGGCCATGTGTGCACATTCGCTGGAAGAGGCCAAAAAAGCCGGCTATCGGGCGATGCAGTTTAATATTGTCGTCAGCACCAACACGGCGGCGGTAACACTTTGGCAGAAAATGGGTTTCAAAATTATCGGCACGACGCCCGGCGCTTTTCGCCATCAGCAGTTGGGCTATGTGGATGCGCACATCATGTATCAGTCGTTAGAAGGCATAGGTTTAGCCATTCCGCCGCGTGAAGAACTGGCACATTTGCAGCGCTTTGTGACTTTTGGCAATATCAGCGATTTACATAGCGCACTCGAAGAACGTGTACAACGGCAAGATGCCTACATCCAATTTTATCAGGATATCAAGCAGATGGCGGATAATTTTGAAATCGGACGACTGGAATCTTTTTTAAAAAAGTATCTTTTCTGACCTGAATTATTCATGAACTACATGATTTTTTGAGCCTTTGTGCCGTGTCTTGAATTTTTCAGGCTAAAATCCGGAGTTTAAAACCTGTGCATAAAAAATATACCAGACAAAATAAAATCCAAGCGCAACCCGCTGATGCGACAAATCTGGCCGCCAACCTGACCTTGTTGGGCCAACCCGCCAATCAACCGATGCGGAAACTGGAAGTATTTCCCAATCGTCATCCCGGCCGCCGCTACACCGTAACCCTGGAAACCAGCGAATTTACCTGCGTTTGTCCCATTACCGGCCAACCCGACTTTGCGACGATCAAAATCTGCTACATCCCACATGAAAAAATTGTCGAATCCAAATCGCTTAAGCTATATTTATGGTCGTATCGCAACGAAGGCACTTTTCATGAGCATGTGGTCAATCAAATTTTAGACGATTTGGTTAAAGCGCTGGATCCTTTGGAATGTAAAGTAATTGGTCAGTTTGCGGCGCGTGGTGGGATTTCAATTGTCGTAGAAGCGATGCACATCCGGGCTTAAATCGTGATCCGATCCACGGCCGGCTGCGAAAAATAGTGGTTATCAGCAGCCAGAATCCGGATTGCCCGTGGTAAAACACGGAAAGTATACGTCGGCTGGCGGACAACTTCCCCATCAAACTGAGCGGCCTCTTCCCCACCGATTTCCACTTGCCGGCAGGTAAAATGACGCACCTCCGGCGGATAAGTCCCGCCAAAAGCATATTGAGTCATGGCCAGAATCTGAGCCGAACGCGATGGGAAAAGCTGCAATTCAATCAGCCCGTCATCAATAAAATTGCGCGGAACAGCTTTAAAATTATAACCGTAGCAATGCCCGTTGGTAATAACCGCGGAAGATACTGTTTGATTAACCAGCGCCGGTTTTCCATCCACACTTATTGTCACCGACGATAGCGGCAACCGCCAGCCTTTGGCAATCGCCAGCGGAAACGACCAGAAATGCCCCCACTTTACCAGCGAGTTTCGCAATGCGAGCAAGCGGCCCTCTAAGCCAACGCTGGCCATAAACATCACATACGGCATATCGCCGTAATTCGTTTCAATTACGTCCATTCCGTAAATCGCGCCATTAAACAGCGTCCGGGCAGCCTGCGCCGTCTGCCGCACGCCCAATGTATAGGATAGCGCGTTACCGGTGCCCATCGGAATCACGCCCAAAACAGCCGGTGAATTGGTTTTTAGCATCCCGGCAATCACCAGATTGACCGTGCCGTCACCACCGACAGCCACAATCACCGCCTGCTTATCGTCCACATCCTGCACAACCTGCTGGATATGACGCGGTGATGGCGGCGTGTGCAGCGTATACGAAATCGAGCCGCGCAGATAGGCGCTTTCGATTTTTTTGAATCGGGGAAGGCCGGTCCCGCCGCGCGCTTTGGGATTCAAAATAAAGTGATAGTGTCTGGGTTGCATAATTTTAACCGTTTAAAGTAAAAGTAAAGGCGTAAAGGAGTTGAAGACGTAAAAGGTATTGACAACTTGAAAACTTGGGGATAATTTGCGGCGCTCTCCTAAAGACGCAGATTTTCTCACGCTTAAGCCGGAGATTTTATGGAAAACGAAATCAGTTTAAATACGCGGCTGGATTTATCCGCAGTGCAGACTTCAATCCAGCAAGTACGCGCCGAGTTACAAAAAGTCATTGTTGGACAACAGCGCATGATTGACTTATTGATAGCAGCGCTTTTGGCTAATGGGCATGTGCTTATCGAAGGCGTGCCGGGCATTGCCAAAACCTTAAGCGCGCGCTTGCTGGCCCGAACAGTGGCCGTTGGCTTTTCACGTTTGCAGTTTACGCCCGATTTGATGCCGTCGGATGTGCTGGGCACCGCAGTCTACAATATGAAAACATCCGATTTTGAATTTAAATCCGGCCCGATCTTTTCTAATATGATTCTCATTGATGAAATCAATCGCGCCCCGGCCAAAACGCAGGCGGCTTTATTTGAAGTCATGGAAGAGCGGCAAGCAACCATTGACGGGGTCACCTATCCGATGGCCCGGCCGTTTATGGTGATTGCCACCCAGAACCCGATCGAACAGGAAGGGACATACCGCCTGCCGGAAGCGCAAATTGACCGTTTCCTGTTCAAAATCGAAGTGGACTATCCGCCGCTGGACGACGAGATCGAAATTCTTAACCGCCATCATCAGCGCCGGGAACAGACACCGGTCGAGCTGGTCAATCCTGTATTGAACGCCGCGCAACTGGGCCAATATCAGGCGCTGGTCAAAACCATTCATATCGAAGCGCATCTGGTTCGCTATATTGCCCAGATGGTGCAAACGACTCGCGCTCATGAAGCGCTTTATCTCGGCGGTTCCCCGCGTGCTTCGCTATCTATTTTAACCGCTGCCAAAGCCTTTGCCATTATCAATGGCCGCGACTTTGTCACGCCCGACGATATCCGCGAAGTCATCTATCCGGCTTTGCAGCATCGCCTGTTGCTGACACCCGAAAAAGAAATGGAAGGCCGACGCATTAAAGATGTTATCCGCCAGATTATTGATCGTATCGAAGTGCCGCGTTGAGCGTCTAAAGACCAAACCGCTGCGTTTATGCGGTTAAATCGCTAATCATAAACCTGACCGGCTTCCTCACAAACAACACGGCTTGCCGTAGCTTCCGTTAGATTTTTAACAAAATCCCCGGCAGTGGCCACCCGCAAAGCCACCTCTGCCCGGACATCCTCACCATATTGGGTATCCACAAAACGCGCCCCACTTTTGCTAACAACGTTCATCACAACATTGATCTGCTCAAATGCATAGCGCAAGCGGTAATGTTGAAATAGCGTCAGAACCAGCAAAGGCGCCTGATCTAAAACCGTTGTGGCAGCCTCACCATAAGCTCGACTTAATCCGCCCGTGCCCAGCTTTGTCCCCCCAAAATACCGCGTTACAACAACGGCGGCATAATACAAGCCCCTGGCTTCCAGCGCCTGCAGGATGGGCTTGCCTGCTGTTCCCGACGGCTCGCCATCGTCCTGGCTACGCGCATCTTCCGCCGTCCCCAACCGATAAGCCCAGCAATGATGCGTCGCATTGTGGAACTCTTTGCGCTGCCGTTCTACAAATGCCTCAGCCGCGGCGCGATCCGGCGCCGGCGCGGCCGCAGCAATAAAGCGCGAGCCTTTAATTTTGGGAATCTCCAGCCGGGTCTGCGCTTCCAGCGTCAGATATTTTTCTAATTCCGTTGACATAAAACGCTTTTGTAGGTCGATGTAAAATTATTGCCTGAAAAACGCTGTAAGTATAGCAATTACTCCTGAATTCAGCAAGAGGAAATTGCCCCATCGCTAATTCCCAGCGCTTGGAAGATTATCGGCAAGATGCGTTATGTGCGATTATCGAGCATCCCTGAACTGGTCACATATTTAAGCGAATTGCTCTTGACAGACACATCAAAAGAAGTACATTTATTATATTTAGGATATAAAACTCTTTAATCTTTTACAACGCTTGAACGAGCGTAAAACGATGAAAAGCCGAATCAGCTACAAGTTAATTTTTGCCGTAGGTTGCGCGACAATGGTGATTGTCGGCTTATTTGCATTTTTGACGCTTGATTCCCATAAGCGTCAATTGATTCAGCAGATCGAAGCCAGCGCTTATCTTTTGAGCGAAACCGTCCGCAACAGCACACGGCATGATATGCTCACCAACCGCTTCGAAGACGTCCATCAAATCATTGAGACAATTGGCCGCCAGGAAGGCATCGAAAAAGTCCGCGTTTTTAACAAGGAAGGCGCGGTCATTTTTTCTACCCAGCCGGCGGATATTGGCAAAATGGTGGACAAACAAGCCGAGGCCTGCTACGGCTGCCACAATGCCAGCCAGCCTTTGACCCGCCTGGATTTGCCGGATCGGACCCGCACTTTTACAACCGTTGCCGGCAGTCGCAATTTGGGTGTGGTCAGCCCGATTTATAACGAGCCGGATTGCTGGCAGGCCGATTGCCATGCCCATTCGCCGGAGCAGAGCGTGCTGGGCGTGCTGGATATTACGATGAGTTTAACCGGCGTGGATCAGCAGATTCTGCATGGGACGCGCTCCATGCTGATTTTGGCCGTCAGCGCGATTGGCAGTATCAGCGTCATTTTATGGTTGCTGGTGCATCGGCTGGTTGGCGTGCCGGTGACGCTGCTGGTTAACGCGACGACGGCGGTTGCCAACGGGGATTTGACCTATCGTGTCGCGCTGAATCAGAACGATGAACTGGGCAATCTGGCCCGATCCTTTAATCAAATGACCCAGAAACTCCATGATACGCAGGAGCAGCTTTATCAGTCAGAAAAACTGGCTTCGCTGGGCCGCCTGGCCGCAGGGGTGGCGCACGAAATCAACAATCCTTTAACCGGTGTTTTGACCTACAGCAGTTTCTTGCTCAAGCGGGCTGATGATACGCCGGAGTTAAAGCAGGATTTGGAAGTGGTTGTGCGGGAAACGAAGCGTTGCCGCGAGATTGTCAACGGTCTGCTCAACTTTTCCCGCCAAACGCCGGCGCAAAAATCCAATGTAGAAATCGGTCATGTAATCCAAAAAACCCTGACGATTTTGCAGCATCAACTGAAGTCGCAGCAAGTGACCGTCACGTCGGATGCGCCGGCTGATTTGCCCGTGATTCACGCCGACGGTAATCAACTGCAGCAAGTGCTGATCAATCTGTTGCTGAATGCCGTCGACGCCATGCCGGAAAGCGGCGGTGAAATCAAAATAACGACGCAAAATCGAGCGCGTAACCATCAACCCGGCCTGGAAATTGAAGTGGCCGATAATGGCTGCGGAATCCCGCACGAGCATTTGTCTAAAATTTTTGAGCCGTTTTTTACGACAAAGGGTCAGAAAGGCACGGGCCTGGGTTTGGCCGTTGTTTGGGGCATTATCAACAAGCATAGCGGCGTGATCGAAGTCAAAAGCGAAGCGGGCGCGGGGACGACAATGACGATTTTTCTGCCGATTTCGACCTGAGCCGTTGCGCCACTTTAAGAAAGGAGAAAAATATGGTACCTCTTGGAATTCTTTTAGCAATTGTGATCTCCATTACCGCCGATGTTTTAATCCGGCAAATGATGGAGCGCCAAAAAGCCCAAAAACTGTTGGCCGAACGTCAGGCCGCGCTGGAAAGCGGTCTGCGCTTAGTCTTTGCCGAGGAAGCGGTGACGCTGAAACGGGTGGAAGCGCCGCAGCCAAAAGCGCGCATTTTGGCCGTGGATGACGAGGACATTATTTTGGGCAGCCTCCGCAAGATTCTGGCGTTGGCCGGTTACTCCATCGACACGGTGCAGAGCGGTCCGGAAGCGCTGACGCTGCTAAAAAAGCACGAGTACGATTTTGTCTTTACCGACCTGAAGATGCCGCAAATGGACGGCGTGGAGGTGACCAAGGCGGTCAAGCATCTGCGCCCGGATGTAGATGTCATTGTGATTACGGGTTTTGCAACAATCGAAACCGCGGTGGAAACAATGAAATACGGCGCGCTGGATTATGTGCAAAAACCGTTTACCGAAGATGAACTGGTGGATTTAGTCAACAAATCCCTGATTCGAAGGCTGGATCGACTGGAAAAATCGAGCCGTCCGCGCGTTCATCTGGTGACGGCGGCCAGCGGCGAATCGACTTCCAGCCGGGAATATAATGTGCCGGCCGGCTTTTTTGTCGCCCCGGAACACACCTGGGTCAAGATTGAGCCTGATGGCCGGGTAAGAATCGGCGTGGATGATTTTGCCCAAAAAATCCTTGGCCCAATTGAAGCCGTACAACTACCGCAGGTGGGTCAAAAAGTCAATCGCGGTCAGACGCTGTTTGCCTGTCGACAGGGTCAGCGTTCTGCGAATCTGGCCGCGCCTTTGTCCGGCGCTGTCACAGCCGTAAATGATGATTTGGCCAAACATGCCGATGCCGTCAAGCAACACCCCTACGAAGCCGGCTGGATTTGTCTGCTGGAACCGGACAGTTTGGCGGAAGAATTAAGTGTTTTGAAGATTGGCAATGCCGCGGTTAAATGGTATCAGGAAGAAATCGAGCGCTTTGCCAAAATAATACAAAAGTCCGGCGTACCCACGGATACGCTTGATGACGAGCAATGGAATCATTTCACGCGGTCATTTTTGTATACCTGATTTTGGGCGGTGTCCGCGCTTTTTTTTTTTGAATGGATGTAGAAAACCTTGCGAAGGTTAAACTTGTTGCGGAGTCAATACTTTCAAGGTTCGCTGAATTCCCCAGCGTGAACCTTCGCAAGGTTTTCTTCTCAATGGAGGTCACCATGTCATACGGCATTTTAACCGACCTGACCAAATGTATCGGCTGCAAAGCCTGTGTTCAGGCCTGCAAAGAGATCAACAATCTGCCGGCGGAAGGCGAAAATGACCGTCTGACCGCCTATACCTGGACGGCCATTCGGCAGGAACAAACGGTGAATATCCGCCAGCAATGTATGCACTGTCTGGATCCGGCCTGCGCCTCGGTCTGCCCGGTGGCGGCGCTGCGCAAAACCGAACAAGGCGCGGTGGTGTACGACGAAGACCGCTGTATCGGCTGTCGCTACTGTTTGTTGGCCTGCCCTTTTGAAATTCCCAAGTATGAATGGGATAAGACTTTTCCGCGCGTCCAAAAGTGTATTTTGTGCTACGAAAAACGGTTAAGCCAGGGGCAGCAGCCGGCTTGTACTGCCGTGTGCCCGACCGGGGCGACCCGCTTTGGCGAGCGCGAAGAACTGCTGCAAATCGCCCAAAAGCGGATTGCCGACAGCCCGGAGCGTTATGTTGATCACATCTACGGTCAGCATGAGGCCGGTGGCACGTCGGTTATGTATTTGAGCGATGTGCCTTTTGAAAAACTTGGCTTTAAAAATTTGCAGCAGGATGCTACCTATCCGAAGCTGACCTGGCGCATTCTGCAGCATATTCCCAACATTGTCAGCACCGGCGGCGTTTTGATGTTCGGTATTTGGTGGATTGTCAACCGCCGCATGAAGCTGGAAAAAGAAAATCAGCAAAGGGAGTAAATATGAAGAAGCCCTTAACGATATCGTTTTGGCGGATCGTGGCGCTGATCATTTTGACCGGCGGCGCTTACGCCTTATATGTGCGCTTTTTTCATGGTCTGGGCGCAGCCACGGCGCTTTCCGATGAGTTTCCGTGGGGATTATGGATCGGTTTTGATGTGCTGGTCGGCGTAGGTTTGGCTGCCGGCGGTTTTACCGTCGCGGCCATCGTCCACATCTTTAATCTGGAAAAGTACGAACCGATCAGCCGGCCCTCACTGTTGACGGCGTTTTTGGGCTACATTCTGGTTGGCGCGGCAATATTCCTGGATATTGGCCAGCCGCAGCGCATCTGGCATCCGCTGGTGATGTGGAATCCGCATTCGGTCATGTTCGAGGTCGCCTGGTGCGTCACGCTTTACACCACGGTTTTGGCGTTGGAATTCAGCCCGTTGATGTTTGAAAAATTCAACTTAAAAGTGCCGCTCAAGCTGATTCGGACAATTTACCTGCCGTTGGTGATTGTCGGCGTATTGCTGTCGACCCTGCATCAGTCTTCGCTCGGCACCGTTTATGTGATTGTGCCGGAAAAGCTGCATCATCTATGGTACAGCCCGATGTTGCCGATTTTTTTCTATCTCTCGGCCATCGCCGCCGGACTGGCTATGACGATCTTTGAGTCTTTCCTGAGTTTCCGCGCTTTTGGTAAGCGGCTGGAGTTGGATATTCTGACCGGTTTGGGGCGGGTGATTGTGGTCACGCTGGCCGTCTATCTCATGCTGCGCTTTCAGGATTTATTGAATCGCGGCAATCTGCCGCTGGCGTTTGAGTTGACGCCGCAAACGGTTTTGTTTTGGGGGGAAATCGGTCTGGGCTGTGTGCTGCCGATGATTTTACTGTTTATTCCCAAAGTGCGCGAGCAAACGACCGGCTTGTTTTTTGCCGCGTTACTGGTGATTATGGGCTTTATCCTGAACCGGCTAAACGTCAGCATTACCGGAATGCTTCATGCCGAAACATACATCCCCAAATGGACGGAAATGGTCGTCACGGCCAGCATGGTCACAGCCGGCTTTATTGCCTTTGCACTGGCAGTCAAATATTTTGATGTCTTTCCGCGTGAAGAAATGCAGGGGGATACGGCGGACAGCGGTTATCATCCCGACTTTTCCGGGCCGGTTATCGTTGGTTTATGGACATTGATCCTCATTGGTTTTATTGCCTATGGCCTGGCCATTAAAAATACGCAGGCCGTTGGATTGGACACGCCGGCGGTTTTAACCCGCGCGATTCAGCCACGACAAGCGCCGGAGTTTGACACGCTGCCGGCGGATCGCACCTTTGGTCAGGGCGAGAATAGCCCCGGCCCGGTTATTTTTAGCCACACTGCACACATGGATTATCAAGAAAAGCCGAGTTGTCAACCTTGTCATACCCATCTATACAGTTACGGCCAAAGCCTTGCAGCCAAAAAAGCGCCGGGCGGCGAAGCGATGCACGAAGTCAAATCCTGCGGGTATTGTCATAATGAACAAACCGCGTTTGGGATCGACGATAACTGCGAAACATGCCATAGCGCTGAGTAACGATTCCTGAACCGTCATTGCGAGCCGCTTTTGCGAAGCAATGACACCCAGGTAGTGGCCGAAACGATGACTAAAGCCGCAAAACCAAACCTTGCGAAGGTTAAACTTGCAGCGGAAGTCAAAATTTTCAGGGTTTTCGCAAACCTACAGGCGGGAACCTTCGCAAGGTTAGCCAACGGTTATTGAGAAGTTACGTCCGAACTACGCAACGCTTTAGTTCCCAATCAGAGATTGGGAACGAGGTCTGTCGCTCGAATTCAAGTTTGACGGGCTTTGCTAAAATAACTTTCCAAGTCCTGTATTTTGTGTGTTTCGTGGTGAATAATTCAGGTAGCCCTGTACAGCCTGGTTTTAACCGTTGAACAAGCCGGGACAATCCAAAAATTTTTGACGCGGGACCTCCGCCGGACAAAAAAGATGAATATTCTTTTAATTGATAATGACATTGCCAGTCTCAACAAACTGACCGCTTTAATCCAATCGGCCGGCCATGCGTGCACAGGTTTTATGAATGCGCTGGAGGCGGTGGAAATATACGAACAACTGCACTATGATGTGGTGATTACAGATGTAAATATGCCCGGTATGAGCAGCATTGAAGTGCTAAAAAAAGTTCGCGCCATCAATCCAAACGCCAAAGTTATTCTTATCACAACCGTTAGCAACGCCGACGCTGCAATCGCATCGGCCAATAACAAAGCCTACGCCTTTTTAAGCAAGCCGCTCAACTTTGAGGAACTGGCTCGTCTGTTGGAAAAAATCGCGCAGGAAATGACGGAAGAGCGGCAAGTGGCCAATAATAACGCCAAGCTGCTGCTGCACTATGCCAAGCTAAAGCAAGCTTACGAAGAGTTACAAAAACTGACGCGCCGAAAACTCTAAATTTAAAATTTAAAAAAACGAATACCCTGAGTAATTCAGGCCACAAAGTCACCAAGTCACAAAGGCTTATAAAATCAGGGTTTAAGCGTTTTGAAAAAAAATGTTCTCAAAAATTTATTTTGGGGATTGAACTCTATAACTTGTTATCCCTTTTTGCCTTAGAGTCTTTGTGGCAAAAATTATGAATAATTCAGGATACTGTTTATGACAAACAAAAGTCCAAAAAAAATCAAAAAAATCATGCTTAATGACCAGGAAATCTTGAATGACGCTGAGTCGTTGGTCAAGGAGTTTGCCCTTAACCAACAGGTTGACGGGAATGTCATCACGCTTATTTATGATATCATTCAAGAGGTCAAAATTTGTCTGGCCTCACTGGATTCAAATGCTCTGGCCCAATTGACCAAAAAGGTAGAGGAGTTATCAGACACTTTCCGTAAGGGTAAGGTCGAATTAGACCACATTCATATTACCTTGCTTAGTTGCGCCAGCGATTTTGTCGGCTTTGTCCTCAATCGGGTTGAACATCAATTGACCGGCAAAGCGTTTCAGGATGAGAGTGATTCAGCGCTGCTGAATTTTACAGATGTGATGGATGCCATCGCCAACGATGAGGAACTCGAACCCACGCAACCGTCCGAGTATGTCCCGATTGCCAGTGTTGAGGAGCTGCCGTTTGATATTTCGCCGGAAATGATCAAAGATTTTGTGGATGAGGCCCATGAATTGTGCGACACGGCGGAATCGTGCCTGTTAGCATTGGAAAAAGAGCCCGGTAATATTCAACATGCCAAAGACTGCTTCCGCGCCTTCCACAGTTTGAAGGGCAATTCGGCCTTTTTTGAATTTACCGATATTGGCACAATCAGCCACCGGGCCGAGGACATTCTGGACGGAATCCGCAACGGCGAGCGAAGTTGTGACGCCGGCACGAACACGGTTTTACTCAAAACCGTTGATGTTTTGCGGGATGGCGTCCGCAAAATCGAACAAGGACGGCGGCTGACGGCAGCGCAGGCTGAAGAGATGATCCAGGAGTTAAACGCATTAAACGCCGAATCCCCCGGTCTGTCTGGCAGAAAAACCGGCGACCGAAAACAAGTTCCGGAAGTGAATGATGTTATTGAGGCGCCGCCTGCTTTGTCCGGGAAAGATAGAAACGCCGGCCAGGAGAACAGCGCCGATGAATTCCCGATGGTCATTGATCTGGAGAATGGCAGCGCAATTACGGATGATGAAGACGCCTTGATGAAAGCGGCGGATGTTGAAGAAAGCCGCAATACGACTGTGGCCAAAAGTGGTAATGAAGAAGTCATTGTGAGCGGCAAGGATCACCAAAAAGTTATTCGTGTAGATGTGGATAAGTTGGACACGCTGTTGAATCTGATCGGCGAGTTGGTCATCTCGGAGGCTCTGGTTACCAAAAATCCCGATTTGAATGGACTGGAGCTGGATCGGTTCGAGAAAGCCGCGATTCAGTTGGATAAGATCACCCGGGATATTCAGGAAACGGCCATGTCCATGCGGATGGTGCCGCTTTTCGGCGTGTTTCAAAAGATGACTCGCCTGGTCCACGATGTGGCCGGTCAATCGGGCAAAAAAGCGGAGCTGACCATCATCGGCGAAGAGACGGAAGTGGACAAAAGCATTGCCGAACAAGTGGCCGATCCGCTGATTCACTTAGTCCGTAACGCGGTTGATCACGGCATCGAAACGCCGCAGGATCGTCGCGCCGCCGGCAAGCCGGAAAACGGCAAGGTGATTATTGAGGCCAAGCACGCCGTCGGCGAAGTGTGGATTATCGTCAAAGATGATGGCCGGGGGCTCAACCGGGACGCAATCATCCGTAAGGCCATCGAAAAAAAGCTGATGTCTGCCGCGCAACAGGCGGATATGAAAGACGAAGATGTCTGGCAGCTTATTTTTGAGTCCGGCTTATCGACCGCCAAACAAGTATCCAATATTTCCGGGCGCGGCGTGGGCATGGACGTGGTGAAGCATAATGTGCAAAAATTGGGCGGTCGTATTGACATCAAAAGCGAACTCGGCAAAGGGACGTCCATTGCCATCCGCATTCCGTTGACGCTGGCCATCATTGACGGCATTGTCATCAAAGTCGGGCAAAATTCCTATATCATCCCCAACCTCGCCGTGCAGGAATCTTTGCGCGCCCGACCCGAACAAATCACGGTCACGCCCGATGGGCTGGAAGTGCTGCATATCCGGCATGAACTCTTGCCCATCATCCGTCTCCACGAGCTTTACAAAGTCGGGCCCATTTATACAGATTTGTCCAAAGGCATTCTGATTGTTGTGGAAAATAACACTAAACGCTGCTGCTTGTTTGTGGATGAATTGATCGGGCAGCAGCAAATCGTCATCAAAAGTATGCCGCGCTATCTCAAGCACACCCGGGGAATTTCCGGCTGCACGATTCTTGGCGATGGCGATATCGGCATGATTCTGGATGTTAGCGAGTTACTTGATGCCATCTAACCTGAATTACCTGAATTATTCACCACGAAATAGCTCGGAAGGGGCAAAATCCAAAATTTTGGCGCCACGCTCTGTAATCCTTTATTTTCGTGTGTTTCGAGTATTTCGTGGTTATTTCATGAAGAATCCAAGCTACAGCATTTAAGAAAATGTTTTTGGGGACGGAACCGACTGTTTGTAGCACAGATTGCTAATCTGTGCTTTGTGGGGATAGGCACAGATTAGCAATCTGTGCTTTGTGGGGATAGGCACAGATTAGCAATCTGTGCTTTGTGGGGATAGGCACAGATTAGCAATCTGTGCTACATCGTCGCCAAAAACAACATCTTAAACACTGTAAGTATAACCCTTTCATTTTGTCGGAGGAAAACTATGAACGAAGCAATTCCAAAACTAAAAGCGCTGATTGTGGACGACTCAAGCTTTGTGCGCAATCAAATCTCGCGCACGCTGCTTAAGGCTAATTACGAAGTGGTCGGCATGGCCGGCAACGGCCGCGAAGCGGTCGAAATGTACCGCGAGCTGAGACCTGATTTTATCACCATGGACCTGCACATGCCGGAGCTGGAAGGTATTCCGGCATTGGAGGAAATTCGCAAATTTGACCCGAGCGCCAAAATCATTATTCTGAGCGCGGTCGGCTATGAAGAGAAAATTGAAGAAGCCCTCTCCAAGGGCGCGATCGGCTACATCCTGAAGCCCTTCAAGGAAAAGGAGCTTCTTATCGATCTGGCCGACTTTTTGAACGCCCGCGGCTAAGCCCGCGCGTTGTTTTATGCGGATAACTTCCAAGCCTTTCACATTCTACAAGGTGGTTATTTATGAAAAAAGATTACACCACTCGTTTTGTCAGTTCGGCCAAAGAAGTTCTGGCCGAAATCGTAAACACACGAGTGGCCGCCGATGTCACGCTTCTGGAAAAAGATACGATTCACTCGCTTGGCGTCGTCATCCTGATTGTTTTGACGGGCCAACTGCGGGGCCGAATTCTGATTGATATGTCAAAAGAAACCGCCGTTGGCATCGCCGAACTCATGACCGGTGAAGTCATTAAGCGCTTCAACGACACTGTCCAGGATGCCGTGATCGAAATCGGCAATTTGATTGCCGGGAGGTTCATCACCGTGATGCGTAACACAATGGTCACCGATATAGAGATGAATTTGCCGATCCTGTTTGCGGGGGAAGAAATGCGCATCCTGGATACCCATACGGAAACAATGGCTGTTTCTCTGGAAACCCAGTTTGGCAATGTAGACATTAATGTCGCTGTTATGGAAAATCGTTAACCGATTTACGACGCAACGTAGGGCGACGCGGCATAAATCCATTCCTGGTTATTTGCTCAACAAAACCTGACCGATCTTGGAGACCTGTCAGGTATAACCCGGAACGAGCTTATGCCAAGCAACAGTAGCGCGAAGTGCCTGATTCATACTGCCGGAACATGCTGCGAACCCGGCATTTCTCGCTACACAATTACTATCCGGCTGTTGATCAAGTTAACCTGTTTTTGAAAGGAAGCACATTATGAGTGAAAAAGACAGAGTCGAACGCGACTCCTTCTTTGACGAGGACGAAGAAGACGAGTCCATAGAAGATAAGTACTTGACCTTTATGCTGAATGCGGAAGAATACGGCCTGGAGATCAAGTACGTGACCGAGATTATCCGCAGCCAGAAAATTACCGAAGTGCCGGATATGCCGTCATTTGTCAAGGGCGTCATCAATCTGCGGGGCAAGGTGATTCCGGTCATGGACCTGCATCTGCGTTTCAGCATCAAGGAGACGACCTACGATGATTTTACCTGCGTGGTAGTGATCCGGGTGGACGATCAGGCGGTTGGGCTGCTGGTGGATCGCGTGTCGGAAGTGCTGAATATCCCCAAGAAGGAAATTGAGCCGCCGCCGCAAGTCCGGAAAGGCGAGAGCAGCCGTTTTGTCAAAGGCATGGGCAAGGCCGGCGACAAAGTAAAAATTCTGCTGGATGCCCATAAATTATTATTTGAGGAATTAATTGATGCTGCCGGCAAAGAAGCGCCGACGATAGAAAAGAATTAGCGTCAACGCTGATAATTCTTAACCGCTCACAAAGGAGATGTATTATGTCAAATGTCAAACTTGGCACCAAGATTATTACGGCCTTCTGCATACTGATTACCATTGCCATGGCCATTGGATTTGTTGGCTATCAAGGCCTGAGCAATATGGCAACAATTGCGGATGAAATCGGCAAAAACCGGTTGCCCAGCGTTCAGGCTTTGGGGGTGATTAACGAGGCCCAAACTGCCGTGGCCGCGGCGGAAAATGCCCTGGTCATACCGGGTATCAGCGCTAAGGAAATCGAGCGCCAAAAGGACGCCATCAAAAAAGCCTGGAATCGCGTAGATGCCGCCTGGAAAATTTTTGAGCCCCTCCCGCAAACTAAAGAAGAAGAAACCGTGTGGAAAAAATTTGTGCCGGCCTGGGATGAATGGCAGAAATCACACGAAAAATTCATGCAGCTTATTGATGAATTCGATAAGACCAAGGATGCGACCGTGCAAACCCGGGCCCTGGAATTTACGCTCGGCGAAGAAACCGATCTTTTCACCGAAGCGGAAACCCTGCTTGGCCAAATTCTGGAGATCAATGCCAAAATTGCTGAGGATGCAAATGTGGAAGCCGATGCCATTGCCTCATTTTCCAACAAACTCCTGGTCGGCGCGGTAGCCACCGGTTTGATTTTTGCCTTGATCCTGGGCATATTTTTCACCCGCAATATTAATGATATTCTTAATTCTTTATTGAGTGAAACCAAGCGCTTAATAGACAGCGTGATCAACGGCAAGCTGAATGAACGGAGCGATGCGGAAAAAATCAACTTTGAGTTCCGCGGCATTGTGCAGGGCGTGAACGATATTATGGACGCCTACGCCCGCCCGTTAAAAGTCAATGGGGAGTATCTGGATCGGATCAGCCGGGGCGAAATTCCCGAAAAAATCACCGCAGTGTATAGCGGTGATTTCAACGATATGAAAGAAAATTTGAATCTGATGATTGAATATTTGGCCGAAACTGCCAATACGGCAGATAATATCGCCGCCGGTAATCTGGCCATCAGAGTGGCGGCAAAATCGGCCAACGACCGACTGGGGAACTCCATGGTCGCGCTGAAAGACAATGTGCAAAATCTGATTGTCGAAACCACCGATCTGGCCAAGGCCGGGACGGAAGGCCGCCTGAAAGTGCGCGGCAACGCCGATAAATTCAAAGGCGGCTATCGTGATGTCATCAAGGGCATTAATGATACGATGGATGCCATTATCAATCCGGTCACCGAAACTTCCGACTGCATGAAGGAGATGGCCAAGGGCAACTTAGACGTGAAAGTTACCGGCAATTATCTGGGCGATCACGCCATCCTGAAAGATTCGCTCAATACCACGTTAGATGCGCTGAATGAAACGCTGGCGCAAATCGCCATCGCCACCGATCAGGTTAATTCCGCGTCGCGGCAGATTTCCGAATCGAGCCAGGCTTTGTCGCAGGGCGCGTCGGAATCGGCCAGTTCTATGGAAGAAGTGTCTTCCTCTATGCAGCAGATTACTTCGCAGGTGCAGCAAAGCGCCAACAACGCCGGACAGGCCAATCTGCTGTCATCGCAGGCCAAAGCCAGCGCAGAGACGGGCAACGAAATGATGCTGCAACTGAGCAAAGCCATGAACGACATCAGCGAGTCATCCTCAAATATCTCCAAGATTATCAAGACCATCGAAGAGATCGCCTTCCAGACCAATCTGTTGTCGTTGAATGCGGCGGTGGAAGCGGCCCGGGCCGGCAAATATGGCAAAGGCTTCGCCGTTGTCGCGGAAGAAGTGCGCAACCTGGCCCAGCGCAGCGCCAAAGCGGCCAAAGAAACAGCCGAAATCATCGAGAACTCGTTGAAAAAAACCGAGGCCGGTGTGAAGACTACCATTGAGACCTCCAAGTCATTAAAAGAGATTGTCATGCACACGACCAAAGTGACCGATTTGGTAGGCGAGATTGCCTCGGCATCCAAGGAACAGGCCCAGGGCATCGAGCAGATCAACCAGGGTCTGACCCAGGTGGATGAAGTGATTCAATCCAACACCTCCAGCGCGGAAGAATTGGCCTCCGCCAGCGAGGAAATGTCCGGCCAGACCATGCAGGTCAAGCAGATGATTGGCAACTTCCGACTGCGCCAGCAAGCCAGTTTTACCGCTTCGGGCGCCAGAAACGAAACTGTGGCGGTCCACCAGGCCGTGCACCCGACCAAGGGTCCCGGCTTGAAGCGCGGCGGCGTCTTTACGGCGGCTAAAGCCGGCAAAAAAAGCCATAACGGTAAAGAAGAGCCAAAAGGTCTGCGTGAGAAAGCCATTGTTTTAGATGATGAGGATTTGCAGAAGTTTTAAGAAAGGTTCAACGGTTCACGGCTCACGGGTTCATGGTTGAAAGATGCCAGACCCTGAACCGTGAACCTACTCCGCTCCAAGCGGCAAATTTGGCAATTTTGACCCTAAGGGTTTGTCTTTTAACCCTTAGGTTTTCCGTTAGTTGAACCCGAAACCCTGAACCGTGAACCCTAAATTATGCGCCTGACCCAAAACGAGTTTAAATTAATTAGCAGCCTGGTTCGCGATTATTTTGGCATTAATCTGGATGAGCATAAAAAAACGCTGGTTTATGCCCGACTGCACAAAATTCTGACCGAGGGCGGTTTCAGGACATTCAAGGATTATTACGATTATGTCGTCAACGACAAGACCGGGCAGGCGCTGTCCGTCATGGTGGATCGGCTCTCCACCAATCACACCTACTTTTTTCGCGAGAAGGATCATTTTGACTATTTCAAAGAAACCGTCCTGCCTAAAATCGCCGATGGCCTGCGCCAGTCGCAGCGGAATGATATCCGCATCTGGTGCGCCGGCTGTTCCACCGGCGAGGAAGCGTATACCATCGCCATGTTGGTCCGCGAATATTTTCAGGACGAATTGCGGTTAATTGACACGGCCATCCTGGCCACCGACATTTCCTCGGCAGTCTTACAAAAAGCAACCGACGGCTTATATACGGAGGAGCAAATTTCCAAGTTGCCCCGGTCGTATATACAAAACTATTTTGTGTCACTGGGTGAGGGTGTATGGGAAGTCCGCAAGGAATTGAAGCGGCTGCTTTTCTTTCGCCGATTCAATCTGATCCGGGCTAAATATCCGTTTAAGCGACAGTTCCAGACTATTTTTTGTCGAAATGTCATGATCTACTTCAATAACCCGACCCGGCATTTGGTCATCGAAAAATTTTATCAGCATCTGGATGAAGACGGCTCTCTGTTTGTCGGGCATTCGGAAAATGTCGATCGAACCAACGGCATGTTTCAGTATATTCGACCGGCGGTTTATCAAAAATTAGGATGAGGTTCAACGGTTCAACGGTTTGGGGATGACGATGGGGATTAAAAGATTTGAAGATATTGAAGCGTGGCAGTTGGCGCGTGTTTTGACCCAGAAGGTGTATCAACTTACAAAAAAGCCGGGATTTGACAAAGATTTTGGCTTACGAAAGCAAATCCAAACCGCATCAGGCTCGGCTATGCACAATATCGCCGAAGGATTTGATTCAGAATCCAACGCGGAATTTATTCGGTTTTTGCGCTATGCCAAGCGATCGTGCACCGAAGTGCAAAGCGAACTTTATGTCGCATTAGATGAAGCCTATATTTCAAGCGATGAATTCAGCGATGTCTACGAGCAAGCTCGGCGAACTCGCGCCGCCATCCGCGGTTTCATCAACTACCTCCAAAAATACAACCAACAAAACCCGTGAACCGCTGAACCGTGAACCGTGAACCGTTATGAAAAAAATAAAAGTTTTAGTCATAGATGATTCGGCCCTGGTAAGAAATATCCTGTCACAAGGGCTGGCGTTAGATCGGGAAATCGAGGTCGTCGGCACGGCAGGCGATCCGTATTCGGCGCGGGATAAAATCCTCGAACTCGACCCCGATGTACTAACGCTGGATATCGAAATGCCGCGCATGGACGGCGTGGAATTTTTGCGCCGACTGATGCCGCAATATCCCTTGCCGGTAGTGGTGGTCAGCGCCCTGACTAAAAAAGGCGCGGCTTTGACATTAGCGGCATTGGAGGCCGGCGCCGTCGAGGTGGTGACGAAACCGGCAGTTGATGTCGCCCGCGGGCTGCAGGCAATGTTGAAAGATTTGCAGGAAAAAGTCAAAATTGCCGCGGCAACCAACGTCAGTGCGTGGAAAGCTGCGCCATCTTCGCGTCCCGTCCAGAAAACCACCAGAAAAGCGTTGGCGGAATCTACCAACAAAGTCATTGCCATCGGCGCTTCGACCGGCGGCACCGTCGCGATTCGCCAGATTTTGCAAGACTTACCGCCGACAATGCCCGGCGTGGTGATGGTGCAACACATGCCTCCTGGATTCACCAAACATTTTGCCGACAGTTTAAACGATATTTGCGCACTTGAAGTTTTAGAAGCCAAGACCGGCGATAAAATTTTAGCCGGGCGGGTCTTAATTGCCCCGGGTGATAAACATTTGATGGTGCGTCGCTCCGGCGGTGAATATCTGGTCGAATGCAGAGCCGGCAAAATCGTCTGCGGGCACTGCCCGTCGGTGGAAGTTCTGTTCCAATCCGTGGCCGAACAAGTCGGCGCTAATGCTGTTGGAGTGATCCTGACCGGAATGGGCAACGATGGCGCCGGCGGGATGCTGGCCATGAGGCAAATGGGCGCCCGCACGATTGCGCAAGACGAAGCAAGTTGTGTTGTTTATGGAATGCCAAAAGTCGCCTACGAACGCGGCGGCGTGGAGCGGCTTCTGCCGCTGTCTTCCATCGCCAAAGCGATTCTGGCGCTCCTGCGAAACTAACCATCGCATCAACAAATAACAAATAACAAATATAAATCGAACTCATAATTGAAAGACTATGGCGACAAAAATTGTAAAAACGGGTGATATTGTTCTTTCCAATAACCCGGATGATGTGCTAAAAACATTTGCTCTGGGCCCCTGCATCGCTCTGGCGGTATATGAGCCGGAAAAGCGTGTGGCCGGACTGTTGCATATTGCTTTGCCGGACTCCACAATCAATCCGTCGTTGTCGATTGGTCGGCCGGGTTATTTTGTCGATACGGCGATTCCGAAACTGCTGGCGCGACTAATCGCCTACAACTGTTTGCCGGAAGACCTGATTATTAAACTGGCCGGCGGCTCAAACATCTTGGATCAGGGACGGATTTTTGATATCGGGGATCGAAATATCACCGCCGTACGAAGTCTGTTGCAGCAGTATAATCTTCGCATCGCGGCCAAAGATGTGGGTGGGAGCCGGCCCAGAACCGTTGCCTTGTATGTGAAAACCGGGCAAATGCTGATTAAATCCGGGGCAAGCGCTACGCTGGAGTTGTAGCCTGGATGAGACGTGATTTTCCGGCAAAAGTAACCACAAACTGCCCGCTTCGCCAATAAACTACGGCCCGCACATCGCGACGCGGGTTCAAAATTACACTGTCCAAGGTTGTACTGATTTTTTAAATGATTTGGCATCATCCACCACCCAAACCCGCCGCCACATCTACCCAATCTATCCAATAAAACCTTGACTTTTTCGGCAAATCCCTTTACAATTGACCGTTCATTTTGATGAGATCATTTTTTGTAAACACGCATAAAAAAGGGGGAGTTTATGCTCAAGCGTAATTTATTGACAATTTTGTTGATGGCGATGTTTGCCGGTCAGGCAGCGGCCAACATTGTCCCGCACCCGGAATTGAACATTCCGTATCTATGTACTTTTGGCAGCGCCAGTCCCAAAGATTGGGGCGATGACGACTATACCAACATCATCTTTTTTCAAATTCCGGCCGGCGCGACCCAGGACAGCATCTATTTGCGGGTGTTCGACCCGGATGCCGGCGGCAATGTGGATGAGCTCAACAACGGCTGGAACACACAGACCGAATTCTCCGTGTACGGCGGAGCCGGCGCGTATACCGACAAGGACGCGCAGGGTGTTGATCCAACGGGCAATTATCGCTCCGGGCAACAGCTTTTTAGTCGGACTTTTGGGGAAAATCCGGCGGCCGATAACCGTTGGGTAACTGTCGGCGCTTTTGTGCCCAAACAAGGCGAGCTGGTTAGCGGCAACTACTTTTTTAAAGTCATCATTCAGGGCAAATCCGGTGATGATGGTAATCTCTACAAGCTGGCTTTCAGCATTGATCCGGCCAAGAATGTTTTCCCGCCCGATATGGCCACCTTCGCGTTCGAGTGGAGCTTCCGCCTGCCGGATGCCCGCGGCGAAGTTATCTACGCCTGCCCGTTTGAAGTTCCCAAAGACGTAACATCCATTACGATGAATTTGTGGGATTTTGACAGTGACAACAATATGTTTCTGCAAACGCCGCAGCGTACCCTGCCGGCGGTCACCGGCGGCAACAGCGAATGGACCGACACGCAATATCTCATCGACAAAAACCAGGTCAGCATCACTTCTTCCGCCGAGCATTGGGAAGAAGTCAAGTATGATTTGACCGCCCAGGAGCGCAACGGGCTGTGGTGCTTCACCATTCTGAAAGGCAATTTTAATCACAACGATTTGGTGTTTTATGTCAAAAGCGGCGACGGTCAGGTGCTGAAGCTGCGCTCATCCGAACTGCCCGACTATCTCAAAAAGCAAGTGGTGGACGACCGCACGGGCGACTGCAACACCATCTTTGTGGACGCCTCCCGCTCCAGCGACGCCAACAAGGACGCGCTGACTTTTGAGTGGGACTTTGGCGACGGCAACAAAGCCGACGGCGTCAAAGCCACCCATCGCTACGAAAAGTCCGGCGTTTACACCGTCTCGCTGACCGCTTACGACAATTCCGGTGTGCCGTGTGATGTGGGCTTTAAGGCCATTGAAGTGATTATCAACGAGCCGCCCGTCGCCAATGCCGGGGCCGATCAGGTCACCAGCGTCGGCCACACCGTCCATTTTGACGGAGCCAAATCCTATGACGATGACGGCAAAATTGTTGAGTACATTTGGGACTTTGGCGACGGCACGACCGGACGCGGCTATGCCACCACTCATGCCTACAAAAATCCTGGCCCGTATAAAGTCACCCTGACTGTCATTGACGATTCCAAAAGCCGCTGTGACCGCAGCAAAGATGAAGTCACCGTAATCGTCAACAACCCGCCCAAGGCCCATCTCGGCCCGGATTTGGTCATCTGCGATTACACGGTTTCTTTTGACGCCGCCGGTTCGGTGGATGACGACGGCCTGATCGACACCTACGTATGGGATTTTGGCGACGGCACCAAGGGCAATGGCCCGCAAGTCTCGCACACCTATCGCGTGTCCGGCAAATACAAAGTCAGCCTGACCGTGCGCGACAATAGCGGTATGACCGACGCCTATGACACCGCGGCCATGAATGTAGTTATCAACGGCCAACCGGTGGCCAACGCCGGCGTCAACAAAGTGCGCAACCTGTGTATCGACGAAAAACTCATTTTTGACGGCGCACAATCCTATGATCCCGAAGGCTTTGCCCTGGAATACGAGTGGGATTTTGGCGACGGTTCGGCCAAAGACAAGCGTGTTCGGGCCGAGCATTCATACGCCAAGCCAGGTGAGTTCTTTGCCGTGTTGACGGTGAAGGACAACTCCCAAACCACGTGCAATGTGGATCAGGATACCGTTTTAGTGAAAGTTTTTATTTCGCCCGATGCCGAGGCCGAAACCGCCGGGCCGCGCAAGGTCTGTATCGGCGAAAAGGTTAAATTTATCGGCAAAAGTTCAAGCTGGTATATTCCCATTACCTATTACTGGTCGTTTGGCGACAACAGCCCGTCGGTGCAAGGCGAGCAAGTCGAACACGCCTACGAAAAACCCGGCGTCTACGATGTGGATTTGACGGTCGTCGACAACTCCGGCTCCACCTGCAACCGCGCCGGGGCCAAACTGACCGTCGAAGTCAACTATCCGCCCACAGCCCAGGCCGGCGTGGAAAGACGCGCCGCCGCCGGCGATATCGTGATCTTTAAAGACGCCGGTTCCCGCGATAGCGACGGCAAATTGACCGCCCACAAATGGACTTTTGGCGATGGCTCCACTGCCGACGGTCCGGAAACCAAGCATACCTTCGACAAACCCGGCAAATATCCGGTCGTGTTGACGGTTCAGGACGATTCCGGCCTAAATTGCGCGACCGATAACGATACCGTCTGGGCGCGCATCAACTTTCCACCGTTGGCCGACGCCGGCCCGGACGAGGTGATTTGCGTGGGCAAAGTTCACTTTTCCGGCCAAAAATCCAGCGACGCTGACGGTCAAATCATCGAATATCTGTGGGACTTTGGCGACGGCGCCACCGGGCGCGGCCAAAATCCCTATCATCTCTACGCCAAAAGCGGCTCGTACGAAGTGCAATTGATGGTGCGCGACAATTCCGGCACACGCACCGACCGCAACGCCGATGTCAAGATGATCCGCATCAACACGCCGCCCAAAGCGGTGGCCGGCCCCGGCGGGATTATCCGTCCCGGCGAGACGTTCGAGTTTGATGCTTCAGCCTCGGCTGATGCCGACGGCGATCCGATTACGGCGTACGAGTGGGATTTTGGCGACGGGCAAAAGGGTAGCGGCGTCAAAGTCAGCCATGTTTACGATAAACCGGGCAGCTATCTCGTCGCGTTGACCGTCAAAGACAACTCTAACACGACCTGCAATACCGGCCTTGACAATACCAACGTAGTGGTCAACTTTCCGCCGGTGGCCAAAGCCGATACGCACGGCGGCACCGGCGGGCGCGACCTGAGTGGCATCAGCGCCCGCATTTTCTGCACCGCCGATCAAATCGTCTTTGACGGCACGAGTTCCCACGACCCCGATGGTAAAGAACTGACCTACGCCTGGGATTTTGGCGACGGCAAAACCGGCATCGGCGTCAAAACCACCCACAAATATGACAAACCCGGCGATTACGCGGTGAAACTGAAAGTCACCGACGACGCCAAAAACGCCGAGCTATCCCACGAAACTACGATTCAAGTCCACGTCAATCAACCACCCGTGGCCGACGCCGGCCCGGACATGACCGTCTGCGGCACCACCGTCACCTTTGACGCCACCAAATCGGTTGACCCGGACGGCTCCGTCGTCACCTATACCTGGGATTTTGGCGACAAATCGAAACCGGAAAGCGGGGCCACGCCGACCCACACCTTCCCGCGTTCCGGCACGTACACCGTTTCGTTGACCATCGGCGACAATTCCGGTTCATGCAACGCCAGCGACAGCGACGCCCTGATCGTCACGATCAACACGCCGCCCATGGCCAACGCCGGCGGCAGCAAAAAAGCCTGTCCGGGCGACGAGCTGACCTTTAACGGCGGCAAGTCCTTTGATTCCGACGGCAAAATCTCCGAATTTATGTGGGATTTTGGCGATGGTCAGACAGGACAAGGCGTGGAAGTCAAGCACAAGTATGACAAGCCGGGCAAATACAACGTCGTGTTGACGGTCAAGGACAATTCCGGCTCAAGCTGCGGCAGTCATTCCGACGCCGTAACCGTCTTTATCAACGCCGCGCCGGTGGCCGACGCCGGCCCGGATCAAAAAGTCTGCATCAAATCGGCCAACTGCGAAGTCTTCTTCGACGGCTCGGCCAGCAAGGACGCCGAAAACGGCAAGCTGACTTTTGAGTGGGATTTCGGCGATGGCGGCAAGGGCCGCGGCATCCGCCCGGCGCACACTTACCAGCGGCCGGGCAAGTTCACCGTCAAGCTGACCGTCACCGACGATTCCGGCACGAAATGCGCCGTCGCCACCGACACGATGACCATCGAAGCCAACGAGCAGCCCCTGCCGGTAATTGATGTGAAGAAGCCGTAGTTTTAAAAAGATGGACATCACCTCCGCCGGTGGTGTCCATCTGATATTTTCCCGTCTTTGTCCTCAGCCGCCTGCGCCTAACCGTGACGTTCTATGGATCTTCAGGCTTGGAGAATAGATGAAAAAAAGAAGAGAACTAAAAATTGGAAGTAATATATTTAATTCAAAATCTCAAGCGTTAAAGTATTATCGAGAAATACTTAACAAGTATGAGCCTCCTATTTTTGTTGATGACGATGATTTTCAAAAATTGATTGATTTGATTTAAGTCATAAAAAACGCATAAAACCCTTTTATGAATGAGGCCCTAATATGCTGTCAATCAACGCATTACGGGAACAATACGCTTTTTCGGCGCTGACGGAAACGGATGTTAATCCGGATCCCATTCAACAATTTCAGGCCTGGTTTGAACAAGCGGTAGAGGCCCAATGCCCGGAACCTAATGCCATGACTTTAGCTACCGTTGATCAGAACGATCAGCCCGCGGCCCGCGTGGTCTTGCTAAAAAGCGTTGACGTTGCCGGATTTGTCTTTTTTACTAACTATAACAGCGCCAAAGCAGCGCAGTTAGCGGAAAATCCCCAGGCAGCGCTGGCCTTCTGGTGGGCCGAACTTGGGCGGCAAGTGCGCATCGAGGGTAAGGTCGAAAAGGTAGCCGCCGATGAGTCAAAGGAATATTTTCGGACGCGGCCGCGGGGCAGCCAACTGGGCGCCTGGACTTCCAATCAAAGTGAAGTCATTCCTGACCGGCATTTTTTGGAGCAACAATTGGAAACGCTAACCCGACGCTACGAAGGTCTGGAAGTTCCTTGCCCGCCACACTGGGGCGGTTATCAGCTTAAACCGACATCTATTGAGTTTTGGCAAGGCCGGCCCGACCGTCTGCATGATCGCATCAAATACATTTATGAAGCCCATAATGCCTGGCGCATTGTTCGGCTTTCACCCTGAAGGGTATCCCCGTTATATCTTTGAAGGCATGAAGGAGTAAAAATGCCGCCGAAATCGGAAAATCAACTCTGGATGACCCATGTTTTGCTGGCTGCGGCGCTGTATAATCTTCTATGGGCAGCGCTGAATATTCTTAAACCCAATTTTTACTTTGACTGGTTGGGCATCCCACGCCCGCTGTATCCGAGTATATGGCAAGGTCTGGCGATGGTTATCGGCGTGTATGGCTTGGGTTATGCTATTGCCGCGGTAAATCCGCTGCGCCATTGGCCGATTGTGCTGGTGGGGTTGGCAGGCAAGGTGCTGGGCCCATTTGGCTTTGCTTATGCGGTTATTTTTCAGGGGTTGCCGTCACAATTTGGCGCTACATTGCTGACCAATGATTTAATCTGGTGGTTGCCATTTGGGCTTATTCTCTACCGCGTGTGCGAAGCGGAAGCCCATGAAGACAATCAGAATATTAACTTTGACAGCGCTGTTCAGGAAGTTTGCACGGCTGATGGGCGCACACTTCATGAGGTGGCTGTAAAAGAGCCGCATCTGATCATTTTTCTACGACACTTTGGCTGTATTTTTTGCCGGGAAACACTTACCGAAGTTGCGCGTCTGCGCCGCAAGCTTGAGCAGGCCGGGACACGTATTACGCTGGTGCACATGGGCACGGATCAGCAGGCGCAGACGTTTTTTGCCAAATATGAACTCCATGATGTCACGCGTATTAGCGACCCGGAGTGTCGTTTATATCGCGCTTTTGGCCTGGGGCGTGGCCGGTTGCAGCAGTTGTTTGGTATGTCTGCGTTATGGCGTGGTTTTGTGGCCGGAGTGTTGAAAGGCAACGGGCTGGGTCTGATTATCGGAGATTCTTTGCGTATGCCCGGTATTTTCCTGATGCTGGATAAGCGCATTATTAAAAGTTATTATTACAAGACTATCGCTGACCGTCCGATGTTAGTAGACCTGGCAAAAGTCTAAATGGATACTTGAATTTCAAGCGACGTATCTCGTTCCCAATCTCTGATTGGGAACGCACTTGTATCGGAAACTCTGTTTCCACTATCTTCAATCAGAGTAACGAAATACGAAACACAGTTTCGTCGGCAAGCGCGTTCCCAAATAGAATTTGGGAACGAGGATTGTGCAATAACCTTCCAAGTCCTGAGAGTCTGATCGTTTAGAGTGTAAAAAAAGTGTTAAAATATAGGCATAATCACTTAAAAGGAGTTGCAAATGTTGAATAAAGATTTTTTTAGCCGTAACCGGCAGCGTTTCGTGGAAGCAATGGCCGCCGGAGAAGGCAAGCGCATGGCCCTGCTCATGGCGGCGCCGATCTGTGTCAAAACGCACGATAACATGTACAAGTATCGTCAGGACAACGATTTTTATTATTTGACCGGCATTCCTTTTCCGCATAGCGCGGTTATTCTGTATCCCGACGGCGATAAAAACAAGGAAGTTTTGTTTATCGAAAACCAAAGTCCGGCCAGAATCGAATGGGAAGGCAAGGCCATGGATAAAGCTGAGGCAAGTGAACGCTCCGGCATCAAACACATTCAATTTGTGGATGATTTGCTGCCGGCCATCGAGACGTATGCCGGTATGGCCGACGTGCTTTATATCAACCCGCGCCCGCATAAATTGCATGAACCGCCGGATCGCGAGCTGACGCTGATTACTCAAATTCGCGATCGTTTTCCGACCCTGCGCTTTAAAAAAGCCGGCGTTTTGCTTACTAATTTGCGCTTAATTAAATTTCCGGAAGAGGTCGCGCTGATTCAAAAAGCGATTGACATTACCGCCGACAGTTTTGTCGCCGCCATGAAAAACTGCCGCCCCGGTCAAAACGAAGCGCATTTTCAAGCCTATCTGGAATATCAATATAAGTTAAACGGCGCAACGGATATCGCGTTTCTGCCCATTGTAGGCTCCGGCAAAAATGCCACAATCCTCCATTACGAAAAAAACGACGCAGTTATACCCGAAAATGCCTTGCTGTTATTGGATTCCGGTGTGGAATATCACTACTATGCATCGGATATAACCCGTACATTTCCGGTGTCCGGCAGATTTACATCGCGGCAGCGGGAGGTGTATCAGGCTGTGTTGGACCTGGAGCGCGATATTTTCAAGCTGATTAAGCCCGGCGTCAAGTATAAGGAATTTAACGAGACGGTGCAAAAATTAGAGGCTAAGGTCTGCCAAAAACTTGGCCTGAAGCCGGAAGAAGCCAAGCCCGATGAAAAGCCGGACGAGCCGGAAGATGCAGAACTGCGTGAGGCCAGGCGGTATAAAAAATACTGGAAACACGGGGTTAGCCATTCACTTGGGCTGGATGTGCATGATGTCTCGCCAGGCAAAGACGAGTGGGTCTTTGCGGTGAATAACGTGCTCACTGTTGAGCCCGGCATTTATATCGAAGATGAGGGCTTGGGCGTGCGTATCGAAGACGACGTGTTGATTACCGAAACCGGCCTCGAAAATTTATCCGTGCGCATTCCTAAAGAAGTCGATGAACTGGAAGCTTTGTTGAGTTGATAACTTGACCTTGTTGATAAAGATTAGAGATGCCATCTTTAACAATTAGACGATGTACAATCGTGATGGTTTGCGCATCGCGGCGTCAGTAAAGATGGCATCTCTATAACTTTAACTAAGGACCGACAATGGAAATTATTGACGGCGCCCACACAATGCAGGCGCGCATGTTGCAATTGCGACAGGCCGGCAAGACGATTGGTTTTGTGCCGACCATGGGTTATTTGCACGAAGGTCATTTGACACTCATGCGTATGGCCAAGGCTAAGGCCGGCATTCTGGTGGTCAGTATTTTTATCAATCCAACTCAGTTTGGGCCACAGGAGGATCTGGCCAAATATCCGCGCAATATGGAACGGGACTGCGCCTTGCTGCGGGAAGTCGGCTGCGACTTCCTGTTTACACCGACGAACGAGATCATGTACCCGCCCGGTTTTGCGATATTTATCGAGCCGGGCGAGATAGCCCGCAAGATGTGCGGCGCTTCACGGCCCGGGCACTTTCGCGGGGTGGCCACAGTTGTCGCGAAATTATTCAACATTGTTCAGCCGCAGGTGACGATCTTTGGCCAAAAGGATGCGCAACAGGCGATTATTATTAAAAAGATGGCGGTTGATTTGAATATGCCGCTTGAAATCGTCGTTGGGCCGATTGTGCGCGAGCCGGATGGTCTGGCCATGAGCTCACGCAACATCTACTTATCGGCAACGGAGCGGCAGGAGGCGTTGGTTTTATCGCAGGCGTTGCAACTGGCGCAAAGGTTGATCGAAAACGGCCAGCGCGGCAAGCAAGTTATTTTGGATCAAATGCGCGAGCTGATCGAAACCGCGCCCGCGGCTAAAATCGACTACATTGAGATCGTCAATGGCGACAACCTGGCGGCGATCTCCGAACTTGGCGGCTTAGTTCTGCTGGCCGTCGCGGTGTGGATTGGCAAAACACGGTTGATTGATAATCTGATAATAGATATGACTGCTTTGCCGTCTCAGACCTAACAGGATTTGGAAACCTGTTAGTATTATCTAGCCTGAATTATTCACCACGAAGAAGGGAAGGAAGGGAAGGGAAGGGAAGTCATTGAAATATAAAGAGATATAAAAACTGCTGCTCAAAATAAAGTTTTTAGCATCAATCTTTATATCTTCTTACTCTTCCCTAACTTCCTTTCTTCGTGGTGTGCTTGGTGAATAATCCAGGCTAACTAAAATCTTTGCTTTTTTTTGGCAAAAATATCGCAACGCAGGGACGCAGAGAACGCCGAGTTTATAAAAAAACGGCTCTTGGTACAAGTTTCTGTTTATAGTTTATAGTCACTTAGGAACGTCAATTTAATAACTTTGGGTAAGTTCACCCTAAGGGTTTTGTTCTTCA
>CAYOLL010000045.1:0-39818 GCA_964404765.1 uncultured Gemmatimonadota bacterium | reverse complement strand
TGACTATTGCCTCCCTCTATGACATTCAACTCGAATAAGATCGCGGGAATTGCTGCAAAATTTATGAATAATTCAGGAAATTTTATAAATTCAGCTAATTCAAAAAAATTTCTTGCATTTTTAGCCTAAATCGGTTTTACTTGTGCACTCTTCTATAAAAACTGCAGGTCTCTCACTTAATCTGACATTACACTTTGGCAAATTTTAAGGAACGCTTATGACCCGGAAGTCTCTTTTATTCTGTCAGATCATTATTCTTAATGTTCTGGCAAGCTCATGCGGACAAAGTAACGAACAACCCATCAATAATACGACTGCGGCATCCCCTGCCGCAATTCTCCAATACGCCGTCAAGACCGCCGAAAACACCGCTCCGAAAGATACGGAAACACCGCCCGATAAAGGCGGCTACGGCTTTGAAGCCATCGCCGAAAGTCTGGGCTATCAAACCTATGTGATCACGCCGGAAGAGCAGAAATATTTTGGTGATCCGCGGGCCGTCAAAGGCGGGCTGTTCACGTTCGTATCCGAGCGTTTTCCAATCACTATGCGCACCGAAGGTCAACATGCCGGATATTCGGAAAACTCCTTAATCAGAGGCTTGATGTTTGAGACGCTGCTCATGGCGCATCCGGTGACGCGGGAGTATGTCCCTTTGCTGGCCAGTCATTGGAAAATTTCAGCCGATAAAATGCAGTTTTGGTTTCGCGTAAACCCTGACGCCCGCTGGTCGGACGGGGAACCCGTGACTGCCGAGGATGTGATCGCTTCCTGGAATTTTATGATGGACGAGACGTTGCTGGAACCCTCCAACATTCTGACTTATGAAAAGTTTGAACGTCCGACCGCCGAAGGCAAATACCTCGTTACGGTCAAATGTAAAGATCTGAATTGGCGAAACTTGCTATATTTTGGCGCGGGCATGGCCATTTATCCCGCCCACATTCTCAAAAATTTGACGGGCGCCGATTATCAAAGTCAATATCAGTTCAAAGCATTGCCGGGAACGGGGCCGTATACGTTTTTTGAGAGCGATTTCAAGAATTCGCAATCCTTTACCATGACCCGCCGTTTGGATTATTGGGGCGCTGAAAACCCAGCCACCAAGCATTTGTTCAACTTTGATAAGATCAAATTTGGCGTGGTCAAAGACAATCCGTCGCTTATTTTTGAGCAGTTTAAAAAAGGCGACTTTGACTTTTACCTTGTCATGAGCGCGCAAAAATGGGCTGAGGAAACCGATTTTGACAATGTCAAAAATGGTTGGATTCAAAAACGGCGTATCTTTACCGAAAGGGCTAACGGCATGCAAGGCTACATGCTCAACATGCGCCAATGGCCTTTTGACGATAAGCGCATTCGTCACGCTTTTATGTATTTGTTCAATCGAGAAGAGTTGATTCAGAAGCTATACCGCGGGCAATACATTATCCAAAATTCCATGTTTTCCGGGTCGGTTTACGAAAATCCCAACAATGAAAAGTTTGCTTACAATCCGGAAAAAGCCATGCAGCTTTTGGCGGAAGCCGGCTGGAAAGAGCGTAACGCTAATGGCTGGTTAGTCAAAGACGGAAAAGAGTTCCGCATCGAGATCGGCATTGAAAAAAGCGATGAGGCGACGGCCACGCCATTCCAACAAATGTTGAAGGAATACGGCATTGATCTGCAGCTTAAGTTTGTAGACTCGAACGCTTCGTGGAAAGGGCTGATGGAGCGCACTTTTACAATGGATTACATGGCCTGGGGCGGATCGTCTTATCCGAATCCGGAAAGCATGTTTCATTCCAGCCTGGCCGATAAAAACGACAATACCAACATCTTTGGCTTTAAGAATAAGCGTGTGGATGAATTGTGCGCTTTGTATGATAAAGAGTTTGATCGCAAAAAACAGATCGAAATACTCCGCGAAATCGACGGAATCGTGTGGGAAGAACTGCCGTTTTTATTGATACTTTACGCGCCTTATCAACGGGTTTTATTCTGGAACCGTGTCAGCTATCCCGAATATATGCTGGCCCGTTACGATTACGGCGATTATCGCGATGTTTTTACCTACTGGTGGTTTGATTCGGAAAAAATTGCCGCTTTGGAAGCAGCCAAAAAGAACAACACGACTTTACCGGTTGCCAGCGAAGTGGATGTCAAATATTGGGAAGCGTTTAAGAATGCGTCGGCGCTTAGCGACGCCAAATAAATTTTAGCGTGGAGATATTTATCATGAAAAATTGGACAAAATTTGCAGTTTTTGCAACACTTTGCGGTCTGATTGGCTGCGGCAAAGCTGCTGATCAACAAGAGGATAGTGGCGCAAAGCAAGTCGCTGTCGCAATACCGCAGCTTGCCGTCAAAACCGCCGAAAGCATTGCCCCGAAAGATACGGAAACACCGGCCGACAAAGGCGGCTACGGTTTTGAGGCCATCGCCGAGAGCTTGGGCTATCAAACTTACGTGATTACGCCGGAAGATCAAAAGTACTTTGGTGATCCGCGCGCCGTTAAGGGTGGTTTATTGACGCATGTTTCGACCCGCTTTCCGGTCACCCTGCGCACGGAAGGGCAAAATGCCGGCTATGAAGAAAATAATACGCTTAAAACTTTAATGTACGAAGGGCTTTTGTCGACCCATCCGGTGACGCGGGAATATGTGCCGGCTTTGGCTTCGCACTGGAAGATTTCTGAAGACAAAATGCATTATTGGTTTCGCATCGATCCCAACGCCCGCTGGTCAGACGGCAAAGAGGTGACCGCCGAAGATGTGGTAGCGACATGGAACTTTATGATGGATGAAACGCTGATGGAGCCTTCCAATACGCTGACTTATGGTAAATTTGACAAGCCGGTAGCCGAGTCAAAGTACATTGCCTCGGTCAAATGTAAAGAATTGAATTGGCGAAATTTGTTATACTTTGGCTCATCAATGGTGTTGTATCCCGCGCACATCATCAACAATTTATCCGGAACGGATTATCTTTCGGAATATCAATTTAAGACCTTGCCCGGCACCGGACCCTACACTTTGCTGGAAAAGGATTTTGTTAACCAGCAGTCGTTTGCCGTTACGCGCCGCCTGGATTATTGGGCGGCGGAGTCTCCAACCGCCAAATATATTTGCAACTTTGATAAAATCAAATTTGGCGTGGTCAAAGACAACGAGTCGTTGATTTTTGAGCAATTTAAAAAAGGCGATCATGATTTTTATCGGGTCATGTCGGCGCGAAAATGGGCGGAAGAAGCGGATTTTGAAGGTGTGAAAAATGGCTTAGTCCAAAAGCGGCGCGTGTTTTCCGAGCAGCCCACCGGCATGACCGGTTATATGTTGAATATGCGCGAATGGCCTTTTAATGATACGAAAATTCGCCATGCCTTCATGTATTTGTTTAATCGCGAAAAACTGAACAAAGAGTTATTTCGGGATCAGTATATCATTCAAAACTCCATGCAAGCCGGCTCGGTCTACGAGAATCCGAATAACGAAAAATTTAGCTATAATCCGGAGAAAGCACAACAGCTTTTGGCTGAAGCCGGCTGGAAAGAGCGCAATGCCGACGGTTGGTTAGTCAAAGACGGCAAGCCATTCCAAATCGAAATCGGCATTGATAAAGGCGCCGAGCAAGTCGTCACGCCGTTTCAGCAAATGCTGAAAGAGAATGGCATTGATCTGCAGATCAAGTTTGTCGATCAGGGCGCGTCATGGAAAGCCCTGATGGATCGCAGCTTTACCATATTTTATATGGCCTGGGGCGGAACAGGTTATCCGAATCCGGAGACCATGTTTAATTCCAAATTAGCCGATGAGAAAGATAACACCAACGTTTATGGTTTTAAAAACAAACGGGTCGATGAGCTGTGCAAACAATACGATCAAGAGTTTGACCGGAAGAAGCAAATCGAGATTATTCGCGAGATCGACGGTATTGTATGGGAAGAGCTGCCGTTTTTGCTATCCCATTATGCGCCGTATGAACGCTTGCTATTCTGGAACCGTTTTGGCTACCCGGAATATGTTTTAAGCCGCTACGTCGGTGACTATAAAGACATTTTTACTTACTGGTGGTTTGACCCGGAAAAAGTAGCGGCTCTGGATGCTGCCCAAAAGAACAACACGACTTTGCCGGTCGGCGAAGTTGAGATCAAGTATTGGGAATCATTTAAGAATGCGTCTGCGGTCAGCGACGCCAAATAATTTTTAGCGTGGAGATATTTACCATGAAGACCTGGATAAAACTGGTAATTCTTGCAACACTTAGCGGCTTTGCAGGCTGCGGCAAAGCCGCTGATCAGCAAGGCGACGGCGGCGCAAAATCGGCGGCCTCCTCATTGCCGCAAGCGGCGATCAAGACTGCGCAAACCACTGCCCCCAAAGACGCGGAAACACCAGCGGAACAAGGCGGCTATGGCTTTGAAAAAGTGGCCGCCCAACTTGGCTATCAGACCTACACCTTTACCGAGCAGGACGCAAAATTTTTTGGTGATTCGCGTGCGGTGAAAGGCGGCGTGCTTAACTCCATCACCAGCCGTTATCCGGTTTCCTTGCGGACACAGGGGCAAAATGCCGGTTATTCTGAGAATACGCTTATTGAAACCATGCTCTATGAGTCTCTGATTGCGTTGCATCCAGTGTCGCAGGAATTTATCCCAAGCCTGGCTTCGCACTGGAAAATTTCGGATGACAAGATGCAATTTTGGTTCCGCATCAACCCGGATGCGCGCTGGTCGGACGGTCAGCCTGTTGTCGCAGATGATGTCATCGCCACCTGGAAATTGTTGATGGACGAGACAATCTTAGAGTCGTCCTCACAACTCACCTACGGCAAATTTGAGCAGCCGGTTGCCCAGACAAAATACATTGTGGCGGTCAAAGCCAGGGAGTTGAATTGGCGCAACTTTTTGTATTTTGGCTCTAATACGGCAATTTTTCCGGCGCATGTGATTGGCAATATGAGTGGTACGGATTACCTGCAACAATATCAATCCAAAGTCTTGCCGGGCACTGGACCTTACACCATTCTGGAGAGCGATGTGCAGACGCAGGTTTCATTCGCCTTTACCCGTCGTTTAGATTATTGGGATGCCGAAAACCCGGCGGTCAAGTTCCGATACAATTTTGATAAAATCAAGTTTGAAACCGTCAAAGACAATCCTAGCCTGGAGTATGAAAAGTTCAAAAAAGGCGAGCAGGATTTTTTTGTCGTAATGCATTCGCGGCGTTGGGTGGAAGAGACCGATTATAAAGACGTGCAAAAAGGCTGGGTGCAGAAACGGCGTGTTTTTTCACAAAAACCGTCGGGTATGCAGGGTTATGGCTTGAATATGCGCAAATGGCCGTTCAACGACAAGCGCATCCGAAAAGCGTTGATGTACCTTTTTAACCGTGAAAAGCTTATTGAGGAGCTGTTTTACGGCCAGTACATCGTGCAAAACTCCATGTTTGCCGGCTCCGTCTATGAAAATCCCAATAACGAGAAAGTTGTATATAGTCCCGAAAAAGGACAAGCGCTATTAGCCGAGGCTGGTTTTAAAAAGCGCAATGCCGACGGTTGGCTGGTGAACGACGCCGGAAAAGTGCTTCAGTTTGAAATCGGTGTGGAAAAGTCCAACGATTTCGTCATTACACCTTTTCAGCAGATGCTGAAAGAATACGGCATTGACATGCAGATCAAGTTTGCCGACGGCAATGCCCTGTGGAAGTCGATTATGGATCGCTCCTTTACCATGTATTCGCAAGGTTGGGGCGGCTTAAATTTTCCGAATCCGGAAACCATGTGGCATTCCAGCTTAGCCGACCAAAATGACAATAACAATATCTATGGGTTTAAAAACGCGCGGATTGATGAAATATGTGCGTTGTATGACAAGGAATTTGATCAAAAGAAGCGCATTGAACTCATCCGGGAAATTGACGGTATCGTGATGGCCGAGTGCCCGATGCTTTTGTCACATTATGCGCCCTATACCCGTTTGCTGTTCTGGAATAAGTTCGGTTACCCAGAATACATGGTGGATCGCTATCAGGGCGATTATCGCTCCGTTTTTTATTATTGGTGGTTCGATCCCGACAAAATTGCCCAATTGGACGAAGCCCAGAAAAAAGACCAATCGTTGCCGGTCGGTGAAGTAGAAGTTAAATATTGGCTGGATTTTGCCGAGAAGGAAAAAACATTGTCCGACGCCGGCAAGTAAATGATTAAGGATTTGAGAAAATGAAAACATTTGGTTTTTGTATAAAAATCTTGTTGCTTCTCCTTGTTTCCGGTTGTGGCGGCCCGGCGACTCAGGAGCAAGGCACGGTTGCAACCGATGCTAAAAAAAGTCAAACCGCGCCGGTATTTGCCATCCAAACAGCGCAAACCGTGACGCCAAAAGATACGGAGACGCCGGCGGAACAAGGCGGCTACGGCTTTGAGCAAATCGCCGCCGCACAAGGTTTTGTGACATCCGCGCCGACTCCGGAAGAAATCAAGTATTTTGGCGATCCCCGCGCCACCAAAGGCGGAGAGATTAAGCGGATTATGCCGCGCTTTCCAGCCACCATGCGGGCGACCGGACAGCTCTCAAATTATCTTGAAAACTACATGTTCTGTGGCATGATTTATGAAAGTTTGCTGGAAGCGCATCCGGTGACTCAGGAATATATGCCGGGTTTAGCCTCGCATTGGAAAGTTTCTGATGACAAGATGACTTTTTGGTTTCGGCTGAACCCTGATGCGCGCTGGTCGGACGGGATGCCGGTTATTGCCGATGATGTCGTAGCGACGTGGGATTTACGCATGGACGAAACGATACTTTTTCCATCCAGTATGCTGACTTATGGCAAATTGGAACGTCCGGTGGCCGAAAGTAAATACATTGTAAGGGTAAAGGCCAAGGAGCTCAATTGGCGCAACATGCTATATTTTAGCGGCATGCTTATTTTTCCGCATCATATCCTCAAAGATTTGAACGGCACGCAGTATCTGCAACAGTATCAGTTCAAGATGCTTCCCGGCACCGGCCCATATACGATGTTGGAAAGCGATATTCAAATTCAGCAGTCCTACGCTCTGACCCGCCGTCTTGACTATTGGGGCGCCAACGACCCAGTGCGCAAATATGTTTATAATTTCGACAAAATTCACTTTCAAGTCGTTAAGGATAATCCGGCTTTGGAATTTGAAAAAGTGAAGAAAGGCGAGCAGGATTTCTTCTTCGAGCGTCGTCCGCAGCGATGGGCCGAGGAGAGCAACTTCGACGCCGTCCAAAAGGGCTGGGTGCAGAAGCGAGAAATTTATACCCAAAAACCGACGACAAAATACGGCCTCACGTTTAATATGCGTAAACCTCCCTTTAATGATAAGCGGGTGCGCTATGCCATCGGCTATTTGATTGACCGGGAGAAGATGAATAAAGAGTTGTTTTTCGGTCTGTTGACGCCACAAAATTCCGATTATTCCGGCACGATCTATGAAAATCCAGCCAATGAGCAGATTGCCTTTGATCCCGATAAAGCCATGCAGCTTCTGGCCGAAGCCGGCTGGAAAAACCGCAATGCCGAAGGCTTTTTGGTCAATGCAAAAGGCCAGCCGTTTAAGCTGGAAATCGGCATTGCCAAAGCTGATGAACTACATGTCGGCCCAATGCAGCAAATGCTGCGTCAATACGGAATTGATCTGGAAATGAAGTTTTTGGACGACAATACCCGTTGGAAGATCATGATGGATCGCAGCTTTGAAGTTACTTACGTTCGTTGGGGCGGAATCCTGCCGCCAAACCCTGAAACATCATATCACTCCCGCCTGGCCAACAAAGAAGACAACAATAACGTGTCCGGTTTTGCCAATCCGCGCGTTGACGCGTTATGCGCCCAATATGATGTTGAGTTCAGCACGAAAAAACGCATCGAGATTATCCAGGAGATCGACAAGATTGTATCGGAAGAGCGACCGACCTTTATGACATTTTATCAGGCAACGGATTGGCTATTGTACTGGGATCGTTACAGCTATCCGGAATATGTGGTGGATCGCTATCTGCAAGACGGGGTTGACAATTGGGCGGTGTTGAAATACTGGTGGTTTGATCCGGCCAAAGCGCAGCGTTTGCAAGAGGCCATCGCTAAAAACGATTCGCTGCCGGTGGGAGAACTGAAAGCGACTTATTGGCGTGATTTTGCGGCAAAGGAAAAAAATATTTCTGACGTAAAGCAATAATAATCCAACTAAACAAAAAGGTAAATGATGATAAACACTTTAAAATTAACCGGTTACGCATTACTGCTGGCCTTTGTCGTCGGTTGCGGTTCATCCGCTACCCAGGATCAACAGGAGCAGGCGACTCCGGCCAAAAAAGAAGCCGCGCCGATTAACTTCGCTATCAAAACGGCGCAGACGATTGCCCCGAAAGATACACTGACCCCGCCGGAGCAGGGTGGCTACGGCTTTGAGCAGATTGCCGAAAAAGAAGGTTTTGTCACCTATCTGTTGACGCCGGAAGAGCTTAAATTTTTTGGCGATGCGCGTGCGACCAAAGGCGGGCAGATTACCCGGGTTATGCCGCGTTTTCCGGCGTCCATGCGTACGGAAGGGCAAAACGCCGGCTACGTAGAAAACACCATGATTCAGACTTTAATGTATGAAGGTCTTCTGGATATGCATCCGGTGACTTTGGAGTACACCTCAAATTTAGCCTCGCATTGGAAAATCTCCGCCGACAAAATGCGCTACTGGTTTCGGATTAATCCCGACGCGCGCTGGTCCGACGGCGAGCCGCTAACGGCTGACGATGTAATCGCTACGTGGGATTTGCACATGGACGAGACGATTCTATCGCCGTCCGATCAACTGACTTATGGCAAGCTGGAGCGGCCTGTTGCGGAAGGCAAGTATATCGTCAGCGTGAAAGCCAAAGAATTGAATTGGCGGAATCTGCTGTATTTCGGCACGATGCCGATTTATCCGCATCATGTGCTGAAGGATTTAACCGGAACGGAATATCTGGAGCAGTTTCAGTTCAAAATGTTGCCCTGCACCGGACCGTATACATTGTTGGAAAATGATATTCAAACCCAAAAGTCTTATGCTCTGACGCGCCGGTTGGACTTTTGGGATGCTGAAAATCCGATGAAGAAGTATATGTTCAACTTTGACAAAATTAAGTTTGAAGTGGTCAAGGATAATGATGCGCTGGAGTATGAAAAGCTCAAGAAAGGCGAGGCGGATTTTTATTTTGAATTGTTCAGGCCGCGCCGGTGGGCCGAAGAGACCAATTTTGACGCCGTGCAAAAGGGTTGGGTGCAAAAGCGTGAAGTTTACTCGCAAAAACCATCGGAAAATCGAGGCTTATGCTTTAACATGCGTAAAGCGCCGTTCAATGATAAAAGAGTACGGCAGGCATTCTGTTATTTGATTGATCGCGAGAAAATGAATAAAGAGATGTTCTTTAGCCTATATGAAATGCAGAATTCGCGTTTTTCGGGCAGTGTCTACGAGAACCCGACCAATGAGCAAATTGCTTGCAATCCGGAAAAAGCCGCGCAGCTTTTGGCCGAAGCCGGTTGGAAGGAACGCAATGCCGATGGCTGGCTGATCAACGCCAAAGGCCAACCGTTGCGCATAGAATTGAGTATCCCAAAAGTTTATGAAGAGCGCATGACCCCGATTCAGGAGATGTACAAGCAATATGGCATTGACTTGCAAATCAAATTTGTTGACCAAAATACGGAATGGAAGCTGAAAATGGATCGCAGCTTCGACATCGGTTACGAGCGCTGGGGCGGTTTGCTTTTCCCGAATCCGGAGACTTCGTTTCTTTCCAAATTGGCCGATCAAAACGATAACAACAACTTGTATGGCTTCAAAAACAAGCGGGTGGACGAGATTTGCGCCCTCTATGACAAAGAGTTTGACGCCAAAAAACGTATTGAGCAAATCCGTGAAGTTGACAAGATTGTCTGCGCCGAGTATATCACCGCACCGCTTTTTTATCAGCCGACCGAGTGGCTGTTGTTTTGGGATCGTTACGGTTATCCGGAATATATGGTGGATCGCTATCTGAGCGGCGGCATTGAGGAGCTGTCTATTCTCAAACTATGGTGGTTCGATCCGGCCAAATCGCAACGGCTGGATGAGGCGATAGCCAAAGGCGAATCCTTGCCGGTTGGTGAAGCCAAAGCTACTTTTTGGCGCGACTATATGGCGGCCAATAAAGACATGTCCGGGGCCGGGAAATAGGTTGTCTGTATCTTCTTATGACGTTACTTGATAAGCAAAATTTTATACGTGCAAAGGCTTTTGAAAACCGGGGAAACACGGAAGGTCAAAAAATACTTTGGTCGCGGCATGCTCTTACTCGCAAGCAAAAATAAAATTTGTCCGACCTGTGGTGGTTCGTTAAAAAACGGAAAGGCTACGATTCCATTCATAGTGGCCAATAATACGGTTGTTGTTGTCAAAAATGTGCCGGCTGAAATTTGCGCCGATTGCCATGAACCGTTTGTTACGGGCAAAGCAACCGATCAAATTCTAATTTTGCTAAAACATCTCAAAATGCTAAAAAATGAAGTTTCGGTTGTCACGTATTCCCAAAAACGATATTTCCCATTAAAGCTAAAGCATGAAAATTCCGCTCAAAGCGTTGCGTAATTCGTAATTCGTAATTCCAAATTCGTAATTGAAAAGGATTAACCGTGGGCGCCTATTTTATTCGCCGATTACTGCTAATTATTCCGACCTTTTTTGGGTCGACCATTGTGGTGTTCATTATTCTTCAGCTGGCGCCGGGCGGGCCGATTGAGCAGACCATTCGGCAACTGCAGGCCGGATCCGGCGGTGGGGGAGAGGCCGGCGGCGGGGGTGGCGGAGACATGACCGGCGGGGTGAGCATCCCCAAAAGCGCGCTGGAAGAGCTAAACCGCTTCTACGGTTTTGACAAGCCTATTCATCTGCGCTACTTGATGTGGTTGGGCTTGTGGCAGCGCGAAATCGAAGGCCGCAACGTGGAGTTTGGCCCGGACGAGTTTGAAGCCACCAAAAGCATTGGGCGTGGGCAAAGCGTGATCGTCAAACGCACCGGCGCCGATCAATTTCAACTCTTTAATGAAGACGGCACACCCAATACCGAGTTTAAAGTTCGCGGGCTGGAGCCGGACGAAGGTAAAATTCGGGCGACCTTTTACAAGACACGCTTCTCAGGCTTGCTAACCGGGGACCTTGGCAATTCCTACACTTATCTGCAACCGGTCACGACGGTCATGAAGCCGCGTTTCAAAGTTTCCCTGTTTTTTGGCATCGTCGGGCTGCTTCTATCTTACACGATCTGTATCCCGCTTGGCATCAGCAAGGCTTTGCGCCATCAAACACCGTTCGACTTTTTTTCCAGTGTGCTCGTATTTGTCGGTTATTCGGTGCCCGGCTGGGCGCTTGGGACGATTTTGTTGATGTTGTTGGGCGGCGGTTCATTTTGGGACGTTTTTCCGTTGGGCGGATTCCGCTCGGAGAATTGGGAAACGCTCAGCCTGTGGGGCAAGATCATCGATCAAGCTCATCACGCGGTGCTGCCGTTGATTGCCTGGTCCATCGGCAGTTTTGCTACCATGTCCATCCTGATGAAAAACAGCCTGTTGGAAAATCTGTCGCAGGATTACGTGCGCACGGCTTTTGCCAAAGGGTTGCAGGAAAAGCGGGTGGTTTGGCTGCATACCTTGCGTAATTCGATTATTCCGATTGCCGCCCGTGTGGGGCATATTATCTCGGTGATTCTGACCGGTTCGTATCTGATCGAAGTAGCATTTAATATTGACGGTTTTGGCAAGATGGGTTTTCAAGCTGTCCTTGATCGTGATTATCCGATTATTATGGGCAATCTGGTGATTGGAATGCTACTCTTTTTGATGGGTAATGTGTTGTCCGATGTGGCACTGGCTTCGGTTGATCCACGCATTCGGTTTAAATAGAGCCGAATCTTGACGGAAAATTTGCTTGACATTTGGAGACCTCCATGGCCGCAGTATTAGACTCACCCCAAGTTTTAGAAAAGCCGCTCCGCCGCCGCAAAGCCAAAGCACAGCGTGTTCATAGTCCGGCGGTGACTTCTGGACAAGGTGTGTGGACGTATGAAGATTATCTGTCGCTACCGGATGACGGCAAGCGTTACGAGATTATTGAAGGAAGGCTCTATATGAGCAACGCGCCGAGTTTTGAGCATCAAAGCGTCGTATTGGAAATAGCAACAGCGTTTCAAAATTTGGCAAGGGCACGTCAACTGGGTCAGGTTATTGTTGCTCCCTTTGAAGTGCATCTGTCGGTAACTTCCCGCCCGGTTCAGCCGGATATACTTTTTGTTAAAGCAACGCGGTGGCCAAAGGGCCCGGTCAAATTCTTCGAAGGCGCGCCGGATTTGATTGTGGAAGTCTTGTCGCCGTCAACCATGCGCCTGGATCGTTACATCAAGTTTGAAGTCTATGAAAAAATCGGCGTCCCGGAATATTGGATAGTTGACCCGGTCGCCAAAACGGTCGAAGTCTACACGCGCAAAGACCGGGAATATGAACTTTTTGGGCAATTTCTTAACGGGGATATGGTTCAATCTAAAATTTTAGAAGGCTTGACCTTTGCGGCAGCCTCTATCTTTGCGGGGATCAACCCAGATTAGTCGTCAACTCAAACTTTTATACAGAATTTATTGTTTGGCCTTACGGCTCATAACCATTTTGGGGAGCTCATCATGGCGGGTGCACCACAAGCGAGTCCTGCAGAAGCAACTGCACAAGACATATCGCTGTCCATATTTAAAAAACGCTGGCTAAAATTTAAGACGCTCAAGCGCGGTTACTATTCGCTGATTTTTTTAACGGCGATTTATGCGCTGTCTTTCTTTTTTCCACTACTGATTAACACACGAGCGCTGGTTGTCAGCTATGAAGGCGAGCGCTATTACCCGGCTGTGCCCTTGATCGGGGGCTACATTGCGGGCAAACAATTTGGCCAAGATGTCCCCGGCGAGGCGAACTATCGGCAGCTTAAAGCCGATTGGCAGGCTCAGGGCAGTTCAAATTGGGTGATACTGGTGGCGTATCCTTACGGGCCGTTTGAAGACATCACCTCCGGCAACAAGATGTTCGAAGCGCCTTCGCGCGAACATTGGTTTGGCACGGACAACACCGGCCGCGACGTGTTTGCCCGTATGATGTACGGCTTCCGTATTTCACTGTCCTTTGCCATTATCCTCGTCTTTTTCGAGTATATTATCGGCGTATCTATCGGCGGGGCCATGGGTTATTTTGGCGGCAAATTCGACTTGTTGATGCAGCGACTTATCGAAATCTGGTCGACAGTGCCGTTTTTCTTTGTGGTCATCATCATCAGCTCTATTATCAAGCCGAATTTCCTCCTGCTGATCGTTATTCTGGCCATGTTCGGCTGGATCGGCATGACCTATTACATGCGCGCCGAATTTTACCGTGAAAAGACCAAAGATTATGTCGCCGCGGCCATCTCCATGGGCCAATCGAACTTTAACATCATTTTCAAGCATATCTTGCCAAACTCGCTGGTGCCGATCATCACCTATTTTCCGTTTGCCATGGTCGGTGGGATCGAGGCGCTGGTCGGTCTCGACTTTCTTGGTTTTGGCCTGCCGCCGCCCACGCCAAGCTGGGGTCAAATGGTTTCGGTTGGTATCCAGAACATTACCAAATGGTGGATGGTTGCCGTGCCGTTGGGGGCTCTATTTATGACGCTGATGTTGATCACCTTTATCGGCGAAGCGGTTCGGGAAGCGTTTGACCCGAAAGTTTTTTCCAGATTGCGTTAAATAAATAACCCTAAGGGTTTGTCTTTTAACCCTTAGGGTTTGGTTTTGGTATGAAAATCACACCCTAAGGGTTAAAAGCAAATCCTTAGGGTGAAAAAGTTCACTTCTGACTCTGGTTACCATCATGCGCGAAAAATTGCTCGAGGTCAAAGGACTGAAGACCCACTTCCGGGTGGGCGACAAAATTGCGAAAGCTGTTGACGGCGTTGATTTTGACGTCTACAAAGGCGAAATTCTGGGGATTGTGGGCGAATCCGGCTCCGGCAAATCCGTCACAGTTAATTCCGTCATGCAACTGATTCCTAATCCGCCCGGTGAAGTCATCGACGGTATGATCAGCTTTAACGGCGAAAATATTTTTAACGGCACCGAACTCCAGCGGATTAAAGCGCTGCCCGAATACAAATTTTTCCCCCGATTGGATCTTGATCAGCGGATGATGGTTTCGGCTGTATTTATCACCGCCTGGATTATTGCCCATTTTGCCTTGCCGATTCCCGGTGTAATTGCTTTCCTTCTTTCAATGGTTGCGGCGTTTTCGGTCATGTATTTCTTATTTTTCAGCTCGCCGCAGGCCGGGCCGCTGCGCGAATTCCGACAAAATATGTATAGCCGTATCCGGCAATTGCGCGGGCGCGATATGGCCATGATCTTTCAGGAGCCGATGACCTCGCTGAACCCGGTTTTTATGATCGGGATGCAGATTATTGAAGCCATCTATCCGAAAAGTCTGTTTGACTTTTTTCGCGATTGGGTGATGGAAACAAAAGAAAGTATCAAACAATCGCCGTTGAAAGGGAAGCTGATTGGCGCGACTGTGGCCGGTGTGCTGGTCATGCTCTTCTCGCAACTCCTGCTGGGTTGGACGTTTAAACCGGTTGCGGTGGCCGCTGGTTTTGTTGGCGGAGCGCTCATTCCGGTTGCTTTTATGGTGCTGGTTTTTGTGCTGGATATGCTGATTCCGGCCAATTATCGCGAGCAATCGCAAAAGTTGTTTAAAGAAGGCGTCAAGCTGCTGGAAGCCGTGGGCATTCCCGACCCGGAACGACGGATGCGTGAATATCCGCATCAATTTTCCGGCGGTATGCGGCAGCGGGCTATGATTGCCATGGCGCTGGCCCGCAATCCCTCCCTGTTGATTGCCGACGAGCCAACTACGGCGTTGGATGTCACCATTCAGGCCCAAATCCTGGAGCTGATGATCGAGCTGAAAACGAAGCGGCAGGAAGCGGCGATTGTGCTCATTACCCATGCCCTGGCGGTGGTAGCGGAAACGTGCGAGCGGGTTATTGTGATGTACGGCGGCAAGATACAGGAAGTCGCGCCGGTCATCGACTTGTTCGATAGCCCGTCCCATCCCTATACGTTTGGGCTGATCAATTCCATCCCGCGCCCGGAGCAAAAAAACCGCGAGCGTCTGGAAGCCATCCCCGGCATGGTGCCGAATATTCTCAGCTTTCCCAAAGGCTGTAAGTTCTGCACCCGCTGTGAGTTCAAGATTGCCGAGTGCGATACGGTCGAGCCGGAGTTGCAGGAGATTAAGCCGAATCATCTTGTCCGTTGCCATTTATATGACGCTCAATATGCGGCGGAGTTGGATGCGTTTAAAAAGCATATCGTCAAGAAGCAGGCGGAATAGCCGTCTTTTCCGCGATCTTTATTTTTATTGCCTGTAACTTTAATAAGCGATTTTTGAGCACGAAACGGAGTAGAAAGTCTCATGGCGGAAAACACAGTTTTAGTCGATGTGGTCGATCTTAAAGTGCACTTTCCTATTTTTGGCGGTGTTTTGTCGCGGAAGGTCGGCACGGTTAAGGCCGTAGACGGGGTTTCCTTTGCCCTTAAGCGGCGGGAGACTATCGGGTTGGTAGGCGAATCGGGCTGCGGCAAGACCACGGTCGGCCGGGCCATGATTAATATTCTGCGGCATGTCTCGCCGGATGTGGAAATTCTCGGCAATATTGCCTATAACTTTGACGGGACAAAGGCCGATTTTGCGCAGTTGCCGCCATCGGAAGTGCGGCAATATCGCTCGAAAGTGCAGATGATCTTTCAAGACCCGTACGCCTCGCTCAATCCGCGTATGACCGTGGCCCAAATCATCAGCGAGCCGCTGCGGCTGCATACGATGATGACCGATTCGGAAATGAAGGAGCGCGTTGGCTGGCTATTGAATAAAGTCGGTCTGCGGCCCGAACAAGCTTATCGCTTCCCGCACGAATTTTCCGGCGGGCAACGGCAGCGCGTCGGCATTGCCCGCGCTCTGGCCACCAATCCGGATTTGATTATCTGCGACGAACCGGTTTCGGCGCTGGACGTGTCCATTCAGGCCCAGGTCATCAACCTGATGATTGATTTGCAGGATGAGTTCCACATGTCCTATCTGTTCATCGCCCATGATTTGTCGGTGGTCGAGCACATCTCCGATAAAATTGCCGTGATGTATCTGGGGAATATTGTCGAATTTGGTGACAGCAAAGATATTTTTTATCATCCGCGCCATCCGTACAGTAAGGCGCTGCTTTCGGCCGTGCCGCTGCCCAACCCGCGCCGGGAGCGCAAAGGCCGCACCGTGCTAAAAGGCGATGTGCCCACGCCGATTAACAAGCCATCCGGCTGCGGCTTCCGCACGCGTTGCCCGCTGGCCCAAAAATCGTGCGCCGAAAATGTGCCGCTGCTTGAAGAGCAGGGTCCAAACCATTTTGTCGCCTGCCCGATTGTTAAGAACGCCGGCGCTTAAAAGATGGTTTCGATTTGACGCTTACGCAGTCACACAGACAAAAACTATCTAAAAAAGCCAAATCCTTGCTTTCTTGGCAAAAATATTGTGACACAGCGGCGCAGAGAATGCCGAGTTTATTTTTTTTGAAAATCGTTCTTCTCTGCGTTCTCAGCGATTCTGTGTTGGAATGCTTTTTTGGTTCCGGCCTGCCCGGGTTATGTCCTTCAATTTCAGATGAATCCTCGCTGTAAGTTCTTACCACGCAATTTCTTGTATGTGCAGGAATCCGCTCCTTTTTGACACGGTTCCGGCGGCATCGCGCTCGACCGAAATTTGTTGTCAAACAACACCATAACTTTTTCAAAAGACGCTAAATGAAAGCCATTGAATTTTTAGCCTATCTCAAAAAAAGCAAATTAGATTTGGTACTCCTCATTTATGGTGAGGAAAGTCTGCTGATTGATGAAACGGTTGGCGCATTGCGTAAAAAGTTGGTAGATCCAGCGACATCGGCATTTAATCTGGATATTTTTGATGGTGAAAAAGCCGATATCGGTCGAATTCTATCGGCAATTACTTCATGGCCAATGATTGGTCAACATCGGGTGGTTATTGTGCGAAACGTCGAGCAATTAAACAAGGCGGATCGTGACCGACTGTTGCCTTATATCCAAAAACCGCCGTCAACAACCTATCAAATTTACACTGCCGCTAAAATTAACGGGCGCGAGAAATTCTATGCCACCGCGAAAACAATAGGCGCTGAAGTAGAATGCAAGCCGTTGTACGATAATCAGATACCGCAATGGCTGCAGGGCCGGTTTAGCCAGATTGGCAAACAAATTGTTTCTCAGGCCGGGCAGCGTTTGCACCTGAGTGTGGGCAACGATCTTTACGATCTGGCGAACGAGATTGAAAAACTTGATATTTATACCGGGGATCGAAAAAACATAACCCTGGAAGATGTGGAGTTTATTGTCGGCAAATGGCGCGTTAACACCATTTATGATTTGCAACGGAAAATCGGCGAGCGGTTGCCCGGCGATGCGATGGCGCTCATGCGGCATTTAGTCCTCAACGGCGAAGCGCCAATCAAAATTATTGTCTCGCTCATGTATTTTTTCTTGCAGCTCACAAAGGTTAAGGCGCTCTTAAAGGAGCAGACACCGCGTCCGGAACTGGCCGGCAAGATTGGCGTGAATCCTTTTTTTGTCGACGATCTGATCAATCAGGCCAAGCGTTTTAAAGAGGCTGAACTGGAGCGCAGTTTTAGTCTTTTATATGCTGTGGATTTGGAATTAAAAACCTCTGCCGGTGTGCCGGAAGCGCTGATGGAAAGACTGGTTTACGAGCTATGCGCACGGTAAGTTCTCAGACAGAATTACTTTCATAATTTGGCGCACTGGCATTCCGACACGTTTTTAGTCGGAATCTTGCTATCACAAAGAAGATGCCGGATAAAAACACTCCGGCATGACACTCCAAAAATTATGAAAATAGTTGTGTCCTATAACTTAAGTCGGCTTTCCAAAAGGCAAGGGCTTTCCCAAAGGAAAAATCAGATGAAACCGCCAATCTCCATATGTCAGGTGTTCAGGATTTTTATTTGTCAGCAAGGTTGGGCTTTTTTGCTGCTTTTGCTCTTATGGAGCGGGGCGGCGGCTCAGATGTTAGGCGATACCTGGGATAAACGGGATTTGCCGGCCGATGACCGCCGGGCCCGGATTCTGGCCATGCGGGAAAAGATGACCGACCCGCGCGCGCGGGAATACGGATTTCGCCATGATCGGACCGACTCGGCTTTTGTTGAAGACCACTGGAACGTGGACCTGGTCAGCCGGACCGACAGCCCGGTGCCGCAGGATATCGTTGTTAAGGATGGGATTGCCTATGTCGCCGGGGCAGGCTTTTTGACGACCCTGGATGTCTCCGACCCGGCGCAGCCAAAATTGATAACCAACTTTGAAATGCCGGACGGCTGTTCACTTTTGGATTTGGCCTATCCTTATCTGTACGTCATCGCGGGCAGGCAATTGCAAGTCCTCGATATTTCGCACCCGGATCGGCCGGTCGTTATCGCCAAATTGGTTTTGCCTGACACATACGATACCGAGGTCATTCAAGTCTCCGGCCAGACCGTGATCATAAAAGCGCGGCAGCGGGTTGCCAACAAATTGGTTCGGCTGATTCATTTAGTTGATGTCAGCGTGCCGTTTCAGCCGGCGGCTGTTGGAGCCATTCAGCCGGCGGGTGAGGTAGGCGGATTTTATGCTGCCGCCGGTCATTTATATGTCGGGACGCTGGATTCCACGTTCATGATTTATGATATCCGCAGTCCCGCCAATCCGGTTGCGACCGGCTTCCTGGATTTGCGGGATTGGGGCCGGGTTCGGGATATTGGCCTGATCGATCACTATGCCTGCCTGATGAGCAGGGACGGCATTATGATGGTCGATGTGCTTGCGCCGGAAGCGCCGTTGCGTCTGGCCGACTATGAATTCCCCGGCAGTCAACTGTGGCGAATCGTCATTCAAGCCCCTTATGCCTACGTGGTCGACCGCCTCCTCTTTGAATCTTTTTCATTGATCTATATTCTGGATATGACGTTCCCACGGGCCGTCGAGCGTCTGTGCGCTTATAATGCCCCGGCGGTTTTGGAGTTTTTTGTCGAGGCCTCGCGGTTATACCTGGCGCTCTCCTCAGAGGGGGTCCAGGTGCTGGATGTCGCCCATCCCGGCCAACCGGTATTGGCCGGTCGGTATCAGACCCTGGGTGAGGTATCATGTGTCAAACAGGTCAATGGCTTGTGCTATCTCACCGGCGCCAAAATGGGTCTGCATATCTTTGATACGTCGGATGCCGCCCGCCCGATTCACCTGGGGACCTATAAGCCCGATTCGCTGTCGCTGTGGTTTGTGGATGTACAAGGCCGCTATGCTTATGCCGCCCTGTGGGATCGGGGTTTTTTGATTATCGATGTGGCGGACCCCACCCGGCCATTCCTCGTTAGCTTTCTGATGACAAAAGCAGTCGTTTGGAGCCTGGAGGTGCGCGGCGATTACGCCTACCTGTCCGATCATGGCGGCTATACGATTGTCAACATTGCCGATCCGGCCCGGCCCCGGATCGTGGCCTCTGATTTTCTTTTTGGACCGGGCCTGGATATTCAGGTGGTTGGACATTATGCCTATGTCTCGGCCGGTTATGGCGGGCTCCATATTCTGGATGTGAGCGATCCGGCGCAGCCGGTCCAGGTCGGTTTCCTCGGTAGCCGTGGCAACTTTTGGGGAATCGCCGTCGCCGGAAAGCGGGTTTATATCGCCGACACTGCTTTTGGCCTGCGGGTGGCGGATGTGAGCGATCCGACCCAGCCGGTTGAGATCGCTACCCTTGAATTTTCCCGGGGTGATCCGACAGACATTCAAGTTGCAGGCTCCTACGCTTATATTGCCGCCGGATCCACCGGCTTAAGGGTGCTGGATATCAGCGATCCCGTCCGTCCGGTCGAGGTTGGTTATCATGAAACGCTGCGTGACGCCATGCAGCTCCAGTGGGATAACGGCCTGGTTTATTTGGCGGATTTGTCCGCCGGATTCTACATTCTGGAGCATAAACCCACGGCCATTGAAGATGAACCGGATAGCGCTGCCGGCGCGCAACCGTGGTTGGGACAAAACTACCCGAATCCGGTTGCGCAACGGACCGCCATCCCTTTTTCTTTGCCGCAGGCCGGTCCGGTGACGCTGTCGATCTATAACAGCGCCGGGCAGTTTGTCAAAACGCTGATTCGTAAAAACATGCCGGCCGGACGGCACGAAGTGATTTGGAACGCGGCCGGCGCGGCGGCCGGAATGTATTTTTATCAACTCACGTCAGCCGGCCGGCAAACGGTTAAAAAGCTAGGTGTCATTCGTTCTTTTTGAAAGAAGTCTAATATGAACAAAGTCATGCATCCGTTTCCTCTTCTGTTGGGCCTCGTCTGGATTGGATGCCAATTTTTAGGTGTCGTAGTTGCAGCAGCTGCGGTTGGAGTCCAACAAACGCCCTCCGTTACGGAGCCGTGAACTGCGATGACAATTTTACTGCTGATCCTATTATTTGCAGCGATGGCTGATGCCCAACCGGTACGCGCGGAATGGGATTTGCCGGCCGATGACCGCCGGGCCCGGATTCTGGCCATGCGGGAAAAGATGATCGACCCGCGCACGCCAGAATATGGATTTCGCCATGATCGGGGCGATTCGGTTTATGTTGAAGACCGCTGGAATGTGGATTTGGTGGCCCGGGTGGACAACCCACAGCCACTCGATATTGTGGTACAAAACAATGTGGCGTACGTCGCCGCCAACGGTTTTCTAACCATTTTGGATGTCTCTGATCCGGCCCGGCCCAGGTTGATAAAAAATGTTGAAACGCCGGGCGGATGCGTTGCGCTCGACGCGGCCTATCCCTTTGTTTACCTGCTCGGCATTGAGAGCAGGCATGTTCGCCTTACCGTTTTGGATATTTCTCAACCCACGCAAGCGCGTGAGGTGGGTCGGATCATTGTTCCGTATAATCCTTTGGGGGGTTACCTATTTAGTACGGTTAACGAGATTCAAGTTTACCAGCAAACCGCTTATATCCGCTCGTATAATTATCTTTTTATCGTGGATGTTTCTGACCCGGCCCGGCCTGTTTTGCTGACCACGCTGGAAGCCACGGGCCAAATACACGCCGCGGTTGTCGCCGACGATCTTTTATATCTGAGCGGACGGGATTCCACTGTGGTCATCTATGATGTGAGCCATCCGGCTCAACCCGACACTATTAGTGTGATAGACACGCGCGATTGGGGCGTCGTGCGGCGGTTATACCCGGCGGGCAATAAGCTTTACCTGACCCGCTATGAAAGCCTGAAGATCTTGGATATCACCTTACCCCAATTGCCTATTGAAATCGCCGCTCACCGTCTGCCCGGAGTCGATTCGTATCAACTCCTTATCCAGGACAATTTGCTCTATGTCCCGGGCGTCTCGGAAGGTTATCAGAGCGTTCAAATCTTTGATGTGGGCGATCCCGCATTTGTTCCTTTTCTGGGGGAATTCAGAGTTGGATTCGGCGGCTTTTATCTGGATGGGCGCCACCTGTATCTGACCAACCATCGACGCGGCGTTTATGTTGTTGAGGTGTCCGATCCCGTGAAACTCACTTTATCCGGCTTTTTCCGAACTTTAGGAATCGGATTTCTGACCGGGGTTTATAATGCCGGCGATGTGACCTATTTGACCGGGACGAATGGTTTAGCCGTCTTTGATACATCCGTTCCAACCGTCCCCCGACATTTGACAACCTACGGTTCCTCTTGGATGAATAACGTCAAAGTTTACGGCAGCCTGGCTTATATTGCCCTTGACGCCGGCCATCCCAATCAGGGTCTGCTCATCGTGGATGTATCTCAACCGGGGCAACCGGCGCCGCTTGGTTTTGTGGAGACGGAAGCTGGCGCTTATGATGTGGAGGTGCGGGAAAACTATGCCTACATTGCAAGCCATTACGGCCTGGTTGTTGCAGATGTATCAAATCCCGCTCAGCCGTTTGTAGTGGCTTCCGGGCGGTGCGAGCAGTGTCTGGCTGTTGATATTGAGAACAACCATCTTTACTTGGCTTCAGGTGCCGGCCTCTACATTTATGACATATCCAACCCCGTCAATCCGATTGGAGTCAGGCCGTTTGGGTTTGGGAGGTTTGCTGAAGATGTGGATGTAAAGAACAAAGTTGCCTATTTAGCGAGTAGTCGCGGACTTACCGTCGTAGATGTCGGCAACCCCGCGCAGCCAATCGAAATCGTTGAGTTTTCTAATGCTGCAGGTCGTGCTGTGGAAATTGTCGGCCAATATGCTTATGTAGCGGGATACTCCGGACTGCGGGTTATTGACATCCATGACCCGACCAGTCCCATAGAAGTTGGGTACCATGAAACTTTGATCGCGGCGAGTCAACTCCATGTGAATAACGGTTTGATTTACGTGGCCGATTGGGGGGCCGGGTTATACATCCTGCAACATCGGCCGACCGCCATTGAAGAAGACACGCCGGCTGCGACCGAGACCCTCTGGTTGGGACAAAACCATCCTAATCCGGTTGCGCAGCGGACCACCATCCCTTTTTCTTTGCCGCAGGCCGGTCCGGTGACGCTGTCGATCTATAACAGCGCCGGGCGGTTCGTCAAAACGCTGATCCGTAAAAACATGGCGCCCGGACGGCACGAAGTGATTTGGGACGCGGCCGGCGCGGCAGCCGGGATGTATTTTTATCAGTTGACATCGGCCCACGCGCAAACGGTTAAAAAGCTATGTGTCATGCGTTCTTTTTGAATGGAGCCTAATATAAACAAAGCCATGGGTCAGTTTGTTATTCTGCGGGGTCTCGTCTGGATTGGATGCCAATTTCTAGGTGTCGTAGTTGCAGCAGCTGCGGTTGGAGTCCGACAAACGCCGATTTTGAAGCGCATTATTTGGATAATAGCAGTAACGGTTTTAAGCGCAGATTTGGTTTCGGCCGCCGCTAATAACCGACCGCGCGACATCAGCGCCTTACGCGCCCAAATGTCCGGCCCGGTAATTACGGACACCGCCCGGCAAGCGCAAGATATTACGCGGGTGGGCCATATCGGCGAAAACGTCGAGGATGTGGTGATTATAGATGGTTTAGCCTATTGCGCCACCGGCTATGGCTTTGCCGTCTTTGATGTCAGCGACCCGGCGGCGACACATAAGATCAGCGAGCTTTATTTTACCGGCTCTGGCAGCGCTATTCAGGTTGATCGGGGTTATGCCTTTGTGACCGCGGATCCTTCCGGTCTGCATGTCATTGACATCCGCGATCCGTATCAGCCGTTAGAGGTCAATGTTTATCCTTATGGCGGCACGGCTATTGCATTGAAATGGCCCTATGCTTATTTGGGCGAGGGCTATGAGGGTGTGCGTATCCTGGATGTCAGCAACCCGCGCCAAATTATCGAAAAGAGCATATATTATCAGAATTGGGGATTTTCGGATTTTGTCTGGGCGATCAAGCTTTATAGCGAGCCGCCGAGTCGCAACGATAATCGGTTATATATGTTTGTGTCCGATTTGGAAACCGGCGTGCGCGTGGTCGATGTAAGCGATCCGGTCAACCCGCTTCATATTGCCGAGGTAGGTCACCCGGATGTGTATGATATAGAGTTAACGGAAAGGTATGCGTATTTTAGCGGACGCGGGCTTTGGATTTATGAGATACCGGATCCAAGCGCCTTTCCGGATCCAGGCGCCTTTGTGGAGGTATACGCTAATCCTGACTTGCATCCTAACAATATTTTCATCCGGGACCACTATCTTTATGGAGTTGATTTGCCCGATTTTTTTATTTTGGACACGACCGACCCGGTTCGACCGGTGAAAATAGCGCAATCGAACATCGGTGGATTTGGCGGCGGGTTTACTCAGCAACTGATCCTTGACGATAAGCTGGCCTATATGACGCTTGGTATGGGCGGGCTGCGGATTTATGATCTAACGGAATTATCACAACCGACGGCGTTGTTTTTATCGGATCCGCCTGGTTTCGCCTATGATGTTCAAGTACGGGATGGTTATGCTTTTGTGGCGGACCTGGCCGCCGGGGTCGTGGCGGTTGATATCCGTCAACCGAACGCGCCGCGGCTTGTCGGCCAGAGCCGGACCTCGGTTTCTGCCAATGCCGTAGCGATTGCCTTAGCCGGGTCGTATGCTTACGTCGCCGGATGGCTTCGTGGGTTATGGATATTCGACATCAGCGATCCGGCTAACATAACCATGGCTGGTTTTTATGATGCTATAACCCAAGTTACGTCTGCTTTTATTGTCGACAATTATGCATATGTGGTTGATGAATACGCCGGGCTTCATATTCTGGATATTAGCGATCCCGGGCAGCCATCTTTGCTAGGACATTTCCGCGAACAATACCGCACCCAATACGGCGGGTTAGAGGTACGTGGCAATTATGCCTTTTTAATAGAAAGCGATCCAGATAGGGGAATTCGCGTATTAAATATTGAGGATCCGACAAGCCCGCAAGCCGTAAGTTTCTATTCTACCAATGGTTGGGGTTGGGATATCAGCCTGTGCGACCGGTACGCCTATTTACCAGGGTATGCAGGGTTCCAAATTTTAGATATCGGCGATCCGGAGCGTATTGAATTGATTGGCCGGTACATCATGGTTGATAATTTCCAGAGCTCTAAAGTTACGATCCATGGAAACCATGCCTACGTACCGAGCGGAACAGGTCTTGATATTGTCGATATTAGCAGCCCGAGAAGTCCGATCCGAGTCGCGTCTCAAACCTCTATGAAAAAATCCCATCGGGCGGTAGTTGCGGGATCACATATCTATCTGGCAAATGATCACGCCGGGTTGACGGTCCTGTCGGCCGATGAGGTTTCAATCGTTGACGAAGACGACCCGACAAACGGCGGGCGGCGGACGTTGCTGCAAAACTATCCTAATCCGTGTAATCTTACGACCACAATCGGTTTTAACGTGGGCCACCCGGCTCCGGTTGTCCTTTCCATCTACAGCGTGAGCGGACAATTAGTAAAAACGCTGCTTAACGGGGATGTCTATCCGACCGGCCCGCATTTTGTTACTTGGGATGGCACGAGCGCGAGCGGTCAGACCCTGGCAAACGGGCTTTATTTTTATCAGTTGAAGATAAATAATGTCATCGAAGTTAAGCGCTTGACATTGCTACAAAACTGAAGCTTTTATGTACTAGTCAGAGACCTTTAGAACACTTTTAAAGTTGTCATTCCGGCGTGTTTTTGGCCGGAATGTATTTTTATCAACTCACGTCAGCCCGCCGGCAAACGGTTAAAAAGCTGTGTGTCATGCGTTCTTTTTGAATGGAGTCTAACTAATATGAACAAAGTCATGGGTAAGTTTGTTATTCTGCTGGGTTAAGGCAGTACGGTAAACGCAACCTCGTCAAACAGCGTCGTGTCCTGAACAGCCCGATAGCGCAGGGTATGGCTGCCGGCCTGCAAGCGCCAGCGTTGTCGAAACGGCGCATGTAGATTGGCCAATTTCCGCCCGTTCAAAATGACTTCAACTTCCGGGATATTCTCAGCGACGACCGCGTCAAAACTCAGGCTCTGAAACGCCGCGTTCAAGGTCGGATCCATCTTGAAAAAATCGCCCTCATCAGGAAAAGTGATGCGAATCGGTTGCGTTGCAGATACAGCGTCAATGGGCGAGGCCGCAGCGTTTATGGCGCGTGGTTTGTCGCTGACGACCGACGGGAAACCGTTTTCCACGGCCCAACTCTGGAATAGCGGCGGATAATGAATACCGTCGGCCTGATGAAATTGGCAGAATTGCGTCGGCTCCGTACCGGTCAGGAAGAATTCGCGCAGGGCGCCTTCGCAAAAGGCGGTCGGCAATTCACCGGATTTGGCGCACACGTTGACCGGCTGAATCGTTTCCGGGATGGTTGTGGGCCATTCGCTCAAACCGTATTCTTTTTCCAGCAATAACATGAGTTGACGAAAAAGCGGCCCGGCCCCGGTCACACCGGAAACCTGACGCATCGGCGCTGCGTCAAAATTGCCCACCCAAACCCCAACCGTAAAACGGGCGGTAAAACCCACCGTCCAATTATCCTTGTAATCTTTGGATGTGCCGGTTTTGGCCGCGCAGGGAAAGGGCAGCCGCAGGGCGGAATACGGCCCAAAAGCCGGTGTCCGCGCCTCGTTATCGGCCAGAATATTGCGGATGATAAAGGTTACATCCGCTGGAATAATGGCCTCATTGTCCTTATTTGAAGCAGGATCGCTGGGGATAAAGGAGCCGCCACAGTCGTAACCGCGCACCGCTTGCAACGGCTTCAGCCGGCCATGATTAGCCAGTATGGTGTAGGCCCGCGTGAGTTGGTATAGCGTCACTTCGCCATTGCCCAGCGTTAATCCCAGGCCGTAATCTTTGGCTGGCCGCCACAAATCCTCAAAGCCGGTTTTTTTGAGCAGGCCAAGCAGATTTTCCACGCCCAACTTTTCCAGCACACGTACCGGCGGCACGTTATAGGAACAGCCAAGCGCCTGCCGCAGCCGCACTGGGCCGTGATATTTTTCGTCATAATTTTGGGGGGTAAAATCACCGCCGGCTGTGGCTGCATGGGTTTCGATGTCGGGCAGGATGGAGGCGGCGGTGAAGCCGTTTTGCAAGGCCAGAGCATAGGTGAAAGGCTTGAGCGCCGAGCCCGGCTGACGCAAAGCCCGCACGCCATCCACCTGGCCGTCCGATTCAAAATTCCAGAAATCGCGCGAGCCGATCCAGCACAGGATCTCCTGCGTCGTGTTATCCACAATCAGCACGGCAGCATTGGTAACGTTGTAGGGTTGCAAACCGGTCAGCACGTCGTCCACAATTTTTTCCGCTTTTTCCTGCAAATAAAAATCCAGTGTCGTATGGATGGCCACGGCGTCCGGTGGTCTGGCCCGGCTCAGGGTCCAATTGACAAAGTGCGGGGCGCGCGGGGTTCGCCAATGCCCGTCAAAAAGCGTATATTCCTCTAAAGCGCGGGCATATTCCAGGGAGTCAATCGCGGTTTGCTGTAACAGCCGTTGCAGGACGCGCTGGCGGTTGGCCTTCAAGTTGCCGTAGCCGATGCGCAGCGGGTTTTGTACGCTCGGCCCGCGTGGAATGCTGACCAGCAGGGCCGATTCGGCTAAGCTGAGATGCCTGGCCGGTTTGCCAAGATAGAACTGCGCCGCGGACTCAATGCCGGTGTTGTTATTGCCAAAGGGGATGCGGTTCAAATATTGTTCGAGGATAAATTCTTTGGAATATTGGGCGTTGATGCGCAAGGCTTGCCAGGCTTCCAGCGCTTTGTAGGGCAGGGTGCGCGGATAGTGATACAGATTCCGCACAAGCTGTTGGGTGATGGTCGAGCCGCCGGATACGACCCGCCCGGCCCGCCAGTTCTGGCGCAAGGCCCGGCCAATGGCCAGCGGATCAACGCCGACATGCTTAAAAAAACGCTGATCTTCGATGCCGACCACCGTGCGCACATAATCCGGCGAAATATTGGCATAAGTCACATACGTGCCGCGGCCCGCTTCCGGCGACAGCGCTTCGCGCAGCAAAACGCCTTGCCGGTCGTAGATTTTGAGCGACTGTTGATTGTCAAACGGGGCCAAATGGATGGGAATAAAGAGCGAGCCGATGCCGATAATCAAAACGGCTACTAATAGAAAAATGCTTGCAAGGATGAATCGGTTCATAGTTGTTATTGGCCAAAATTTTTTCTGCTGCGATAATTGCCGGCTCTATTTGGGTGACAAGACCCAACTTCATTTGATGGAAGGTTACTTCTGCATTATACCATTCACCGCGGTGGTTGGCAAGTTTGTAATACTCCTTTCCAAGTGACAAATTTAGCATTTGAAGCACGGTGTCATTCCGAAGGAATCTTCCCGCAAGATAATGCACTTCTAAATTTTAAGAAGATTCTTACAGAATGACAGCATGCCGGATTTGTCGCCTGGAAAGGAGTAAGACATTTTTCTTTGCTGATTTTTCGCATGGTTATGAGCGCCGATTGACGGCAGATGCCGTTCCCCAAGTAGCCAACTGCGAGTTTATAAGACCGGCAAAAGCCCTCTTGACTCTTGACTTGACAAGCGCGAGGGCTTTTGTTATTTTGGCGTGGACAGTGCGCAATGTAACCCATAAAAGCGATACTGTCCAAAATCTGGTCTATGCTTCAAGTTGCATAACGGCCCTCAGCCTGTAGTCTAACAACCTGAACTTTATTATACGGCAGCTATGGAATTTCGTTTGGTCGACAACCGCTATAAGATAGCCAAAAAAATTGGCGAAGGCGCGATGGGTCGTGTCTATAAGGTCTTTGATATTGTCACGGAGCGGATTGTGGCGCTCAAGGAGTTTTCCCCGCGCGAGATGTCGGCGTCGGAGTTGGAGGACTTTAAGGCCGAATTCAGCGCGTTGACCCGTTTGCGCCATCCCAACCTGGTTGAGGTCTACGAGTTTGGCGTAGACGCAGGCGTGCCCTACTTCACTATGGAGTACGTGGAAGGTCAGAATCTGCTGGAGCTGTTGCCGACGCTGACGCTGGACGAAATCTATGCCATTATCATCCAGGTCGCCTGGGCCTTAGCGTACGTGCATTCGCGCGGTACAATTCATCATGATGTCAAAACAGTGAACATCATGGTTGCCGAGAGCGATTTTAACCGCGTCAAGCTGATGGATTTTGGTCTGGCGCGTGAGCGAACGCAGCGGGCTGAGATTTTGATACGCGGCACTGTTGAATACATGGCCCCGGAAATGGTCAAGGAGATCGCCGTTGACCATCGGGTGGATTTATATTCGCTGGGTGTAGTGCTGTACGAGCTGACAACCGGTCAACTGCCCTTTCGCGCCGAAAATAAAATTGCCTGCATCAAAAAGCATCTGGAAGAAAATCCCCGCCCGCCTCAGCTTATCCGCAGCGACATTCCGCTTGGGGTCGAGAAAATTATCCTCAAACTACTGGCTAAAGACCCCAATAATCGCTTTGCCACCGCCAACGAGGTCATTGCCGCTATTGCCGAAATTACCGGTAAGGACATCGCGCATGACAGCCAGGACGGGCTGGTGAATTATGTTGTGACCACGCGCTTCATTGGCCGGGAGCAGGAGCTGCTGGTTCTGAACAAATGCCGTCTGGCGCTGGAAAACCGGGCTGTCGAAATTCCTATTGTAATGCTCGAAGGGGAAAACGGTGTGGGCAAGCAGCGGTTGCTGAATGAGTTTAAAACGCAATGCCAACTGCGGCAAATTCGGGTGTTTCAAACTGCATGTCATGCCGGGCAGGGCAGTGTTTATGAGCCGATAATTCAATTGACCCGCTCAATGATCGACGTTTTTCAGCGCACCAACCGCCCCCGCTGTTTAGAATTGCTGACGGCGTACGCCGCCGAATTTTCGCTACTGATTCCGGATTTGATGCAGGCTGCAAATCTGCAAACGGTTGTCCATCCTTTGGGTGTTGATCAGCAGCTTTGGCTGATTGATCAGATGACCCAATTTTTTATTCAGTCCGCCGATGATTGGCCGTACGTCCTGGCAATTACCGGGATTCAGTGGGCGGATACGCAATCTCTGCAATTGCTGCGCTATCTGGCCAGGAATATCCAGGGTAACGGGCCGCTGATTGTTTTGTCATGGACGGTTGACAAAGCCGACTTTGATACGATCGAAAAAATATCATTTTACTTATTGAATAAGACGGTAAACCAACGGATTGTACTGGAAAATTTGGGCGAAGACAAAGTTACCTCGCTGTTAACCTCCATGTTTGGTGAGGACGATGCTTTTTATCAATTGGCCGCCCAAATTTTTCCGGAAACAAAGGGCAATCCCGAATATATTTTCACTGTTATTAAAACGCTGATTGAAGAAAAAGTGATTGCCCGGAAAAACGGGCGTTGGGTTGTCAATGCCTTTGATTTAGCTAAAATCAGCTTGCCCGATAACGTCGTGCAGATTATTAAATTACGTTTAAGCGGTTTGACCGAAGACGATTTAAATATTTTGAATCTTCTGGCAGTTACCAATTATCCCGTCACTGTAGAGCTGCTGAAGATCCTGACCGGTTATACATACGATATTATTATCGACAGCTTGCAGCGCCTGATCTATTTCGAGTTGGTTAAAAAGCCGTCAATTTCACAGGATGCGCCGTTCAGTATTGCCAGCTACAAAACGCAGCGCTTGTTATATCAATGGATTGAACCGACGCGCCGCGCCCAAATGCATCGCACTATTGCCGACAAGCTGGAGCAGTTTTTTCAGAACAATCTGGATGCCCAAGTCGAAAAATTAGCCTATCACTATGTCCAGGCGAATGAACCACACAAAGCCCGGCATTATGCCTTTATTGCCGGGAAAAAAGCCGCTGCCCTGTTTGCGCACCAGGAAGCCATCCGTTATTTTAAAGATACGCAAAGCTTTTTGCCAATCAATCGCGCCCTGATGATTGAGCTGCTTCATGCCATGGCCGACGTATATGCCGAGATGTCGCAGTATCATGAGGCCATTACCTGCCTGGAACAACTTATTGATGATCTGAAAGATCAGCCCGAGGCAACAGACCCATTGACGGTAGCCTATTTTAAAAAAGGAAAGTTGCTGGCAGACATGGGCAGCTACGATCCGGCTCTGGCTGTGCTAAAGCAAGTGACTGAAATGGCGGGTCCAACCGGCGCTCCGATCACCGGCCGCGCCTACAATGAAATGGCCCGCATCTACAAAGCGCTGGGCAATTATAGCCGCGCACTGGATTTTTGTCAGCAAAGCCATCGGATATTAAAGAACAGTAATCAGCAGCAGGATATGATGACTGTTTACTTTATCGAAGCGGAGCTGGCGCATTTGAATAGCGCCTCTGCGCTGGCGATTACGCGCTATAAACGGGCGCTGGTTCATGCAGAAAAGTCCAACAATCTGCCGGTTCAAAATGAAATTTATAATCGCCTCGGTGAAATTTATTATTCCAGTCATAGCTACAAAAAAGCGCTGACAGTGACCCAGACGGGTTTAGCTATTGCTGAAAAACTGCAAAATCCACGCCTTATTTCGCGGGCATTAAACAATTTGGGCGTTTTTTATTATCGCAGTGGAAAGCTGCAAGAAGCGCTTAACTGCTGGAAGTCGGCGCTGGATAACAGTCGGCGGATTGGTGATTTGCGTTCGCAGGTTGTTTTGATGACCAACTTGCGGGATATGATGCGGGTACACGGCAAATATGATATCGCACTTCATTATGCCAAAGAGATTTTTGAATTCCAAAAGCAGCTTGAGGATACTCAGGCCTGGCAGCTTCGGCTGTATGAATATGGCGATATCTATTATGAATTAAATGATTTCACAACCGCGCGGAAATATTTTGACGAATTTCTCGCGAATAAGGTGGGGCAGACGTTACTTAGCCAATTCTATGCATATTTGATAAACGCCAAAATTGCGGCAAAAGAAAGCCGTAACGAAGCCGAGACATTTTTGCTAGAGGCGATTGCTTTTGCCGTTGATCAAAAAATGCCGGCGCAGGCATTTATTGGCCGCTTGTTGCTAATGGAATATTATCTGCGCAAAAAGCAATATCAACCGGCATATCAACTATACGAATTGCTTTCCTCCGACACAAAGGATGCGCGTTTTGAACAGATTATCATGCTGACCTATCTGCATGGCGCGTTGGATTGGGCGGCAAATTTGGATCGTCGGGCTGGACTCGACAGCTTAAAAAAAGCGCTGACGTTCGCCCGGAAATACAATTATGGACGGTATAAACTGCTTATTAATGGTTTGATTGGTGAAATTTATTTGCAAGAAAAACAGCTCAAACAGGCCCACCGCTATTTGGTAGCGGCCGATCGCCAATTTCATCAAATTTTGACTTCAATTTCCGACGGGAAGCTGCGCCAACTCTTCGCCTGCGACGCCGAAGTTGTGCGGATCGAGGCTAATTTTCGCCGGGCGCGTCAGTTACACCTGCCGCTATCGCGCGAAATCGCACAAACAGCCCCAACGTCGGAATTGGAAGAAATTGATCTGCGCCATCGCTATCATTTGTTAAAACGGTTAATACCCGCGCTAAAAAATATCAGCGCGACATTGGACACGCAGACGTTGTTTGTGCGTATTCTTGATCAGGCTTTGGAGTTAACCCGGTTCGAGCGTGGCTTCATTTTGCTGGCTAACGGGGGGCAGGAACATTTCCGTGCGGAATGTGCGCGCAGCCTGGAGAAACAGCCGCTCCCGTTAAATGATATTGTCTGGGATAAAGCGCTGGTTCTGCGCTGTCTGGAAATCCGGATGCCGCTCAATCAAACCGCCGTAAAGGGCAAGGCAGAACAAAGCCGCGCTCATGTTTTATGTGCGCCATTGAGTATTCATCCGGAGACGCCCGGCGCGATCTATCTGGAAGCAATTACCCAACCGGGTCTGTTGATGCAAGACGATCTAATGGTATTTGCCCAGTTTTCAGAGCATGCCGCCACGATGATACAAAATGCCTTCGTTTACGAAAATGCCATAGCTGTTCAGAAAAAGCAGCAGTCGCTTCTGGAAGAACTGCATGAAGTCGATCTGCTGAAGGCGAGTTTTATTGGCAAATTCAGCCAGGATATTCGTACGCCGTTGACGTCTATTATTGCTAACGCCGATATTTTGGCCGAACGATCTTCCAGCGCGGATGCCGGGGAGTTGTTCCGGCTTATTCGGGAAATTTCCAGCGAAAGCCATAGTCTGCTGACGGTTGTCAACAAAGTGCTGCGGACGACATTGTTAGACAGCAGCGATTTGTCGGTCCATTTCACTGTTATTTCCGGTCCGGATTTAATGGGCGCGATCGTTACCGCCGGCCAAAAACGCTGTGCCACCCGGCACATTCATTTTTCCTATGAGGTTGAGCCATCTCTGCCCGATCTGTTTGGCAGTCGGCTTGATTTGCTCGAAGTTTTTGAGCATCTGTTTGATAATGCTGCCCGATTTACAGAACCAGCCCGGACAATCTCGCTGACAATTCAGCGCACCAAGAAAAAGACTCTTTTAGTGGCAATTGCCGACCAGGGTCAGGGTATTAAGCCTTCTGATCTATCCAAAGTTTTTATGCGTTTTTTTCAGAGCAATGACACCGTTAATCAGGGTCAGGCGAATATCGGTCTGGGCCTAACGATTGCACGGCAAATTATTCATCAGCATCAGGGTCAAATTTGGGTAGAAAGCATGTGGCGGAAAGGCACAACCGTCTTTGTGGAATTGCCTTATATGGATGATTATTCTTTATTGATAGATCATTTTTCGCGATCGGCATTGAGCCGATGATTTGCTGGTTTTTGACCGCAATATTAGCTATGGAACGTGTACTAAACAACTTCCGTGTTTCCGTCATTTCGAGAGGCGCTTTTTGCGACGACGCAATCCCGAATCCCGGCCTGATTCACGAAATGGCTTCGCAATAGCAACTCTGGCCGAAACAATGACGGAGGCCGGATAACACAAATGTTTGGGAGTAGTTTTATAATTAATTAATTACTTCAGAGCTTGCTCCATTTCACTTAAAATCTGCAGCGCAGCTTGATTTGGATCTTCGGCTTGCAGGATGGACCGGCCAATGACTAAGTAATCTGAACCATTGGCAATAGCTCCCGACGGGGTATCAACTCTGGCCTGATCGTGACGACTGTCGCCGCCGGGCCGGATACCGGGCGTAACTACGACAAAATCCGCGCCCAGCCTGGCTTTGATAGGGACAACTTCGTGAGCAGAAGCCACTACGCCGTCCAAACCCGCCGTTTGTGCCATTTCCGCCCGCCGTAAAATTTCATCCGTCAAATCCAGATCATCCCGATTCATAAGATAAGCCAAAGTAGCCCGGTCAAGGCTGGTTAGTACGGTCACGCCAATAATAATGGGTTTTGGCTCCCCGCTGGCCGCAACAGCTTCTTGCACAACCGCTATTGTCCGGGTCATCATTTCCGGGCCGCCTTCGATGTGGACATTAAACATATCGACACCTAATGCGACAGCGGCGGCGGCGGCTTTGGCTACTGTGTTGGGAATATCATGAAACTTTAGATCCAAAAAGACACTTTTCCCCGCGTGCTTAAGCATCTCTACGACGGCCGGCCCGCTCGATGTGAAAAGCTGTGAGCCGACTTTAAACCATTGCACCGCCGGCAACAGCGCCGTCAGCCGCTTAGCTTCAATCAAGTTGTCTACATCTAATGCCACGACAAGTTTTTTTTCAGCTAACACTTTTGGTATCCTCCGTGTTGTTAGCCTGGATTACTCATGCAAATGACCACGAAATACGCAAAGCGCACGGAAATAAAGGATTGCACCTGAATTATTCATCAGCCACTAAGGTCACACCACTGAAGGCTGTCAGGGAATAGAACCGTCACTTAAACACCTGCAACCGTGGATTTTGTTCCTGCTGCAGGTTATAATGAGTAGCAAACTTTAGTTTGCCTGCGAGTCACGTAACAAAACACTATGTAACGACTTGCAAAATAAATTTTTAAATTTTGCTACTACTTATGCTCCAGAGCAACCACGCCATCCCAGCCGGGAGGCGTACCGAGGCGCTGATAGTATTGGCAGCGCTCCATGTAGAGTTGGGCGGCTTTATCGGTCGGATGACGTTGCAAGATCGTCACGAAAATCTTTTGCGCCGTTTCAAAATTACTCTGCCGGTACAACTCCCAGCCGGCTTCAAAATCTGCGCGGGTGGCGAGTTTTAGCGCAATTTCCTGCGGCGAGTCCGCGTCAAAAACGTCGTAGACGGCCAGCGGCTGCGATTTGCCCTTCACTTTGATTTTGTCCAAAAATCTGACCTGATACGAGTGCTGCGGATCCAGCCGGTCCAGGGTCGTTTCGCTGACGACCGTGGCTGTGCCGTATAGCTTGGTCAGGCCTTCCAGCCGGGCGGCAGTATTGACCGTGTCGGACGGGACACCGGCCTCCCAGCGCTCCGTATCGCCAATAATCCCGGCCATGAGCGGCCCGGAATGCACGCCCACGCCGATGCGCAGCGGCCGGCGTTTTTTGCGTTCGCGTTCCATATTATATTCGGCCACTTTGCGATGCAGTTCAATGGCCGCCTGGACGCCGTTAGCGGCTGTCTGGGGGAAAACCGCCATCACGCCGTCGCCCAAAAACTGATGCACAAAACCTTCATTAGTCCGAATCACCGGCGTCATCCGAAAATGATAACCGTTGATGAAGTTGAACACATCCTGCGGCGTCATGGTTTCCGACAAACCGGTGTAGGCGCGGATATCTGAGAAAAGGATGGTCATTTCGCTGCGGATTTGATCCCCCAATTTGACATCAACAACAGAGTCTTTCTCCAAAATTTTCAGGAATTCCAGCGGCACAAAATGAGCCATGGCCGAGTTTATTTTTAGCAAACTCAGGTGAGTTTTAACGCGCGACAGCAGTTCGTCTTTGGAAAAAGGTTTGGTTAAATAATCATTGGCCCCGGCCTCAAAACCGGTGACCAAGTCGGTCGGTTGATCTTTGGCGGTCAGCATCACCACCGGTAATTGACTGGGCAGATAACGCCGCCGCAATTTTTGACAGACTTCGTAGCCGGACATTTTGGGCATCATAATGTCCAGAATGATCAAGTCAAACTCCAGGCCGCTATCCAGCAGTTGCATGGCTTCCATGCCGCTTTTGGCCTGCGTGATGGCATAGCGCTGCAACGACAGGTAATTGGCCAGAACTTCCAGATTGACCGGCTCATCATCAACGATAAGAATCCGGAAATCGCTTTCTACGGTGGTAGTTATGGTGATGCCGGAAGTTTTTTGTTCCATATCATGGCCGGTGATAATAGCAAAGTCGGTGGTTTCTATTGCCGGCTCCGGCTGTTTGCTAAGAGCGGGCGCGCTCATGTCGGCCATGGGCAGCGAAAAGATAAAGCGTGACCCTTTGCCCAGCTCGGACTCGACCCAAACCTGGCCGCCGTGCAGCTCCACCAATTGGCGGGTAATGGACAGGCCAATGCCCGTCCCGCCGTACTGTCGGGAAGTTGAAGCATCCACTTGTTCAAATGACTCGAAAATGCGCTCAAATTTATCCGCCGGAATGCCAATGCCCGTGTCGCTGACCGAAATTTTGAGCATCGGATTATCGGTTTTTGCCGATGATTTTTCGGAGTTTGCCACGCGTGGAAGTTCCGCGCTGATGGTGACGCTGCCGGATTCGGTAAATTTGATGGCATTGCCCACCAGATTGTGCATGACTTGCATCAGCCTGTTTTCATCGCCGTCGGCCGGCGGGCAATCGGGCGGGATGTCATTTTGCAAGCGTAAATTTTTGCCCTGCAGCGTGGGCTCGCTCAGCTTCAGAATGATGTCGGTCAAAGCGCGCATATCAACAGGTTTTTGCTGCAAAATAAGCTGGCGATTTTTAAGTTTGGAAAAGTCGAGAATGTCGTTGACCAAATTTGCCAGCCGCTTGCCGCTGATGACGATCATGCCCAAATCATGCCGGATTTTTTGCGCTAAACGATCTTCGGCGGCAGACAGGCCGAGCATATCCGCCAGCGAATCGGCCAGACCGATAATGCCATTTAACGGCGTGCGCAATTCGTGCGAGGTGTTAGCCAGGAATTCGTCCTTTAGCCGATCTACTTGTTGCAGACGGGCATTAATTTTTTGCTCGTTTTCCAGGCTTTTCCGTAATTGGCGGGTGCGGAAAAAATAGAGCGAAAAACCCAGGATCAACGGCACAGCAATGTAAGACAAGTAGGCAAATCGAGCGCGCCACCACGGCGGAGAAATTTTAATGCGAATGGCGGCGCCCGCTTCGTTCCACCGCCCATCGTTATTGCTGCCTTTGACCCGAAATATGTATTCGCCCGCCGGGATGCCAGTATACATGGCAAAACGTTTTTTGGCGGAGGTATAAATCCAATCGCTATCGAATCCTTCCAGACGGTAGGCATATTGATTACGTTGCGGGGCGCGATAATTGAGGGCGGCAAACTCAAACGAAAACGCGTATTCCCGATAGGATAAATCCAGCGACTCGGTTTCATTGATATGTTGCGCTAAGTAAAAGGGACAGTTTGGATTGGCGATAGCCGTGCGGGCCAATGACGCCGCGGTATTCATAATCAAAAAATTGGTAATTTGCACCGGCGGCAAATAATTGTTATCCCGCACCCGGTCCGGCAAAAAGGCGTTGAGCCCGTTCACGCCGCCAAAAAACATCTCCCCGGCGCTGCTTTTGTAGACCGCATTGACGTTGAATTCGTTGCTTTGCAGGCCATCGGATACGTCAAAGTTGCGGAATGTTTTTATCCTGGGATTGAAGCAGGAAATGCCTTTATTCGTGCTCAGCCATAAATTGCCGACTTCATCTTCCAGAATGCCGTAAATGACTTCATTGGGCAGGCCGTTTTTTTCGCGGTAACGCTCGAAGCGAGCCATGCCGGATGGCTCTCGCAGCAGCTTGTTCAACCCGCCGGCCGTGCCGACCCAAAGCGCACCTGCCTTATCTTGCTGAATGGCTAAAACGACATTGTGGCTCAAACTGGCGAGATCTTTTTCCTGACGCTGATAGCGAATGAAATCGCCGGTGGTCGGCTCAAGTCGGTTCAATCCGTTTTCAGTGCCCACCCAGATATAACGCTCTTTATCTTCAAAAATAGACCAGACCGTATTTTGACTCAGACTGCCGGGATTGGCCGGATCATTGGCGTAGTGCGTAAAAGTTTGGGTGATTGGATCAAACATATCCAGACCGCTTGTGGCTGTGCCCAACCAGACTTGCCCGGCGTGATCGACATAAACGACTTGAATGCGGTCTTCGCCGCAGCTATTGGGATTCTGTGGATCATGACGATAGACGGTAAAATTTTGCGCGATCGGATCAAAGCGATTGAGACCGCCGCCTTCAGTTCCCGCCCAAATGTGGCCGCTTGGGTCGCCGGCAATGGCCCAGATGAAATTCTCGCTTAAACTGTTCGGGCGTTTAGGATCGTGAAAAAAGCGTGTTACGCTTTCGCGTGTCCGGCTCAGCCGATTCAAACCATTGTTTGTGGCCACCCACAAGGCTTTGTCACCCGTCTCACACACGGCTCGGACGCAGGTATGACTCAAACTTTTGGCCTGCCCCGGTTGATAGCCGTAAGTGCGGAACATCTCAGCCGCGCCTTCGCATTTGTTGACCCCGGCCGCCTGTGTGCCAACCCACAATACCCCGCTGCGATCCACACAAATCGAATAAACCAAATCGGAACTCAAACTCTGCGCTTTTTGAGCTTGCATGACATAGCTGCGGAACTCACCCGTTTCCGGCTGAAAGGCGTTTAGTCCGCCGCCGTATGTGCCGATCCACAAATAGCCGGACGGGTCTTCAAACAGGGCGCTGACCTGGTTATTGCTTAGACAAGCGGACTTGTTCGCTTCCGAACGGTAGACGCTAAAACGATCCCGCGCCGGATCGTACTTGTTTAAACCGCCCCCGAAAGTGCCGGCCCACAGGACTCCCTGCCGATCTATCAACAGCGTTTTGACGCGATCATGGCTCAAACTGCCGGGTTGCTTTGGATCAAAATGATACTGACGAATACTCTTCCGATCCAAAGAAAATCGGTTCAGACCGCCGTCATCGGTGCCGACCCATAAAAAACCTGCGGCATCTTCGGCAATGGCCAGAATCTTGTCGGAACTGATGCTGCCCGGATCATTCGCTTGATGCCGCAAGCGAGTCACGGTTTGGCGGGTTGAATCCAAACAATTCAGCCCGTCTTCCTTTGTGCCGACCCACAAAAAGCCTTGCCGATCTTCAAAAATGGCCGAAATGGAGTTGCCGCTCAAGCTGTTGGCATTGTGCGGATCGTGCTGATAGTGGACGAATGCATCCGCGGCACGATCCAGCCGGTTCAGTCCACCCACATTGGTGCCAATCCATAACTGCTTTTGGTGATCCTCATAAAGCGCGGTGATATAGCTTTCGCTGAGACTGAGCGAATCGTCCGGGTCATACCGGTAGGTCGTAAAATCGTAGCCATCATACTTGTTCACGCCGTCCAGTGTGCCGAACCATAGAAAGCCCTTGTAGTCCTGAAGAATGCAAGTGACATCGCTTTGCGATAGTCCTTGTTCCAGCGAGAGGCGAATGAAACGCAGATTATCGGGCAGTTCGGCCTGCAGAAGGCCGGGAGGAAAAAGCAGCAGGCTGAGCAGACTGATTAGGCTAAAGTGAGTTGTTGGCATAGCATTCTGTTTTGATTTCCAGGTTTTGCAAAATACATTTCAAACTCCGCATCCGGCGCGGCTCGACGGGGTTTCCACAATGCAACGCGACCTTTGTGCCTAAAAAGGCAAGTCTTTGCTTTTTTGACAAAAAAGTTCTCACGCCAAGCTGCAAAGACGCTAAATTGTCTTTGCGGTTTGGTGCTTTGCGCCTTTGTGCAAGACGAAAAACCGTAGATAGGCGGATCATACCCCAGCAGCCGTACCACCGGCGCGGCCAGATGCATAAAAAGCAGCGTCGGCGGATTAAACGTTAAAGAAAACAGCCCGCTTAGGGCGGTCAATACCAGCGTTCCCACTATCGCCGGAATAACATTTGCTGTTGGATTCATGGCCTTATCCGACTTTGGCCGCTTCTTCCTTGACCCAATCGTAGCCGTGCTCTTCCAATTGCAGCGCCAGTTCTTTGCCGCCCGATTCCACGATGCGGCCCTTCATCAGCACATGCACAAAATCCGGCACTATGTAG
>CAYOLL010000044.1:5643-40237 GCA_964404765.1 uncultured Gemmatimonadota bacterium | reverse complement strand
CAACTTGTTTTGTAATAACAAATTATAGAACGGACACTAATGCTTGCGAAGGTTACATACCGTGCGGAAGTCAATGTTTTCAAGGTTCCGGAAATCTACCATCGTGAACCTTCGCAAGGTTTGCCCGGAATTAATTCTCAGTGAAAGGAAAGCGTTGCAAAATGGAACGACAAGCCGACTCTCCCATGTCCATAGAAGGCGTTACCACAAGTTCGTTTGACGCCGGCAAATTCTCCATATCCGGCAATGTCGTGATTAATGCGCCCCATCCCGTCTCCGGAAAGCGCTTGTACGTGCGGCTGCTGCGAAAAACTCCTACGGCGGAAATCGAAGTCTCAAAGCAAACGTTGAAAGAAAGCTTTTGGACGTTGTTCAATTACAGTTTTATCAATTACCAATGGAAACCCGGGAAGGATTATCACTACAACTTCAGCTTTCAATTGCGCGCCTCGGATATTCTCGATAAACCCGGGCAATGGCTGGTGGAAGCCTGGATCGAAACAAAGCAATCATCCGATTTAAAGCTTAAAACGCGCGACCCGATTGAAGTCCTGCCGGAAGTGCCGGCCGAGTTGGCCCTGTTTGGCGATGAGTTCGACTTGCCGCATTACGAGCGTCTTGCCCGGGAGTGGCAAGACAGGGAAGCCTTTTCGACCAACCCGATCCAACTCGCGTACATACTCCCCATCATCGCTTTTGCGCTTGGACCGGTCTTTTTAATTATCGCCGGAGTCATTTTTGCGATTGCCGTAAAGACCAGTCTGATCCTGCAACTATTTTTATTGGCTTGTGTGTGCGCGGTGGCTTATCTGATTGCCCGCGTCTTTGTAAAACGCTATGTGGGGACGCCGGATATTTGGCTGGAGCCGGAGGCGTTGACGGTGGGTCAGACGTCGAAGTGCCGCTTATTAATAAATCCGACCCGAAATATTGACATCCAAAGCGTTAAGGTCAAACTGCGCGCTGTTAAAGTTACTTTGCGAGCATATCATGTGGATGATGGATCGCAGGGGTATAGCGAAAAGAGGTATAAAAATGTGTTTAAAAAGATTTCTACCAAAACCTTTTCAAAAATTGTAGGCGCGGCTTTTAATCCAAACGGACACGGCCAGATTGAAATTCCCATCGAAGTTCCCGATTCCGCGCTTCCAACGCGAATGGAGAACTCAACCACGCTTTTTTGGTCCATGAAAATCATTATTCGGTTCTGGAAAATCTTTTCTTGGTCTACCGCCCGCAGTGTTTTAATTTATCCAAAGTGAAACAACATTCTATCTCATCTACGTTTTTCTCAAATTTTTTAAATGGAGACCCCACATGCAACGACTTGCATTTCTCATCATCTTATTAACGGCAACTTTTACCGGCTTATCCGGCCGTACAGCAATGGCCGAAACCGTCACCACCGCCCAATTGATCGAAGCCATCAAGGCGAAGAAATTGGACGACGTGCAGAAAATGCTGCCCAACGTCAAAAATCTGAATGAAGTTTATGACATCGAAACCGCGCTGATTGCGGCGGCCGAGACGGGCAATACGGACATCGTGCAAGCGCTGCTCAAGGCCGGGGCCGATCCCAACGCGCCCGGCGCACGCGGCCTGACGCCCTTGATGGAAGCGGCCTTTGACGGGCACGGCCCGGCGTTCGACATTTTGCTGGCGGCCGGGGCCTCGCTGGATACGGAGGCGACCAATGGTTATAACGCTTTTGACTACGCCCTGGAAGGCAATCGCGTTGAAATCATGCTCAAAGTGATCGGCCTGTGGGCGGATAAACTGAATCCAACGGATCGAGCCTGGCTGCAAGCAGCGTTGAACCCGGCGGAAAAACTGCCCGCGGCCGACAAACCGTCGTTTGAAGTCCAATCGTTGACCTTGGTGGCGGCGGTGTTAAAAGACGACGCTAAACTGCTGGACAAATTATTGGCCGCCGGGCTGAATCCCAACTTGCACAATCGCACCGGCTACGCCCCGCTGCCCATGGCCGTGCGGCTGGATCGCCTGCCGCTGATGAAAATTTTGCTGGACGCCAAAGCCTATCCGGCCATCGGCAACGACGGCGAAGACGAGGCCATTCCTTTAAATCAGGCGGCGCGCGGCGGGCGATTGGAAGCCGCCAAACTGCTGCTTTCCTACGGCGTGCCGGTGAATAAATGCAACGTCAATGGCCTGACGCCGCTGATTTTGGCCGGCGCCTACGAAAAATTGGGTATTTTTCAATTGCTGCTGGATCACGGCGCCAATCCCTGGCCAAAGGACAAGCGGGACTTCACCGCTATAAACTATGCCCTGCAAAACGGTTGGAAGGAACAGGCGCAGGCGATGTATCTGCACGGCCTTGCCGATAAAAAATCGGCGCTGGCGGCGATTGCCGGCAACGACGCAGCGGCGGCCAAACCCTTCTTGAAGGAGCCGGGCTTTGTGCTGGCGGCGACAGTCAGCGGCGCGGACAAAATTGTCGGCGCAGCCATCGAAGGCGGTTTTGATGTCAACACCACCGAACCGGGCAATTACCCGGCGCTGTTAATTGCCGCCCGATTTGGCTACGAAACTTTGGTCAAGCGGCTGCTGGAGGCCGGGGCCAAAACGGACGCCCAAATCGCCACCGGCTATAAAACTACCGCCTTGATGGAAGCCGGCATTGACGGTCACGTCGGCATCGGAAAGATGCTGCTCGAACGGGGCGCGGACCCGCTCAAGGGCGACCGTTACGACGACCCGGCCCTGAACTGGGCCACCTTCTATGGCCAAATCGAATATGCCAAAATGCTGCTGGCCGTCGGCGCCGACCCAACCAAACCCAGCCAGCAAGGCTACACCGCGCTGATGACCGCCAAACGTCAGGGGCATACCGAATTGCTCAAAATTCTGGAAGCCCATGTCGCCTCAAAGAAGTAACAGGCCCAACAATCCTTGACATTCACAGTGGAATGTCTTTTCGCTGTTCAAGATAGAGAAAGACTTTACTAATAAATGCTTTCGCCCAAACCACTTTGGAAAAAGTTACTGGCCTATATTCCGCCGCCGACCCGGGCCATCATCCGTATTATCAGCTATGGCCTGGTCGGGGGTGGCACGGCAGTTGCCCTGATGCAGGCGGTGCACGGTTTTTATGATTATACCCTGGGAGCCTTAGCAGTCGCCGGCAGAATGGCTTTTGTCGGCGGCAGTTTGTTGCTTATGGTTTGCTGCACACTGCTGGTGGGATTCTTATTGACTAAAGCGCAGAACGACTCGCCGGGCAGCGGCATTCCCCAGCTAAAGGCGGCTTATTGGAACGATCTGGGATATTTGCCGGGGCGCAGTACTTTTATCAAGTTTATTGCCAATGTTCTCAGTTTGGGCGGCGGGGTCAGTTTGGGTCAGGAAGGACCGGCGGTTTTTTTAAGCGGGGCGGCCGCCTCATTTTTTGCCAACCGCACCGGCATCTCCAAGCCGCGCTTGCGCCTGCCGGCTATTGCCGGAGCCGCTGCGGGTCTGGCGGCTGCTTTTAACACGCCGCTGGCGGCCATCACTTTTGTTTTGGAAGAAATTATTGGGGATCTGAACAGCCGTTTTCTGGGCAGTGTTTTGCTGGCGGCCGTCGTTGGAGCCTTCGTCACCCACGCTGTGATTGGGCGGCAGCCGGCCTTTGTCCTGCCCAACATTTCCGATCCGTCCTGGCCGGTTATGTTTATCGTGCCGATTGTGGCGACGCTGGCCAGTTTGGGCGGGGTCTTTTTTCAGCGGGCGGTTATCATCTGGCGGCTTAAAGTTAAATTTGAGTACGGCGTCAAGCCGTGGCTGCGTCCGCTTGTCGGCGGCTTAATTACCTGGAGCATCGGTGTGCCGGTTTTTTTGCTGACCGGGCAAACGGGTATTTTTGGCGTGGGCTACCATGATTTAGCTACGGCTCTGAGCGAGGGCATTCCCTGGGCGGTCGCAACCATTTTGGTGATCGGCAAAATTGCGGCGACCATTGCCGCTTATGCCTGGGGCGGCGCCGGCGGCATCTTTTCTCCGACGTTGTTTATTGGGGCCATGGTTGGGCTTTCCGTCGCCGGGGTGACGACATATTGGCTGCCGATTTCCGCTGGCGAGACCACACTGCTGGCCTGTGTCGGCATGTGCTGCTGTCTTGGGGCGGTTGTCCGTACCCCGTTGACGGCCTTGCTGATGATTTTTGAGATGACCCATCAGTTTTCGATGATTCCGGCCCTGATGATTGGCACGATCATCAGTCAGGCCATGACCCGTCTGGCCGGCAAGCATAATTTTTATGAGACGATTCTGGCGCAGGACGGTCATGAATTAAGCACCATCAGCCCGCCGCGTGATCTGGAGACCTGGCAAAATCAGTCGGTCGCGGTGATTGCCAATTGGAAACCTGTTATTCTCACCGATCTGTCCGTGCCGGAACTGCAGAAAGCGCTGACCCGTTACCCGTTTCAGATTTTTCCGGTAGAGTTGGGCGGCGTTTATGCCGGGGTCGCGCTGCGTCAGGAGATGCAAAATGCAGTGCGCGACGGTCATCCGCCGCAGCTGCATGATGCAGCCACCGGTTCTGATACCGGGAGTATTCGCTCGTTGGCCGATCAGATGGTACAATCTTCCGCGCCAATCGGCATTCTGCTGGATGCGGAGCAGTGTCGTGTTATTGGTCTGGTAACGTTGCACGATGTGCTGCGGGCGCAGATTCGGATTGCGGAGTAACGATTTATTTTCAGGATATGTGTTGCATTTGCGAAGCAGCCGGTTTGCAAATTTTTTTCCGGTGCGGTTTTGCGTGAGACTTAATGCAGATTTCAGGGTATATTCAACGCGGAATTTCTGCTTTGGCAGTCTTGACTTCCAATCGAATAATCTAACCGCGAACTTTAACCCATCCATGTTGGAGAATCAAATGACCAAAAAAACCAATCGAAACGATGCTTGCCCGTGTGGCAGCGGCAAAAAATATAAGCAGTGCTGCGGCAAAGATGGCGACCATTCGCTGTCAAGCCAAAGCAAAATAGTTCTTGTGGGCGTTGTCGCCGCTGTCATTATTGTCGGGGCCATTGCGATCTTTGCTCCGGCGGGCAATAACAGTGGCAGCGCCGATCATCCGGTAACTCAATCCGGCTTTACGCCCCAACCGGCCGGCCCTGCCCCTTCCGGCAAAGTTTGGTCAACGGAGCATGGCCATTGGCACGATGCGCCTGCGACGCAGCCTGCGCCAAGTCCAACGCAACCCGCATCAACGCCGACTCAGCCGGCAACGGCCACGCTGCCGAGCGGTTTACAGTCCGGGCAGCAGGCAAGCGTTCCTCAACCCGCCTACACGCCCCAACCGGCTGGCCCTGCGCCGGCGGGCAAAGTTTGGTCGCCTGAACACGGCCACTGGCACGATGCGGCTACGGCGCAAGCCGCATCAACCCCGACACCGCCGCCGGCAACTGTCACCCTGCCGAGCGGTTTACAAACCGGACAACAGGCAAACGCCTCTAAACCTGCAATTACCCCCCAACCGGACGGTCCTGTGCCCGCTGGCAAAGTTTGGTCGCCCGAACACGGCCACTGGCATGATGCCGTTGCTACCCAACCATCTGGTATAGTTTCACCGCCGCAAGGAGAATCCGCCACGCCTCAGAATAAGACGGGCGGAAATTAAGTATCATCAGCTTGCCGCATGATAAGGAAGTCTGGCCAGATCAATCCATCGCTAATTGATGTGTTGCGGGCGCAGATTCGGATTGCGGAGTAACGCGGATGATGCGTTTAACGGTTTTATTATCCCAGACAAAAGCTTTTTTTCAGTGCAAGCAGGGTTTGGGTGCGGACGGGCTCAAGTTCGTGCGCTGTTGTCTGCGCATTTGTTAAATCGCCCGCTTTGCCCATTGCTTCCAGGCGCAGGCACAAATCCGCTAAATGGATTGCGCCTAAGTTTAAGGAAACACCTTTTAAGGCGTGGGCGGCGTTTTTCAGATCTGTGGCCAGATTATTTTTTATGGCGGTATCGATAAGAAAAATTTTTGCCAGGCTTGTTTCTTCAAAATCCGCTAACAGTTCAGTGAGAAAGCTTGTATCGCCAGGCTCTGCCAAACCCTTTAGGGTGGCGATTGTTTCCTCATTGACAAGCGTGCTTTCCATAGCAGTTACTCCCTTTTTTAAAGTATAGTGCTGTTACGATAATAGAGCAAAAAACGACGGTTACCTTGTCCCGAACTTTATTTGGTTTTGCCAACCTTTTAACCTTTTAGGCATTTTAGCGGACTATTAATCGATTATTCAGCAAAACTGGCCGCAAAATAATTCACTATTTTTTAGAATTTGTCAAGCGACTTTTCAGCGCTGATTATTTTATTGACTTTTGGGGGCGCAATGGCTACCCTTTTTATTCGGGTAAATATAATGATTTAAGCTAACGTACCGGATGAGGACTTCTTCATGGCCAAACCTTCCAAAACGGTTTATATCTGTCAGGAATGTGGCGCACAATCACCAAAATGGCAAGGCAAGTGCCTCGATTGCGGCGGCTGGAATACCTTTGCCGAAGAGACGATCGATGCAACTGCCAGGCGCAACGTCACTCTGACCAGTGAAGCGCTGCCGATTACGCAAATTGCGTTAGTGGCTGAGGACTGCTTTACCAGCGGTATTGCCGAACTGGATCGGGTGTTGGGCGGCGGGATTGTGGCCGGTTCGTTGATGCTGGTGGGCGGCGCGCCAGGCATCGGCAAATCCACGCTGATGCTGCAAACGGCCCGTTATATCGCCGAAAGCGGCCGGCGCACCCTGTATATTTCCGGTGAAGAGTCTGTGCGGCAGATCAAGCGCCGGGCCGAGCGACTGGAAACCCAATCCGAACATTTATTATTATTGAGTGAGACCAGTTTAAACCAAATCATTGTGCAAATCGACAAGGTCAAACCGCAGTTTTTGATTGTTGATTCAATCCAGTCCGTTTATCGCGAAGAATTGCAAAGTGCGCCGGGCAGCGTCAGTCAGGTGCGGGAGTGCGCGCATCAGTTGATGACTGTGGCCAAAAGCCGTCACTTGTCGACTTTTTTGATCGGCCACGTTACCAAGGATGGCGCAATTGCCGGGCCGCGCGTGTTGGAGCACATTGTGGATACGGTCCTGTATTTTGAAGGGGATCAGCATCACTTGTTCCGCATCCTGCGCGCGGTCAAGAATCGCTATGGTTCGACCAACGAGATTGGCGTTTTTCAAATGCAGGCGAATGGCTTAAGTGAGGTCAAAAATCCGTCGGAGCTGTTTATTTCCGAGCGTGGGCGTCGGGCGTCGGGCTCAGTGGTGGTTTGTACTCTGGAAGGTAACCGGTCTTTGTTGATTGAGATTCAAGCGCTCTCATCGGCTTCAGCTTTTGGCACACCGCAGCGGGTAGCAACCGGCTTCGATCAAAAGCGGCTGGCGATCCTGCTGGCCGTGCTGGAAAAGCGGCAGGGCCTGCATATCGGTCGTGAGGATATTTTTTTAAACGTGGCCGGCGGTATGCAAGTAGACGATCCGGCAGCCGATTTGGGAGTGGTCTGCGCGATTGCCTCCAGCTTTTTGAACAAGGTGATTGATCCGCATACGGTTGTCATTGGGGAAGCGGGCTTGTCCGGCGAAATTCGGGGTGTCTTGCAAATTGAGCCGCGCTTGAATGAGGCCGCCAGGCTCGGCTTTAAGCGGGCGATTATTCCGGCCCGCAACGAGTTTGTAAATAATCCCGATAGTGGATTAATCGCTTATCCGGCCGAGACGGTCAGCGCGGCGCTGGCTTTATTGTGGGAGTAAAAGCGGATTGGGCAAATGAAAAAAGCCTGAGAGACTTTGGAAATCTCGCAGGCTTTTTTACGTTTGCATATACAAATAAGCGCTTATAAACAAAACAAGGGCAACACCCGGAAGTGTTACCCTTGCAATTTATCGCGCACAAGCTGATTGATCAACTTGCCGTCGGCCCGTCCTTTGGCCTGAGCCATGACCGCTTTCATCACATTGCCCAACTCTTTGATCGAAGTTGCGCCAGTCTGTTGGATAACGTTCGCTACGATTTGGGTTAGCTCTTCTGTTGACAAAGGCTGTGGCATATAAGATTCGACGACTTTAATCTCCGCCGTTTCTTTTTCGACCAGATCGACGCGGCCGCCTTTTTGGTACAACTCAATCGCTTCTTTGCGTTGCTTGATGGCCGTGGTCAACACGGACAGATACTCATCCTCCGTCAAATCGCGCATTTTGTTATTTTCGATTTCGCCAATGCGTGATTTAAGCAGACGAACTACTTCCAGACGGGCTTTATCGCCCGCTTTCATAGCTGTTTTGAGATCAGCGGTCAATTGTTCTTTCAGACTCATTAGCTATACATCTCTTTCAATTGGCGTTGACGGCTTTTACGTTTGGCTGCATTAAGCTTGCGTTTGCGCCGGTCGCACGGTTTTTCAAAATGCTGATGTTTGCGAATATCAGCTAAAATCCCTGCTTTTTCGCAGGTTTTTTTGAATCGCCGCAGCGCCACTTCAAAGGATTCGTTGTCTCGGACAACAATACCCGGCATGAAAAACACCACCTTCCCTATTAAGATTTTTAAAAGATCCAAACAAAGCATTTCATAAATTAATGATTCAATACTCGACAATAAAACCGAGTATCTATCCTTATATCAACAAGTTGCAAGTTTTTTAGAACGCAGTATTCTTACCGAAATTGATTAACCGCAGGTATGATTAAAGCAGTCATACTTTTGTTGATAAAAAGTAATGCAGTTTGACTGGATAAAATAGTTTTATTCTTGATATTTGTCAAGCAAAATTTATTTAAAATTTGATGCTTGATATTTGATTTCGCTTAACTTATCATACACTTCTTAAAGCTTTGCCTAAAATGAAATGACTTGGGCCTATATCCCGTCAACGAATAGAGCGTAGAAGGTAAGAATTAAGCGGATTTTTACGAATAATAGGCGCTTACAAAATAACTTTGCGAAGATTCGCGCTGGGGGAGTGGGAGTTCAGCCAAGCTTAAAAGCATTGACTCTGTAACTATGAAGTGTAACCTTTGCAAGCTTCGCAAGGTTTTCTACATTCATTCAAGATATTCTCGTTAAGGGTTAGAAGTTGCAATTGTACAAAGTGTCATTCCGGCACGTTTTTAGCCGGAATCTTCTTACAGGTAAGCAAGATGTCGGATAGAAGCATTCCGGCATGACATCGAATTGAAATGCAATTTCTAACCCGTAATCAGTATAGCAGGAATTTTACTATGCGCTATGTGCGTCTCTATTTATATTTTATTCGCTTCTCCGTCAGCCGATCCCTGGAGTTTCGGTTTGACTTTTGTTTCCGCATTATGATGGACACGATGTACTATGTGATCCAGATCATTTTTTTTAAAGTGCTGTTTTTGCATACGGCGGTTTTGGGCGGCTGGAGTGAGGCGCAGGCAATGATTTTTGTTGCCGGTTTTATCCTGTTGGATGCCGTGCAAATGACGTTATTTTCCAACAATATGTGGTGGCTGCCTATTTTTATCAACAACGGCGCATTGGATTATTATTTGATTCGGCCGGTACCGTCGTTATTCATTTTGAGTCTGCGTGATTTTGCGGTTAATTCTTTTGTTAATTTGCTGATGGCTTCGACCATTTTCGGCTGGATTATTGTCCATTACGGCGCAGATTTGACCGGTTTAAATGTCGTGGGTTATCTGCTGCTGTTGTTGAATGGCGCCGTGCTGCACTACTTAACGCGCTTGGTTTGCTTGATTCCGACATTCTGGACGCATTCCGGCAGCGGTTTTGTACAGATTTTTTGGACGTTTGAGCGTTTAATGAGTATTCCGCATACGGTTTTTACTGGTTGGGCCCGCCTGATTTTGACCACGATACTGCCGTTTGGTTTAATGGCGTCTGTCCCGGCGCAGGTGATGGCGGTTCTTTTTGACTGGCGCTTGCTTGGGCAGATCACGCTGGTTACGGTTGCTTTTTGGTTGGTGGCGCTGCGGCTGTGGCAGGCGGGATTACGCGCGTATTCATCGGCATCGTCATAAAATTATTGTAATGCTGTTTGGCATAAGTTTGTGTGAGCTTAGACCTGACGGGTTTTGGAAACCCGTCAGGTTTTGGAAACCCGTCAGGTTTTGACACTTTTAATTTGGAGCATTTATGCGTTTTAAGTCTGCTTTTCTAACAATGTTATGGTTAACCATGAGTTCATTTTTTTTAACGGCTCAGGCGCAGGATCTGAACGGTTCCCGTAAAGACCCGCGCGAAGTTCATTTGCGCAACATACAGCAGTTGACCAACGGCGGCGAGAATGCCGAGGCCTATTTCTCGTTAGACGGCCAAAAAATCATCTTTCAGGCTACGCCGCGCGATCCCGCCCAACCGTGCGACCAAATTTTTATGATGAATCTTGATGGCTCGGCCAAGAAGTTGATGAGCACGGGCACAGGCCGCACGACGTGTTCTTTTATCTTGCCGGACAATCAGCATGTTATTTATGCTTCCACGCATCAAGGTGGGGCAAGCTGTCCACCGCCGGCCGATATGAGCAAGGGTTATACCTGGGCGCTTTATGCGGATTACGAAATTTATCTGGGTGATGTAGACGGCAAAGTCATCAAAAATCTGACGAACTCGCCTGGTTATGACGCCGAGGCAGTCATCTCGCCGCGCGGAGACCGAATCGTCTTTACCAGCGTCCGTTCCGGTGATCTGGAGCTGTGGCTGATGGATTTGGATGGCAGTAATCTGAAGCAGTTGACCAACACGCCCGGTTATGACGGAGGCGCATTTTTCTCACCGGACGGCTCGCAGATTGTCTGGCGGGCCAGCCGTTTCGACGGCGATGCCGCCGGTCTGGCCGATTATCAAAATCTGCTCAAACAGGGCCAGATTCGGCCAAGTAAACTGGATATTTATGTGATGAATGCCGACGGCAGCCGGCCGCAGCGGGTAACGAATTTTAACAAGGCTTCTTTTGCGCCATATTTTCACCCGTCCGGTCAAAAAATCATTTTTTCATCCAATCTTGGCGATCCAAAAGGCCGGGAATTTGATATCTACATGGTCAATCTTGACGGCAGTGGCCTTGAGCGCATTACTTACACGCCCGGTTTTGACGGCTTTCCCATGTTTTCGCCCGACGGTCAAAAACTGATTTTTTGCTCCAATCGTCGCAACGAACGCCCGAACGAGACTAATGTGTTTATTTGCGATTGGGTTGATGATGTGCGTCGGATCGTGCCGGAGTTGCCCTTTGTCAAGACTAACCCTGCTAACGATTTGCCCGCGAGTGTCCCGCAAAAGCCTGCGCAAGGTTCACCCGTTCGGGACATTGCCGCTGCCGATGTCTTTCGTCATATCCGCTATCTGGCCGATGACCGGCTGGCCGGTCGTTTTCCCGGCAGCGACGGTATTGAATACGCCGCGCGTTACATTGCCGATCGCTTTGCCGGGGCCGGTCTGCAGCCTGTTGGAGATGATCATTCTTATTATCAAACATTTGAATTTCCCGGCGAGGTTAAGTTGGGTAAAAATAATCGCCTGGCCGTCAGCCAAAATAGCCAGCTCCGGGAGTTGAAACTGGAAACGGATTTTATGCCCATTGCCTTTAGCGCGCTGGATACGGTGGAAGCGGAAGTGGTGTTTGCCGGCTATGGTATCTCTGCGCCGGACGATCAATATGATGACTATGCCGGCCTGGATGTGACCGGTAAGATTGTTTTGCTGCTGCGCAGCTCGCCCCGGACCGATACGACCGCGGCCAATTCCGATCCGCACGATCCCCATGCCGTTCAGGATGCGTTGGTTCGTTATGCGGCATTGCGGCACAAGTTGGTGACGGCCCGGCAAAAGGGCGCCGCCGGGGTATTGTTTGTTACCGGCCCGGCGCAAAAAGACGAGCTGGAAGATATTGTCAAGTTCAGGACCGATTATGAGTTTAAAGATTCGGGCATTGCCGCAGCCGGCATCAGCCGGACAGTTGCGGAAAGTTTACTGAAAGCGTCCGGCAAAACATTGACGGAGGCTCAGGCGGCAATTGATTCGAAGCGGCAGCCGGCCAGTTTTGCATTAGCAGGGATCAAGCTGACACTGCAAACGGACGTGCAAACGATTAAGGTCAATGTGCGTAATGTAGTTGGTTTTTTGCCCGGTCAGACGGACGAGGTCGTGGTTATCGGCGCGCATTATGATCATCTTGGTTTAGGTGGTCCAAGCTCGCTGGACGCCCGGAGTGATGTTTTTCATAATGGCGCGGACGACAATGCTTCCGGCACGGCCGGTCTGTTGGAACTGGCGGCATATTTCGGTCAAAATCTTGCGAATATAATTAACAAGACTTCAGCTCAAAAGCCTTCGCAAGGCTCGGCTTTGCGTCACGGTTTATTATTCATCGCCTTTACCGCCGAGGAATTGGGCCTGATCGGCTCAAAATATTACGTGGAAAATCCGCTATTGCCACTGAATAAAACCGTGGCCATGATCAACATGGATATGATCGGCCGGATGAAGGACAGTAAGCTAATTGTAAACGGCACCGGCACCTCACCGGTCTGGCCCGATCTGATCAAAAGTGTCAATGCGACTTACAAATTTGATTTGGCGATGAAAGAGGACGGCCCGGCGCCCAGCGATCAGACTTCATTTTATCGTAAGGATGTGCCGGTCTTGTTCTTCTTTACCGGGGCGCATGAACAGTATCACAAATCGACGGATGATTTTTGGCGCATCAACTACGAGGGCGAGGCGAATGTCATTCGCTTTGTGCGGGATACGGTTACGGAACTGGATGGTTTGAAGGCGCGGCCGGCTTTTACAAAGGCGGAAAGTCAGGATGCGATGCAAACGCGGTCGTCTTTTAAAGTGACGCTCGGCGTGGTGCCGGATTATGCCTATTCCGGCAAAGGCTTGCATTTGGATGTTGTGCGCGAAGGCCGTCCGGCCTACAAAGCCGGCCTGCAAAGCGGCGATGTTATTATCAAGCTGGGCGAGATCGTCATCAACGGCATTTATGATTATATGAGCGCGCTGAACACTCAAAAACCCGGCAATGCGGTGGATATTGTGTTTACGCGCGACGGGAAAGAAATGACGGCAAAGGTGATATTCGAGTGAGCTTTGACAGCGCCAAACGCAAAAGGCCCGTTGCGGGCTTTTTTGTTGACGAGCGGTCGTAATTTGGTTAAAATAGTAGACCTTTACAAGTTCTGCTGAGTGCCGGAGGATTGACGCGGCGACGCGGGAATGGATTTGAGACGATAATTATGGCTGCAATTTCGCAACAACAACTTCAGGCGCTTTTTACGCTGATGGCCGTGCCGCAGGTGGGGGAGACCCGCCTGCGTTCGCTGATCGACACTTTTCAATCGCCGGAAAATGTTTTAAAAGCGACACAAGCAGAGTTAGCCGCTTTGCCCAATATCAGTGAAAATCTGGCCGAGGCAATCCGAACGTATCGGAATCAAAAATGGATTGATCGGCAGTTTAGTTTCATGGAAAAATTCGGGGCGCGGGTTGTGACGATATGGGATGCCGCTTATCCGACGGCTTTGCGCACTATTTTTGATCCGCCGCCGGTGTTGTTTGTCAAAGGCGATTTTCTTGAACAGGATACATTTGCAATCGGTATCGTCGGTACACGCAAAGCGACACATTATGGCAATCAGGCCGCCCGGATGCTTAGCGCGGACCTGGCCCAGCGGGGTATCACCGTGGTTAGCGGGCTGGCCCGTGGTATTGACACGGTAGCTCATCAGAGCGCATTGGATGCCGGCGGGCGCACGTTGGCTGTGTTGGGCTGTGGACTGGATACGATTTATCCGCCCGAAAATCGTAAGCTGTACGAGCAAATTCCAAATGCCGGCGCTTTGATTAGTGAATATCCGTTTGGTATCAAGCCGGAACCCGGTAATTTTCCGGGACGTAACCGCATTATTAGCGGGCTGAGTCTGGGCGTGGTGGTTGTGGAGGCGGGGGAGCAGAGCGGCGCTCTATTGACGGCGACTTTTGCGGCGGATCAGGGCCGCGAAGTTTTTGCCGTACCGGGCAACATCAACAGCACTGCCAGCAGAGGGCCGAATCTGCTGATTAAAAATGGCGCTAAAATCGTAACCGACGTGGAAGATATTATTAACGAGCTGCGCGTCTTGCCGCAATCCATTGACCGGCGCAAAAAGCTGGACAAACTGCCAGCGCCACAGCTTTTGCCCGAAGAAGAATCCGTATATGCCGCCATCTCCACCGAACCGATTCATATCGATGCCCTGAGCGAAACCCTGCGCATATCAACCTCGGAATTGCTGGGCTTGCTGCTGCAGTTGGAGCTGAAAGGTGCGGTCGTGCAATTACCGGGCAAGCTTTTTGTGGTATGCTAAAAAGGAATAGAACACGGATTAAACGGAAATCGAACGGACTTGCACGGATTAAAACTTTGAAAACGCTTTATTATCCGTAGCATCTGTTTTTCCCGTGTCATCCGTGTTCTATTTTCTATTTTCTAAATGGAGCGCTAAATTTCAATTTTGTGGATAATTCGAATAATTATGAAAGACACCGAAACCTTTGATATCCCCGTCACAAATAACCGCGTTCCGGCGTTGCTGGTTCCGGCGCAATCGCCTTCAAGAGGGACAGTCCTGGTTTATCCCGGCCTGGGTGCAAGCAAAGAAATTCAGCTCAAAGAGTTGAATTGGCTGGCAGCTGCGGGTTTTAACGCGCTGGCGATTGATGCGCCGCATCATGGGGCGCGCGCCGATGGCTATTTGGAAAATCTGGCCAATTTCCAAGGGGTTGATCTGCACGGCGAAGTCATGCAAATTGTGGACGAAGCTTTGGCGGAGCTCCCGGCCATTATTGATTTTTGTCTTGCCCGCTTGCAAGGGCAAATCGGTCTGACCGGTATTTCGTTGGGCGGGTTCATTACTTTTGGCGGTCCCCTGGCCGATCGGCGTTTAGCAGCGGTGGTTCCTATTCTGGGATCACCGGATTGGCGTCCGAAGAGCGGTAATCCTTCGCCGAAGCTGAGGGGATTGATGGCCAAAGCGGCTGTAAATTTTCCAGCGTCATTCGCCCCCTGCCCAGTATTAGCGATAAACGCCGGAAAGGATGGCCATGTGCCGCCGGATTCTGCCCGCCGCTTTATAGAAGATCTGCGGCCATATTATCATGCCTGTCCCGAGCATCTTCAGTATAGCGAATATCCTGAATCAGACCATTTTATGCGTGAAGCGGATTGGCAGGCGGTATGGCGGCAAACTATCGGCTGGTTTGCGCGGTTTTTGCCGGGCTAAAAAAAGTAACTTTGGGCTATAAGCAACATAAACAACGCATTTTATCAACTGTACCGACGCAATTTGCCGCTTGACTTTTATGTCTTGATCTTTGATATTTACAACAGAGCTCAAATGATTTGCTGGATATAAGATCACCCAAACCCCGGAGAGAAAAATGTCTTTTAAAGTCACGATTGAGAAACGCCAGAACGGTTTTTATCTGGTGGCGATGGAAGGGCGGCTGGACGCCAATACGTACTATGATTTAGATAAAGAGTTGACGCCATACCTTAAACCGGATACCAAAATTCTGGTGTTTGACATGGCCAAGCTGGATTATATCAGCAGCGCCGGCTTGCGTATTATTCTGAAGGCGCGGAAGGCCATCCGCAACAACAACGGCCACCTGATGATGATTGAGATGCAGCCGCAAATCGAGCGTGTGTTTGATATTGTCGAGGCGATTCCGAACTTGCTGGTCTTTAAGAAGATGGAAGATGTGGATCAATTTTTGGACACGGTTCAGCAGAAGGAATTGGATAAGGAGAAGGCAAAAGGTTAGTCAGTTGCAACACAGACCGCTTAATCGGGGCCACCGGGGGAGCTTTACGCTTCTGGCATTGATTTTGGCGATTCAAGTCTGAATTATTTCATCAGTAAAATTGGGAAGGCTTAACATGGACAAAACATACCGTAACATCTTAAAATGGGGTGACCCACAACACGAAGAAAAATTAACCGCCAGCGTGCTTAAAACGATTAAGGAAATGTTTGGCTTTAGCGAAGCCGATTTAAAAGAGCGTTACTTACCGGGCGATCACGAAGTTAAGCTGGATCGTCCATGCAGGCTTTCCGCTGATATTCTGGCGGCTATTCGCGCTATTGTTGGGTCAGAAAATGTAGCGGAAGATGATTTTTCGAGGGCATATCATGCGCACGGCAAATTTTATGCCGAGCTGCTCAAGCTGCGTCTGGGCCGGGTGGATAATCCGCCGGACGCTGTTGTCTATCCACGTCATGAGCAGGATGTGGAAGCGCTTGTTCGATTGTGCCATGAACATCGGGTCGCGCTGACGCCATTTGGCGGGCATTCATCCGTCACGCGCGCTTTGGAAATGCCTAATGGTGGTATTAGTCTGGATTTAACCCGCCATTTGAACAAGATTGTGCAGGTGAGCGAAGTCAACAGCACGGCTACAGTACAGGCAGGTTTGTACGGTCCGGCTTTCGAGCGGTATTTGAATCAATATGGCGCGGGCTATACTTGTGGTCATTTTCCACAATCTTTTGAGTTCTCGACCGTGGGCGGCTGGGCTGCGGCGCGTGGCGCTGGGCAGTATTCTACCGGCTACGGCAAAATGGAAGATATGACGCTGGCCATGCGGATCGTCACACCGCGCGGGCTGATTGTGACGCGGGATTATCCGGCCAGCGCTCAGGGTTGGGATTTAAATCAAATTTTTATGGGCTCGGAAGGCATTTTGGGTGTGATTACCGAAGTGACGATGCAGATTCGCCGCTTTTGGCCGGAGAACGCCGCCTACAGCTCTTATATGTTTAAAGATTTTACTTCGGCTGTAACGGCCATGCGCGAAATTATGCAGAGTCAGTTTGGAATGCCCCATTTTTTTCGTATCTCCGATCCGGAAGAATCCGATATCGCCTTTAGAATGAAGGGTTTGTCCGGGAGTTGGAATGACCGCCTTTTGCGTACGATCGGCTATCTTCCCGGCCAAAGAACGATTATGTTTGCCGGCATCGAGGGTGACCGGGATTACGCGCGTTTTGTTCGGCGCAAAATGACACAGGTGGCCGGTCGGCACGGCGCTTTTGTTACCGGGGCCGGACCGGTGCGCAAGTGGTTGGAGCAGCGCTATTCCAGCGCCTATCTGCGCGATCCATTGATGGATTTAGGCATTATGACCGATACAATGGAGACAGCGGTGACCTGGGAAAATCTAATTCCGTTGTGGAACGCAACCCGGCATTATATCAAAAGCCGGCCCAGAACGGTTTGCATGGTTCACATTTCCCATGTGTACGAGAACGGTGCGAATCTTTACTTCACTTTCCTAAGCCCGATGACGCGCGGCAGTGAGTTGGCGGAGTACACCCGTTTTCACACCGGGCTTTTTGATGTGATTTGTGCCAATCACGGCGCATTATCGCATCATCATGGCGTGGGGCGCGCTCTGGGCCCGTGGATGGAGCAGCAGCACGGGGTATCCGGCCTGGATTTAAAACAGGCTATTAAAAACTATCTGGACCCGAACGGTATCATGAATCCCGGCGGGACGCTGGGCTTAAAGCCATGACAAAGCAATCATGCAAAAGTTCACGCCGGGGAGTTCAGCGAATCTTGAAAATATTGACTCTGCAACAAGTTTAACCTTCGTAAGATTTTCTAAATCCATGTTCAGGTATTTATCGACATGGATAAACAGGATGGATGGACAGGATAAAATACTTTTGTAATTGCCTGTTCATCCTGTTTATCCATGTTCATATCTATAACCATAATATTTATTTGTAAATATGACCTCCATTGCTATTTTGATTATTGCCAGTTATTTGTTGGGTTCTTTTCCAACCAGTTATGTTTTGGTAAAGCTCCTCAAAGGGATTGATATTCGTAAGTATGGTAGTGGCAATGCCGGTGCGACCAATGTTTACCGTATAGCGGGCAAATGGCCGGCGCTTTTTACCGTGCTTGCCGACATGGCCAAAGGGTTTGTGCCTGTCTTTTTCTTTGTTCCCTGGCTTAGCGCAGGTGCCCCGCTGTCGATCATTTGGCTAAAGATTTTGGCTGGTTGGGCGGCTTTTGCCGGTCATATCCTGACGATTTTTTTCCGCAATTTCAAAGGCGGCAAAGGCGTGGCCACCGGCGCCGGCGTTTTGCTGGCTTTTGCGCCGATTCCCATGGTTATCGGCGTAATTGGCTTTATCCTCGTGGTGATCAAAACCCGCTATGTCTCGCTGGGCTCGATGATTGGCGCTTTTTTGATTCCAGTGACGATGTTGTTGCAGCGCTATTATTTTCATGTTGATATTCCGATCGGTTTTCCCATTGCCGGTTTTTTGATGTTTCTTGTCGTCGTCAGAACGCATCACGCTAATATCGGCCGGTTACGACGCGGCGAAGAGCGGAAGTTTGGTGAAAAAGACGAAGCCGAAGAGTAGCCCACACACTGTTGCCCGATTGCAGTCGGTTCAAGGAGGAACAAACCTGTCAGGTTTAGATTGCGAAAGCGTTTTGCAAATTCGGCGCTGCGTTCGGCAATGAACGAGCCTTTATCGGAAGCGTCTTATAGCCAAATTAGCGCACGAATTATTTGCAATCCATTTAGGTTTTCAGGCGGTTGGACGTTAGTCTGTTAGACTGTTAGGTGAAAAAACCTACAGCCTAAAAGCCTACAGCCTATCCGCCTGTCTTCATCCTGAGGAGGTTTTATTATGGCTATTCGAATGAGAGAAGAAGTTGGGTTATCGTACGATGATGTGTTGCTGCTGCCGGGCCGTTCGTCCGTATTGCCGCGCGAGGCCGAAGTCAACACGCAATTGACGGCAAAAATAAAACTAAACATCCCGCTCATCAGCGCGGCCATGGACACCGTCACCGAAGCCCGTATGGCCATTGCCATCGCTCAGGAAGGCGGCCTTGGCATTATCCACCGCAACATGAATATCGAAACGCAGGCGCGCGAAGTCAGCAAAGTCAAGCGCGCCGAAAGCGGCGTCATTGTTGACCCGATCACCCTGCCGGAAGACGCCAAAGTCAGCGACGCCACCAAGATTATGGAGGATTATCATATTTCCGGCGTGCCCATCACCCGCAACGGGCGCTTAGTCGGCATTATCACCAACCGCGATATTCGTTTTTTGGACGATCTGTCCCGCCCGGTAGCCGAGGTAATGACCCGCGAAAGGCTGATCACCGTGCCGGTCGGCACCACGCTGGAACAAGCCCGCGGCATCTTGAACAAGCATCGCATCGAGAAGCTGCCGGTCGTAGATGAAGATTTCGTTTTGCAGGGTCTTATTACCATTAAAGATATTGAAAAGCGGGTGCAGTTCCCACACTCCTGCAAGGACGCTGTGGGGCGGTTATGTGTTGGCGCGGCAGTCGGCGCGGGCCCGGATACGCTGGAACGTGTGCGGGTGTTGATCGAGGCTAACGCCGATGTCATTGTTGTCGATACGGCGCATGGGCATTCTCAAAAAGTGCTGGAAATCGTGGCCAAGATTCGTAACAAATACCCGCGCATCGAGATTATTGCCGGCAACGTGGCCACCGCCGCCGCTGTCCGCGATCTGGTTGAGGCCGGGGCCAATTGCGTCAAAGTCGGCATCGGGCCCGGCTCGATCTGCACGACGCGTGTCGTTTCCGGCGTGGGCGCGCCGCAATTCACCGCCGTAGCCGAGTGCGCCGAAGCCGCCGCCGATATGGGCGCGACGATCATCGCTGACGGCGGCATCAAATATTCCGGCGACATCAGCAAAGCGCTGGCCGCCGGCGCGTCCGCGGCCATGATCGGCAGCCTGTTTGCCGGTACGGACGAAAGCCCGGGCGAACGGGTGCTCTACAAAGGCCGCACGTTCAAATCCTACCGCGGTATGGGCTCGCTGGGGGCTATGACTGCCGGCAGTGGTGACCGCTATTTCCGTGATAACACGAAGCAATCGGAGCTGGTGCCGGAAGGCATCGAAGGCATGGTGCCCTACAAAGGCAGCCTGGCCGGTTACATCCGCCAATTAGTCGGCGGCTTGCAGGCCGGCATGGGCTATGTCGGCGCGCGGACATTGAAGGAACTGCGCGAGCGAGCCGAGTTTGTGCGGATTTCCACAGCGGCGCTGAAGGAAAGCCATGTGCACGATGTGATGATTACGAAAGAAGCGCCCAATTATTGGCTGGAATCCTGACCGGAGCGTCATGGCCGGTCCGGTCCAGCAACGGTGACCGGGGGAATGATGACCATGTTTGACCGCAATTCGGTCGGCCATGCGTTAAGACAATTTCATAGTAGCAATAGCCGCAACGGTTTCAACGGAGTTAGCCAGAAAAGTTTAAGTAATCGGACAGAATTACTTTCAGGCACGATCTAAACCTAATAGGTCTCCAAGACCTATTAGGTTTGAAAACAATTCTGTCCGAAAACTTATGATTTGCAAAGCCAGGGAAAAAATATTGAAGCTAACGGCACACGCCAAAAAATTTGTTTCAAAACCAAAACGTCTTACTTTTTATTCGTGCAGTTCGTGACTACCGGAATAGTTACCGCTTGCAAAGCAACGTGTTTTCCAGTATGTTATTTCTGGTTGCGCTGTCTGGTTAGAGGCCGTGCAACCTGCATCCATAACATTTCTGAGGTTCTTTCAACACTGTTGATGTGAGCAAACTGTGCGTCTAAAGTTTTCCGACAAGCTGCGTCAAATCGCCTATCCAACCCTTGCATTCGCTGCCTTTAGTTTTTTATCTTCACGTTGGGGACAATTGCAGGATACAGTATATCTGCCGTTGTTCAATCAGGTAATTGCCACCGTTCATTATACTTTTGAAATCGGCTTATGGATATCGCTGGCCTGGCTTGTCATTGTATTTGTCGATGCTTTTTTTTGGGAAGGCCTTGTAGCGCCGCAATTTGGCGGGCGGGTGCCGCGTCTACCCAAGAACATGTTTGCCGTTTTGATCTGGTTCGGGGCGGCCAGTCAGATAATCGGCAAGGTATTCGGCATCTCGCTGGGCGGTGTCTGGACGGCTTCCGGCGTAATCGGCGTGGTGGTTGGTTTGGCCATTCGCAACTTGATTGCCGACGCTTTTTCCGGCATTGCGATCAATATGGACCAACCTTTTAAAGTCGGCGATTTTGTCGAATTCGAAGGGCAGGTCGGCTGGGTCAAAGATATTAACTGGCGGGCGACACGCATTCTAAAGCCGGATCAGCGGGTTTTAATTGTCCCCAACAGCAAGCTGGCGGCGATTGAGATTATCAACTACGAGGCTGAAAAGCCGACCCGTTTTGAATTTGACCTTTATTTTGATTTTGAGAACTCATTTGAGCGCATTTTAAAGGTTTTGGAAGACGGCATTCGGGCGGCGCGGCATAAAAATCTGCTGCTTCGTCCTGCGCCCAAGGTTTATTTTATCGGCATAAATGAGCGGGGGCTTGAATTTCGTGTTTGGTACTTTTGCGATGTGACGATTCCGATGGGGCCGCGCCATACTTTGTTGTCCAGTATTGTAAAACACCTGGAGTTTGCCGGTATAAAGCCGGCGATACCGAAGCTAAGCCTGCGCACACCGGAACCCTCTTTGCCCGAAGTGGATGAAGACCGGTTGCGTCTGGAGCTGATCGGCAAGATCAAAATTTTTGAACAATTGGAGTTAGCCGAACGGCAGGCGCTGACATCGCAGTTTAAGAAGCGTTTTTATAAACCGGATGAGATCATTGTGGCGCAGAGCGAAGTGGGCGAGTCCATGTACATCGTGCTTGAGGGCGCAGTGCGTATGACGATGCAAAGCAAAACCGGCAATGGCGAGGTTTTGTTGGGTGAGCTGAAACCCGGCCAGTTTTTTGGCGAGCTTTCCCTGCTATTGGGTGAGCCGCGCACGGCAACTATCCGCGCCGTCAAAAAAACGGTTTTGTACGAGATTGAAAAGCAGGCGCTGATGATTTTGCTGGATCATCGGCCGGAATTGATCGACAACATCACCCAGTTTATCGCCAAATATAAGCTATTTTCTTCCGACATTATTGGCAACCTGACTCCCGAAAAAATGGAGCAAATGTCTAAGAAAATCTTCAAACGTATTCAAACTTATTTTATGATGCAGCGGGATGAGGGCGCGAAGCTGCTTAACCCGTCGGGAATCGTTTCGCTTTTCATTAATCAACTGCTGACCGATTACGAAGGTCGGCGGGGTATTTATGGCACACTTCGGCTGCGCGCGCCGCTGGACGTGACGGTAAGGCGTTTCGCCGGCGATCATCCGCATCTGGCCCAATTACCCGTCCGCAACAACCGGCTGGATGTGGCCGCGATTGACGAATATTTTTCGCCGGATAAGCTGGAAACCGCAGAATTACTGCATCTTTTGCATGAATTGCTACAACAAATTTACGAGGATGCCAAGAGCACAATCAGCCCTAAAATTGCTAAGAGCAGGTATGACGCCGTTTTCAAAAACACTTTTATTAATGAATACACGCCGGAAGCATTGGAAATCAGCGATATTGTGCGCATCAATCCTTAAATTAAATGTAAGGCGAATCGCCTTATTCGCGCCGAGTGATTTAAGCAAATCTTAAATGTAGCGCGAATCGCCTTATTCGCGCCGAGCGATTTAGGCAAATCGCTCCACAGGGTACTACAACAAAAAACACGAGGTTTTCATGACATTATCCACAATAGATTTTGACGCGCTTTGGCGGCATGTTTTGACCGAAGCCAAACCCGACGCCCACTCCATTCACGGCCCGGATCATTGGCGGCGGGTTGAACGAAACGGCGTGTACCTGGCCCGTGAAATCGGCGCAAATATTGATATCGTGCGGTTGTTTGCCCTTTTCCACGACAGTTGCCGGGAGAACGAGCATTATGACCCGGGTCATGGACGGCGTGGCGCGGCCTATGCTGCCAAGCTGCATGGCCGGTTTTTTACACTGGACGCTGCCGCGTTGGAATGCCTGGTGTACGCCTGCGCGTATCACACCGACAAAACACATGCCGAGGATATAACCGTGGGCGCATGTTGGGATGCCGACCGGCTGGACTTGCGGCGGGTTTATATAACGCCCGATGCGGCTTATCTTAATACGACGCCGGCTAAACGCATCGTCATGACCGACGACTTTGCCGCTATCGATGCCTTCCGGTTTGACGGAGATTTTGTCGCGTAAAATAGGAAGAATCGCTGCAATTTTAATCTTAATTTTTTAACTCAAGATTTTTGTCAAAATAAAAAAGGCCGGCCTTCCAAACAGAAGACCGGCCCGTGTTAATTCGTAATTCGTAATTTTTAATTCTTCATTACCGCAGCAGCGCCATGCGCTTTGTTTCCGAGTAGCCATTGGCCTCTAAGCGATACAGGTAGACGCCGTTGGGAGCGCGTTCGCCTGTAGCGGTTGCGCCGTCCCAGGTGACGCTCTTTTGTCCGGCGGATTCTTCTTCGTCAGCCAACGTGCGCACCAATTGTCCGGCCGCGTTGTAGATGGCGATGCGGACATGGCCGGCCTGCGGCAGTTGGTAGGCGATGGTGGTGGAAGCGGCGAAGGGATTGGGATAGGCCTGTTCCAGCTTGAACGCCGACGTAATCGTATCGACTTTTTCCGACAGTTCACCGGCGAGGCTGGCTGCAACCGCGTTACCGGTCGGCTCTAAGCCCGCCTCTGTCTGCGCGATCCATGTCAATTCATGATGAGGATAGCGGTTGATTAAGTCTGCCAGAACCGTTGCCGCCTGAGTTGCATCGGCCAATTGATGCCGATAGAGCATGAACAAGCTGAACAAGGCGTTGGCTTCGCTATCCGTGTTGGGATAGCGGGTGATGATGTCCTGACAAATTCTGACCGCTTTTCGATCCTGCTTATCCCAAATATAAGCCGGAACTAGCAGATCATACGCTTGCCGGCGCAGCGATTCATCCAATTGCGGAAAGTTGATCAGGCCATTGAGATAACCGGATAAACCGGGCAGAGCTTCCTCCTGATGCAGCGCGGCCAGGCAGGATAATAGCGGCCGCCGGCATAATGCGCCGCTTGATTAGCCACGGCCACAGTGTAAAGGCCGCCGTAGACTTTATAACCTTGACAGGTCTGCTGAAAGCGTAAATAATGCGTCCCGTTATCCTGATTGTGACGAACCAATGCCAGATCGCTCAAGTCTTCGGTCATACGAAAGATGGCGCGGTGTTCTTGTAAAAATTGCCGGGCCGCCGCTTCCGGCGTAACCACATTCGGATAAGAAACAACCGATCTGCGACCATAGCAGGCGGCCGGCGTACCAGTTTCTTGACCCCAGTAGACCGCCCATTGGCCGCCGCGTCGCTCATTGAACTGCTGCCAGGCTTGCAACTGCGCCGCATCCGGCAAAACCGGCGCAGCTTGCGCAAAAGCCGATTGGATAGACAAAAATAAAATACCCAGAACTAAAAATATGCGTTTCATGTGAAGGGTCCCTTCAAATTTGTGAGTTAAAGTGAAGTTAAAAGTTGCTGCTAAATTAAGCTTTATAAGCTATAAGGGAGACTAATCGTTCGGAACAAACAAATCAGGTTCACCAGCCTCAAATGTCGCCAATTTACGCAGCATGGTTGGCCGCGCTATTTCGACTAAATAAAGATAAGTATGGACGTCGCCCGGAACCTGGATTTCATTTAACGTAAAGACAATTTTTTCACCGTCCGAGGCCCAATTCCACGCCCAGATATCGCCCGCCGGGATTTCAAGCAACGCGTTGCTACGCCAGGACAGCAGCGCAAAGCGCACATTTTCATTAATATTGTCTGCGGCTCGGAAGGCGACTTTCTGTCCGTCAGGCGACAACTGAAAGCCAAATTCGTCATACTTGTTATACGTCAGACGCTTCAGTATCTTGCCGGTTTGGCTGTCCACGCTAAAGATTTCCCGTTCCGGACAGCAGCCTTGAAACTTAGTCGGCGGCGGTATTCGATTCACCAGCGCTGACGTATACAACAAATTACTGTCCGGCCCCCATTGGAAATCACCCCCTAACCATAGCGAATCGCCTTCAAACAGATAGGGGCTATCGTGATCCGGAAGATCGTAGTCATTCGAGCCATCGGCGTTAATAATCGCCGGGCCCCCAAAAAACGAAGCAACACCACGGAAATATAAAATTTGGTTGCCATTCGGGCTCCACTGCGGCTGACGCGCCTCGCCATAATTCAAAGGTATTCGGCGCTTGCGGCTGCCGTCGGCGTTCATGATCACCAGTTCCGAATAATCAAAGCCGTATTCGTAACCACAGGCAATCTGCTTTCCGTCCGGGCTCCAACGCGGATTCGTAAAATATGATGGGTGTTTAACCACATACGGCTGACTTGGAGTCCACCAAATTGTATCCCCGACCACGGCAATGGGTCGCAGTTCGCTGCCGTCCTCATTCATAGTATACAAGCTGGCCGCCCCTACGGTGGAGTCGGCCGTAAAAAAGACCAACTTGCCTTGCAGTGGCTCTTCCGGCGGGGTCGGCGCCTTGTCGCAGGCCACCAGCCCTAAACTCAACCATAGCATTAAAAAAATAAATCCGTTGCTGTTCACGCGTGTTGTCATCTTCACATCCTCCGTCTAAAAGTTTTACCATGGTTTGGCGGCGCAGGCCGCCGTTGATTGTCAAGTTGTTGCGCAACGTCCACAGGTAATGCAAAGTCCGTGCCAAAAAATAAAGCCGCCAACGTTTAGCACGTAAGCGGCTTACATTAAATAAGTTAAAGAGTAATTCAAATTTTTGGTTAATTACAAAACTGTTCGTAATTACGAACGGTGTTCGAAATAACGAACAGTTTTGTTCGCGTTTACGAACATTCGCGCTACAACAAACCCAGCTTTTTCATCCGCGTATGCAGGGTGGAGCGGTTCTTCATGATCATGTTCAGCCACGCGGTCAATCTCGGCGTTTAATCTGGCAATGACCGGGCTGTAGCCGACAATGCGCGGATGGCGTTCCGCTTCAGGCGGGATGAGAAAGTAGGGCATGGCAATCTCCGGGGTTGTTTTTGAAATGACAAGTAACGAATTGTGTAGGGGAATTATAACAAAACTGCCGGGAAACTTCAAGTTTGCTGTTGAAACTTACGGGCGCTGCCGCGCACTTTCCCCTAAATCGTTAAAAACCACTTGACTTTAAGCCCGTTCAAAGCTATTTTTTATCTGTTTTGCAAACGTCTTTCAAAATCATCACACAACTTACCTCACGCAGGGGGTCCTCATGCGCGCATATCGTGATACACTGGTTGATGCTTTAGCGAATCCATGGCAGGTCAAGTACGAGATCGATTCCTATGACTACTATTTCCAACAGGAGTTGGACCGGACACCCGTGCCGAATTTCCACTTGAATAAGAAGATTCATGGCGTTTATCCTGTCTTTGGCGAAAAGTATGAGTATTTTAAAAAGACCAGCGAAGCGCTCTACAAGATTTTTGAAAAAGTAGCCGCCGAGCGCCACAAAGAACTCAATAGCGGTAAAAAGACGTTTAACTTTACCGATTTTGAGCAGCGGCTTATCAAGGTTACGCCCAGATCCGGCAAGCTGATCCGTCACATTCGGCTGGACGCCATTTACTCACCGTCCTATAAGAATCTAAAGATTTTAGAATGCAATCCGGAAAACCCGGGCGGTATTTGGGATAACGATTTTGCCGTAAGCTGCATGGCCCGCAATATGAGCAAGCTGTACCAGTGGATTTTTGCGCCGGACGGGAACTTTACCAAAATTAAACATCATAAGCAAAAAGAACATTTGCTCGGTTCCATTATTGACGCATACAAGGCGATGTATGACGGTGAAATGCCCAAGACGATCGCCGTCGGCATCTTTCCGGAAGACGACGCCCGTTTTATTGCCGAGTGTGAGGCAAACTATTTTCGTGACAACGGCTTTAACAGCTTAGTGGTGAATCCGGCCGAGCTGCGTTATCACAAGGGCAAAGTCTACTCCGGCGATACAAAAATTGACGTGCTGTTCCGCGGCTTCCTGATGGAAGAAGTTCGCCGTCATGCCCACGAAGTCGGTCAAATGGCCGATGCCTACGTCAATCAGGATTTGTGCGTGGTGCCGCCTTTTAGCGATGCGCTGGCCAATTCCAAAACGTTGATGGCCGAAATTCAAACCACCTATAAGCAATTGCTGACCAAGCGTGAGCAGGAACTGGTCAAGGAAGTGTTCCCCCGCGCCGTGGTGCTGACTCCGGATAATTACGACAGCGTGATGGACAACATCATGGACTCTGTTGTCAAGGCAGGCGAAGGTTATGGCGGTTTTGGCGTGATTGTTGGGCGCGAGTCGTTTGACAAGCAGTTGCCTTCGCGGGAAGATGTGCGCGAAAAGCCATTTGTCGCGCAGGATTATTACCCACATGAAACCATTAAATGTCCGTATATCGAGGACGGGAATGTTTCGATTAAGACCGTCAATATCGTTTTAGGACTGTTGGTTATTATGGGCAATTATGCCGGTACTCTGGTGCGCGGCGCACTGGGTAACGTCATCAATACCCATCAGGGCGCAGAAATTTTAACTGCGGTTGATCCTGATTGCTGGTCCAAGTAAATTCGTACCAAGAGGTTGTTGCATCAATAAAAGAAGGCCGGGTTGAAAATCGCGTGTCACATTCACGTCAACCCGGCCTTTTTATATCTCATAAACTGCCCGATTTTTTGCCACACTAGCGCGTGGGGAACATTGCTTCCAAAATCGGGTTTTTAACCGTAACATCTTTTTTAATATAGAGTTGCCGTTATTCATTCTTGACATTTTTTGACTGTGCCCCCAAAACTTTGCCTAAAAAGATGTCCGTACCATTCGCCCATTATTAAACTGAAACCCGGTTTAGGCGATTCACGTCCTGTTTAGAGGCATTCATTCACCCATTCATTTTGAAACTCCCTGCCTTTTTAATCAAAAATACCACCACCATTTTGAACATCTTGATGCGAGTTGATTCATGAAGGGAAAAATAATTTGCAAGGGTAGCGCCGGAGCCGATACAGATTTTATCCAGCACTTTAAAGATTTGATTACCACAACGGATCATTCCGACCCAAAGGTCCGTCAGACAAAAAAGGTTGTGCTGATTACGGCCGCCTGGCGTAAATCCGAATTTAATGAGCAGCATTTGGTCAATAGCTTCCGCGGCATCGGTATTCCGGGCAGTGGCACGGCGGACTCGGCTATTCAGAATCTTTCCATCTACCACCTGTTTGATAAGTTCAAGAAAAACTGCCCGGAGCTTTATGCGCTTTATCATGAGAAACAGGAAACAATTAAGCGGATCAAACAGTTTTATCGCATCAAAAATAAAGAACTGATTAATACCTATTGGCAGCAATATAAGCTTATCAAAGAATCTTATACTGAGATGGGCTTGCATGATATGCTGACTTTTCAGCAGGACCAGGATCAGGACCAGGCTTTCATTGCAAAACTGCGTCCACGGGAAGTGGAACAGCTCTACTCCTGCCGGCAAATACAAGACACGCTCTCAAATATTATCATCAATGACGAGCGGATGGTCAAAACCATTATTGAGATTGAATCGCACTTTTTTAACTACTCCAAGGTCAAGCGCAATCCGGTTTATCAGGAAATTCGAAATCTGCTTCATGAGCGAATTCTTTCGGCCAACTCCATTTTTATTTTTAGCGGGCATTCGGCGGTTTTGCTTAATCGGCTACGCTTCTTTGGCCTGCGCGATACGTTTGTGGAGGCGCTCAATCGGGGCACAAACTTTTACACGATTGGCGTAGGCGCTGAGATTTTATGCGAAAAGGTTATTTTATATAATAAAGAGGAGGAAGCCGGCTCGCCGTTGGATCGGTTTGAGTTTTTTGATAACGGCTTTGGCCTGGTTAAAAATGTTCAGATTTTGCCGCAGGATGTCAATCATATTGATGTTGAAAATAAAGATTTGCTGACCCATATCGCCTCACGCTTTAACAGTCACACCTGCGTTTGTCTGGATAAACGCTCCTATCTTTTTATCGAAAGTCAGGTTGACAGCCGGCACGAATCGCAGAAGCAGAGCATTACGGCTGTTGGCGAGAGCGACTATTTATACATTTTTACAAAAGATGGCCGTGTTGAGCGCAAGCGGGCGGGCGAGAGTATTTTCCCGGGCGAGGAAATTCGTGGCTTTACCAACCTGATTGCCCGCCGAACATCGTCGGAATTGGTGGACGTGCTCAAGCGTATCTACCAATTAGACAAGATCAGCGCCGCGCTTGATATCCGCAAGATTACCGAGCGGTTTATTACCAACAACAAATTCCCGCTGCGCGAAAAGCTGAACACCACCTTCTTTTACTACGATCCGACCCGCACGGTTAAAGCCGTTTATTTGATTAGCTCCCTGGGCTATGGCGATGATGATTACACCTTTTATCAATATAAAAGCACCGGCATATTTTACTTACCCGTTGAGTTCCAACCCTGCTCGCGGTTGGAATATAAATTTTTGCTGGATTATGGGAGTAAGAACTATCGCGAGGCCATCGACCCCTATAATTCCCAGATGGCCCGGTCGCCCTTTGGCGTTAATTCTGTCATGACCACGCAGGATTATCGTCAATCTGCGGTCATTGATTATTCGGAAAAGAGCGCCAAAGGCAAGCTGGAAGAGTATTCCTTTAAGAGCGCAGTCCTGGGCGATACCCGCCGATTCCGGGTCCACAAACCTGCGGGTGCAACAGGCCCCCTGCCCGTGGCGATTTTTCATGACGGTTTTGACTATCTGAACTTTTCTTATTTACAAAATATTCTGGACAACATGTTTCATCAAAAGCTGGTTCGACCTTTTATTTCGGTATTGACGCAGCCGGGCAATCGTATTGAGGAATATAGCTGCGATCCCAAGTACGCCGAGTTTTTGGTGGAGAACTTGATTCCGGAAGTAAAAAAGCATTATGATATTTTAGACCAGCCGGAGAATGTATGCACTGTCGGGGCCAGTTTGGGCGGGCTTTTTTCTATGTATCTTACCTATACATATCCGGAAAAATTTGGTAATGTCGTCAGTCAATCGGGTTCGTTTTTCATGAATCGGGGCGGCTTTGGCGATATTGCGAAAAAACATCCCACTATCTCTAAATTTGTGGATGCCTTCGTTAAATATCCACGCAAAAGTAATCCGAATATTGTGATGACATGCGGCCGTTTTGAGGGCTTAATTTATGTCAATCGTATTGTAGCCGAAGCGCTCTATAATTTGGGTTACCGGTATCACTATTTCGAATACCATGACAGCCACACCTGGATGGGCTGGGCCAATACGATGGCGACTGCGCTCATTCATATTTTTGGCGATCCTAAGATGACCATTGCCGAGCATGGCGTGATCGTCCCGGCCGGCATGATCGGCTTTCATGAGAATATTCCACGCAAATAACACCAAAAATGGAACGCGGATGAGGCGGATTTAACGGCGTCATCCGCGTTCTATTTTTACTCGAGAGGCTGTTTGTGGACGCCTTACTTCATCATATCTATCAGGCCCGTGATGTCGCGCACATTATTGCTGTAGCTATTACAGATATTGCGCGAGTCGAGACTATGCACTATGACGGACGCTATGTTTTTCTGCGTTGTCTTACCCAAAATTCCGCTTCTGATAAGATGGTCGAGCAGCGCATTCAGGCCATGCGTTATAATGCCGACGCCTACCGTGACGGTGACTACCTGTGCGTCCTCGTTCATCCGGTTAAGCGCCGCAGCGACGCGCCGGCCTGGGTGCTAAATGTGGTTATGTTTTTGCTGACCTTTGGGGCCACTTTTGTTACCGGCATGGCCTACAGCCCGTCGGGCATGTCGGTGTGGGCGGCAGGCACATTTTTCAGTGTTTCCCTGCTGCTGATTTTGGGTAGCCATGAGTTTGGTCATTACTTTTTGGCGCTGTACCATCGTATGAAAGCCACGCTGCCCTATTTTATACCGGCGCCGCTCATCTCGCCGATCGGCACACTGGGCGCATTTATTCAGATGAAAACGCCGATTCCAAATCGGGTGGCGCTGTTTGACGTGGGCATTGCCGGGCCGCTGGCCGGATTTGTTGTCGCCCTGCCGTTGACGATATTGGGGATGCATATTTCCGACCTTGAGCCGATCCATTTAGACGAAATGGTAGGCGGGTTTATCTTGGGCGAGTCTCTGCTCTTCAAGGGTTTGAGTTGGCTTTTTTCCCCGCCCGTGCCCGAAGGTTTTGACGTGGCGCTGCATCCCATGACTTATGCCGGTTGGGTTGGCTTTTTAATCACCGCGCTTAATTTATTGCCGGTGGGCCAGTTGGACGGCGGGCACATTATTTATGCCATGTTTCCGCGCAGCCATCCCAAACTGGCCCGGGTTGTTTTGGCGGCGATGGTCATTGCCGGCCTGACTTATTTTCATGGCTGGTTAGTGTGGGTCTTTTTGATCGTCTTTGTCATCCGGGTCGATCACCCGCCGACTCGTAACGATGCGATGGAGCTTGGCTCTTTTCGGATGTTTCTGGGTTACCTGGCCATTCTTATTTTTATTTTGACCTTTACGTTTGTGCCGATGCGCCCGATTGAGTGATTCGGAATAGCCACAAAGACCCAAAGGCACTAAGTGCATTGTAAAATAAGTTTTTATATCTCACGCGAAGGCGCAAAGACGCCAAGAAATACGAAAAGCCTATCTTTCTTTATCTTTAACTTTGCGCCTTCGCGACTTTGCGTGAGACCTGAAAAAACTTAATTTACAGTGTACTAAGTGCATTGTAAAATAAGTTTTTATATCTCACGCGAAGGCGCAAAGACGCCAAGAAATACGAAAAGCCTATCTTTCTTTATCTTTAACTTTGCGCCTTCGCGACTTTGCGTGAGACCTGAAAAAACTTAATTTACAGTGTACTAAGTACTCTGTAAAATAAATTTCTATATAACCTCACGCCAAGGCGCAAAGCCGCTAAGAAAAGCAAAAGCCGATTTTTCTTTGCGCTTTTCGCCTTGCGCCTTGGCGTGAGACAAGAGATATTAAAAAACTTAATTTACAGTGTACTAAGTTTCACGAAGATTCATCATTAACACCGGGATTCATCCCGGTGCAGCATAGCACCCAAAAACTTGGTCAGAGCCGTTTCAACGGCTTAATCTGAAGTAAAACCCATGCTCAAAATTGCCCTTATCGGCGATTACGATCCTGAAAAGGCCGCCCACATCGCTATTCCTAAAGCGCTGGAAGCCGCTGCCCAGACTTTTGGCGCTGAAGTTCAACATCACTGGCTGCCGACAGCCGAGATTAGTACAGCAACAAGTCAACTGGGCGCTTTTGACGGCATCTGGTGTGTGCCGGGCAGCCCGTATGTCAGCATGGCCGGAGCGTTGTGCGCGATTCGCTTTGCGCGGGAAAAGGAGCGGCCTTTTCTGGGGACTTGCGGCGGCTTTCAACATGCGCTGATCGAATATGCCCGCAATGTGCTGGGCCTGGCGGCCGATCACGCCGAATCCGATCCGCAGGCCGATACCCTGCTGATTTCGCCGCTGGCTTGTTCGTTGGTGGAAAAGACCGGTCAAATTCAGCTTTTGGACGGGACGCGAATTCGGGCCATTTGCGGTCAAAGTAAGATTACCGAAAAATTTCATTGCAGCTATGGTTTTAATCCACGCTACCGCGAGCATATTTTTGGCGGAAATCTGCGTTTGACCGGCATTGATGCCGCCGGTGATGCGCGAGTCATTGAATTGCATGGTCATCCATTTTTTATTGCCACGTTGTTTCAACCGGAGCGAGCCGGGCTTAAAAATCTGGCGCACCCGCTCATCGTCGCTTTTTTAAAAGAATTACATCAGAGCAGAGCAAGGTAATACGCTATGTATAAAAAACCGTTTGTCGCCATTATCGGCCGGCCCAATGTGGGCAAATCGACCCTGTTCAACCGCATTCTGCAGCGCCGCGAGGCCATTGTGGACGATCAACCCGGCGTAACCCGCGACCGCCATTACGAAGAAGCGGAGTGGTGCGGCCACGACTTTGTTCTGACCGATACCGGCGGCATTATCCCGGCGGCGGAAGGCGGCATTGACCTGTCGGTGAAAGAGCAGGCGGAGATTGCGATTCAGGAAGCGCACGTCATTCTTTTTATGGGTGATGTGGATGTTGGCGTTTTGGACGAGGACAAATCTATTTCGCGTCAGTTGCTGCAGACCGGCAAGCCGATTATTCTGGTGGTTAACAAGGTGGATAACGAGCGCAAGCAGGCTGATGGCTATGTATTTTATCAGCTTGGACTGGGCGATCCGTTTTTTATCTCGGCGGAACATGGCCGGGGGATGGGCGATCTGCTGGATGCGATTACGCAACGACTGCCGGAGCAAGACAGCGCGCCCGCAGAAGATACGCGCATCAAAATCGCCATTGTCGGACGGCCCAATGTGGGCAAATCGTCGCTGGTCAATCGTTTAGCCGGCGACGAAGTGGTTATTGTCAATGCGCAGCCGGGCACGACCCGTGACGCCGTTGATACTTTGGTGAAGCATTATGGCAAGGAATATGTGCTGATTGATACGGCCGGCTTGCGCAAGCGGACGAGAGTTTTTGAGCGCATTGAATATTATTCCATGCTGCGGACACAAAAGGCCATCAAGCAATGCGATATCGCCATTGTGCTGATTGATGCCTCCGCCGGGGTGCAGACCCAGGATGTAACGGTCGCCCGTATGGCGGCAGAGGAGCGCGTCGGCGTTATTCTTGCCGTCAACAAATGGGATTTGGTAGAAAAAGATAACACGACTTCCGGCGAATTTTTTCGGACGGTTCGGGAGCGCATGTCGTTTTTGGACTTTGCGCCGATTGTTTTTATTTCGGCGCTGTCCGGCCAACGGGTGACGAAGTTGTACGAATTTGTCGAAGAGGTTTTTATCCAATTAAATCGCCGGGTAACAACCAGCGAGTTAAACGATTTTCTGGAAGACGCCATCGGCAAAAATCAACCGCCGGCTACCCACGGCCGCTATATCAAGATCTATTATGGCACGCAGCACGGCGTCAAGCCGCCCTCGTTTATTTTCTTTTCCAACTATCCCGAATATCTGCCGAAAAGTTATCTGCGTTATCTGGAAAATCAGCTCCGCGAGCGTTTTGGCTTTTCCGGCGCACCGTTTCGGCTGCAATTTAACAAGCGCGGTGGCGATGATTAGCCAGTTTTATAGAATATTCTGGCGCAGCGTATCGCCGGTTAGTCAACAGGGGACATGCAAAGATGGGTTATAGGCCGCCGGTCAGGCGGCTTTTTTATTTTCCGGCATGATTTTTGTATGACGTTAAAACCACCAAGAGGCTGATTTTAATGCGCTAAGGTTTTTAGCAGTTTAGCAATTTACGGTGTTGGATTTTTGCGCGGCAGATTGTATATTTTTGTTTCGACGGCGGCTGTGGACATTAAATCGACAATTTTTAACGTGGATTAGACGAGTTATGCGGATTTTTACGGATAAAACGGCGTTCTGTCTTAGGCATGGCGTAGCAAACTTTAGTTTGCCTGTGAGTCACGTAACCAATGACCACGCAGTTACTTGCAAACTTAAGTTTGCTACTCCGGCTTTACATGGCGTAGCAAACTTTAGTTTGCCTGTGAGTCACGTAACCAATGACCACGCAG
>CAYOLL010000044.1:0-5543 GCA_964404765.1 uncultured Gemmatimonadota bacterium | reverse complement strand
TTACTTGCAAACTGAAGTTTGCTACTCCGGCTTTTTATGCACGCTGTAAAAGTGGGTCTTTTGCCTTTCGTCTTCTGTCTATCGTCTGCGTCTTTATCATCTCGTGTAATCGGGCGCCGCAGCCGGAAAGCAGTCAGCCCCGGCTGCAAGTCGTCGCTACATTAAATCCGCTGGCCGATCTTGTCCGCCAAATCGGCGGCGACCGGGTCGATGTCATCTTGCTTGTTCCGCCCGGCGTCTCGCCGCATACGTTTGAGCCGACCCCCGGTTTAATCACCCGCCTGGCGAAGGCCGATATTATTTTCAAAGTCGGGTTGGATTTGGAATTCTGGCTGGATAATCTAACCCAATCGGCGGTTCGGAAAAACGTGCCGGTGATTGAAGTGGCCAACGGTCTGGCGCTGCTGCCCATGCCAAATATAGACGACCACACCGATACGCACAAAACCGGCTACTACAATCCGCACGTCTGGTTAAGCCCGGCCAACGCCGGATTGATTGTGCGGCAAATGGCGACGGCGCTTAGCGAGGCTGACCCGGCCAACCGTCCGGTTTATGAAGCAAATCTGGCCAACTACACGACCCAACTCGCCCGTCTGGATGCCGATTATAAAGCCCGCGTCGCCACGTTTAAGCAGCGCCGGTTTATCGCCGCCCATCAAGCCTGGGACTATTTGGCGCACGATTACGGCCTTGAACAAGCAGCTTCGGTTGTTGAATTTGAAGGCAAAGAGCCCGCGCCCGAAGCCTTGATTCATTTAATTCAAATTGCCCGCGCCGAGAGCTTAAGGGCCATTTTTACTGAACCACAGTTAAGTCCAAAAGCGGCCACGGCGATTGCCGCCGAAACCGGCCTGCAAGTCATGACGCTGGATCCGTATGGTTCCGGTCCGGACGCGCAACGAGACACTTATCTTAAAATGATGTATTTTAATCTGGAGCAACTGGAGCGCGGTCTAAAATAATAGCGGTTTTGAAAACGCTGAGTTCACTCTAAAACCTGAATTATTCACCACGAAATATCAATGTGCTAAGAACATATTTTGTGTATTTAGTGGTTATACTCTCAACGGGCACAAGGTTTTGCCACGAAGACTCGAAGACACGAAGAAAAGCCTTTATTTTTGCTTTTTTCGTGACTTTGTGTCTTCGTGGCGAAGTGAAAAATTATGCCCTGTGAAAGTATATTAGGGTTATAGAGTTGACTCAACGCTTTATCCCCGTAAATCCGTGTTCTATTTTTTTAGAGCTATATAAGCCCAAAGTGTTTGGCCATCATGATCCCGGTTATCGAACTAAAAAATATTACGGTCAGCTATGATCAGCGTGTTGTCCTGAATGACATCAGCTTGCAAATTAAAGCCGGTCATTTTGTGGCAATTATCGGCCCGAACGGCGCCGGTAAAACAACCCTGCTGCGCGTAATTACCGGCCAGATCAAGCCGCAAACCGGCGAGGTCCGGCTATGGGGGGAACAAAATCCGGCCAACCGGAGTTTTATCGGCTACGTTCCGCAAAAAAGCAAGGCTGAGGCCAATTTTCCGGTTTCGGTCTATGATGTCGTGATGATGGGCCGGTATGGCAAGCTGGGCTTGTTTAAATCGCCCGGGGTTGCGGATCGCCAAATTGCCGTCCAATGTCTGGAACGTGTTAACATGCAGGAATTTGCCGGGCGTCAATTTGGGGCATTATCCGGCGGACAGCAGCAGCGCGTGTTGATTGCCCGGGCTTTGTGCGGTGAGCCGCGGCTGCTATTGTTTGACGAGCCGACTGCCGGTGTCGACCGGGCCAACCGCGACAGTTTTTTCCAATTAGTCCGCCAACTGAATCGCGATCTGAAACTGACAATTCTGTTTGTTACTCACGAAATCGAGGTGGTGCCGCGCCTGGTAGATGAAATTATTTGCCTGAATCAGCGCATTTTCATCCATGATAAACCGGCTAAAGTTATCACCGACGACGTTTTTCGCGAAATGTACGGCATGGAATTCGAACTGCTGGTTCATGGCCATACACCACATCGAATGATTTCTGAGCATACACCCGGCACGGATGAGCCGGCGTGAGCGCTGAAGCTTGTTGAGCATCGTTTGAATTTCGGTAAAACATACGCTTCGGCAAGTCCGGAAGCGCAAGAAGGAGAGTAGAATGAGCAGTGTAAGAGTTTTGATAGGAACCCGAAAGGGCGCGTTTGTTCTGACATCGGACTGCAAGCGCGAAAAATGGGAAGTCAACGGGCCACACTTTGGCGGTTGGGAAATTTATCATCTGAAAGGTTCGCCTGTTGATCCAAATCGCCTGTACGCCGCGCAGCATACCGGCTGGTTTGGGCAATTGATTCAGCGCTCAAACGATGGCGGCAAGACGTGGGAGCCTGTGGGCAACAAGTTTGTCTATGACGGCGAACCCGGGACGCATCAATGGTACGACGGCACAGCCCACCCATGGGAATTTAAGCGCGTTTGGCATCTCGAACCGTCGCTGAGTGACCCGGATACGGTTTACGCCGGCGTAGAAGATGCCGCTCTGTTTCGCACAATCGACGGCGGGCAGACGTGGCAGGAACTGCCCGGTTTGCGCGGACACGAATCCGGGCCAAAATGGCAGCCGGGCGCAGGCGGACTGGGTCTGCACACAATTATTTTAGATCCAAGCCGACCCGAGCGTATTTTTATCGCGATTTCGGCTGCGGGCGTATTCCGAACCGACGATGCCGGTCAAACCTGGCGACCGGCCAACCGCGGGCTGACATCGCAATATATTCCCGACCCAAATGTTGAAGTCGGCTTTTGTGTGCATCGTATTGCCCTGCATCGCTCACGTCCCAATGTGCTGTTTATGCAGCTGCACTGGGGCGTAATGCGCAGCGATGACGCCGGCGATTCGTGGCACAAAATCAGCGGGAACTTGCCGTCCGACTTCGGTTTCCCTATCGAAGTCCACGCGCACGAACCCAACACAATTTACGTCGTCCCGATCAAGAGCGACTCGGAGCATTATCCGCCCGATGGGAAACTGCGGGTTTATCGAAGCCGCAGCGGCGGGAATGAGTGGGAAGCGCTCACAAACGGTCTGCCCCAAAGCGATTGCTATGTCAATATCCTGCGCGAGGCAATGGCCGTAGATTTGCTGGATCCGTGCGGCGTTTATTTTGGCACCACTGGGGGGCAGGTGTATGCCTCGACCAATGGCGGCGATAGTTGGGCGCCTATTGTTCGTGATCTTCCGGCAGTGCTCTCGGTGGAGGTTCAAACCCTGTTATGATTCGTGTGGCGCTGCCGTATCATCTTCGAAATCTGACGGGCAGTGGGGCAGAGGTGCGGCTCGACATTGCCGCTCCCGTCACCCTGCGCCGGCTTATAGACGCGCTTGAGGCTCGCTATCCGGTGTTGGGCGGGACAATCCGCGATTACGGCACGCAGCAACGGCGGCCATTTTTGCGCTTCTTTGCCTGCGAAGAAGATTTGTCTCACGAGCCGCCGGATGCCCTGTTGCCGGACGCCGTTGTGGCAGGGAAAGAGCCGTTCCTCATTGTTGGGGCGATTGCCGGCGGATAGTTTTTGTCGGCGCTGAAAGCATCTTTTTCAAAACAGCGTTGTGTTGGTTCGAAAAGGATTTTTTCAGCATGACGATTTTGGTAGTCTTTCCTTAACGTAATGACATTGAGCAGAGGTATAAGATTTATAAATTCACTCTTGTTTACAGAGCCAATCGCCATTATATTTTATCTTCTTGCTGAAAATTTCCGGCCATTCGAAAAAGGTGGATGATAGCGCGCGCCCGGTGCGAATCCGGACGTTGCGCGTGTCAAGTCTATAAGACAGAGGATTTTAATGGAATATGAAGCCGTGATTGGGCTGGAAGTTCATGCCCAATTATTAACAAAAACAAAAATATTCTGTGGCTGCCCGACCGATTTTGGCGCGGAGCCAAATTCGCAAGCCTGTCCGGTTTGTCTGGGGATGCCCGGCGCGCTGCCGGTTTTAAATCAGGAAGCTGTGACATTTGCCGTCAAAGCCGGCCTGGCCACAAACTGCGCCATCCGCGAATATGGGCGGTTTGCCCGCAAAAACTACTTCTATCCGGATTTGCCCAAGGGTTATCAGATTTCACAATATGACGAGCCGTTATGCGCGGACGGTTATGTCGATATTGAAGTGGAACAGGGCGAACAAGCCTATGAGAAAAGAATCGGCCTGATCCGCATTCATCTGGAAGAGGACGCCGGCAAGTCAATGCATACCGAAGGCGCATCCGGCGACTCGCAGGTGGATGTCAACCGCTGCGGTGTGCCGCTGATCGAAATCGTCAGTCAACCCGATATCCGCTCGGCGCGTGAAGCGCACATCTATCTGGCCCGTTTGCGCCAAATCCTGCTCTATCTCAATGTCTGCGACGGCAATATGGAAGAAGGGTCTCTGCGCTGTGATGCCAATGTTTCGATCCGGCCTAAAGGCGCAACAACCCTGGGCACTCGTACGGAAATCAAAAATCTCAACTCTTTTCGCAACGTCGAACGGGCCATTGAATATGAAATTCAGCGCCAAACCGAACTCGTCATCTCGGGCGGAGTGGTCGAGCAACAAACGATGCTGTGGGACGCCGACCGCAATGTGGCCCTGCCCATGCGCGGCAAAGAAGATTCGCACGATTACCGCTATTTTCCGGACCCAGATTTGGTGCCGCTGGTAATCTCACAAAGCCGGGTGGCCGAGGTTCGCCAGACATTGCCGGAAATGCCGGCTGCCCGCCGCGCCCGTCTGGAAAGCGATTACGGCATTCCCCGTTACGATGCCACGGTTTTGACTACCGGGCGCGAGTTGGCGGATTACTATGAAGATACCGTTAAACTGCATCCGGATGGCAAACTCGTTTCTAACTGGATGATGGGCGAAGTGCTGCGGATTCTGAATGATCAAAATATCGGCATTCAGCAATTTCCGGTCAAGCCCGCGCATTTAGCCGAACTCTTCGATCTGATGAAAAAAGAAGTGATCAGCGGAAAAATTGCCAAAACCGTTTTTAGTGAAATGGTTCAGACCGGTAAAAATCCGACGGATATTGTTCAGGAAAAAGGTCTGGTTCAGATCACAGATAGCGCGGCTATCGAAGGCATTGTCGATAAAGTTTTGCATGAAAACCCGAAGCATGTAGAGCAATATCGCGCCGGAAAAACAGGCGTGCTTGGTTTTTTGGTTGGACAAATTATGAAATCCACACAAGGCAAGGCCAATCCAACGCTGGTGAATCAACTGCTGAAAGCCCGCTTGGATGCGCCGGTTTAATATATTTTTAACGAGCTAAATTATTCATGGATATGAACATGGATAGACAGGATGAACAGGATGGAAAGGCAATTACAAAAGTATTTTATCCTGACCATCCTGTTTATCCATGTCGATAAATACCTGAACATGATGTAGAAAACCTTGCGAAGGTTATATTTGGCGCGGAGTCAACTGTCTCAAGGTTTCTCGGACTTGGCAGTGTGAACCTTCGCAAGCATTAGTGTCCGTTCTATAATTTGTTATTACAAAACAAGT
>CAYOLL010000043.1:35202-40258 GCA_964404765.1 uncultured Gemmatimonadota bacterium | reverse complement strand
TTGACGCCAAACTTTTGGAAATCCTGTGCTGCCCCACAACACAACAGCCGCTTAAAATGCTAACCCCACAGCGATTGGATAAGCTCAACGCGGCAATCCGGCAGGGCAAAGTCCTGTACAGCGATGATCTGCCGGTCGAAAGTCCGCTGGAAGAGGCGCTGCTGACAAACGATGGCCAAACCATCTACAAAATTGTATCCGGAATTCCGGTGATGCTTAAAAGTAATGCCATTCCCACCCGCCAACTTACTGATTTCGGACAGGAGTAGCAAATTTCAGCTTGCACGTGACTGCGCTAATCGGGCGCTTGCAGGCTAAAGCTTGCTATTCCGCCGTTTTCCTTCTTTTGAATGGAGTAGTTTATGCCGACCCTTTTTGCCAAAATAATTCGGGGCGAGATCCCCTCCAACACGGTTTATAAAGACGATCTGGTCACGGCCTTTCGCGATATTAATCCGGCAGCGCCAACGCATATTTTGATTGTGCCAACCAAAGTCATTCCCACCGCCAACGATATTCAGCCCGAAGATGAAGCTTTAGTTGGTCACATGGTTTATATCGCGGGCCAATTAGCTAAAAAAGAGGGAATTGCCGAAGACGGCTACCGCTTGATCATCAATTGCAACAAGCACGGCGGTCAGGAAGTCTACCATTTGCATTTGCACTTAATTGGCGGCCGCGCATTGGGCCCTATGGTTGCGCGTAAATAATATTCGGAATACGAATTGTGGAATATGAGTCAGGAAAAGATTTTGTCCGTCATCTCCATGGCCCATGTTTTTCAATCGGCCTTTTGTCGGCGACAGGTTTATTGCTACCTGGACGTAGCGATGTCCGAAGCGGCGTTTGCGGATACGCTGACAACTTTAATCTGCGCCGGTCAGGTTGTAGAAACAGGCAACTTGCTATTTGCCGCTGACCGATATAATGAATTGGAAGCGATCTGCCGGCAAAAAAAAGCCTGGAGCCGCCAACTTTTTCAACAACACCGCACATGCGTCCGTTGGGTAACCCGGCTGCCGTGGATCAAATATGTCGGCTTGACCGGAGCCAATGCGTTTGAATCCTGTCGGCAGCGCGACGATATCGACTTGTTTATTGTCACTGCCCGCCACCGACTGTGGCTGACCTATTTGATCCTGGTTGTACTGTCCAAGCTATTGGGCAAGCGCGAGTTACTCTGCGTCAACTATCTGGTGGATGAGGATCATCCGGGTGTCCCTCAGCACAACTATTACACGGCGGTGCAAATAACCCAGATGGTTTCGCTCTACAATCCGGCCTTTAAAAACCGGTTATTGGAAGCAAACGCATGGGTTTTTGACTGCTTGCCGAATATGCGTGATGCGAATAATTCCGATGCGTTCTATCTTCTGGAAGAGGCCAAGCGCAATTTTTGGCCTATCGACATCAGCGCCCTGTCGCGCCTGAACCGATTAATCTTTCAACACTACGCTGCCCGCTTGCATCGAAAATATCCCCACCTGATCGGTCACAGCCTGATCTTACAAGAAGGCATGGCGAAACTGCATCGCAACGACCATTCCCATATCTATGCTGACACACAAAAATGATGACGATTCAGCCACGGTAGATCCATAACAATATTCTATTTTTTATCCTGTCCATCCTGCATATCCATGTAGTAATTGCAAAAATGAAAATCCTGCTCACCCATTCCTATTTCCTCCATCTCGACCCAAAGGAAGCGGCCGTCCGCAAACCTTACCCGCCGCTGGCTCCGCTGATTTTGGCGGCCTGGCTTAAGCAGGAGTTGGGCCTCGATGTCACTTTTTACGACGTGATGTTTGATCGGGACGAGGCCAGCTTAATCCAGGCGATTCGCGCCGTTCAGCCAGAGGTCTTCATTCTCTATGATGATGATTTCAATTATCTAACCAAAATGTGCTTGGAGAACATGCGCCGGGCCATCTTTCGAGCCATTGCAACGCGCCCTGCTGCCGGGTTGTTTATTGCCCATGGGTCGGATGCCGCCGATCAGGCCGAGGCATATTTGCACGCCGGTTTTGATGTCGTAATCCATCGTCAGGCCGAGCAAACCGTCGTCAATCTGCTCAAAATTTGCGCCCAAAACCCGGCTGATTCCGGCTTGTTGGCGCTGGATGGCCTGTCATATTTGACAAAGCAGGGCGGCGTGTACCACCAGAACCCGTTGCCACGGGCCAATTTTGATCTTGAAAAATCGCCGGCCCCGTTATGGGATAAGATTGATCTGACGCCTTATCGCCGCATGTGGCAGGCGGCGCACGGCTATTTTTCGCTGAACGTGTCCACTTCTCACGGCTGCCCATACCACTGCAACTGGTGCGCCAAACCGCTGTACGGCCGAATCTACAAAGCGCTGCCGGCGCGGCGCGTGGCCGAACAGTTTGCCTATCTGCAACAGCAGCTAAAAGCCGATCATGTCTGGATGACCGACGATATTTTTGCGCTCAAGCCCGGCTGGCTGGCCGAATTTGGCGATTGCCTGACGGCGTTGAATGCGCATTTGCCTTACAAATGCCTAAGCCGGGCTGACCTGATTACGCCGGAATTTGCGGCGGAACTGGCTCGCTCCGGCTGTGCCGAAGTCTGGCTTGGCGCGGAATCCGGCTCGCAAAAAATCTTGGACGCAATGGATAAAAATATGAAGGTTTCGGAAATTTTAACCGCGACAAAAAGGTTGCGGGAACAACAGATTAAGGTTGGCTTTTTCCTGCAGTATGGCTATCCGGGCGAGGAGTTTGCGGACATTCAACTGACTTTGAATTTAATAAAAACTTGTTTGCCGGATCATATCGGCATTTCCGTTTCTTATCCGCTGAAAGGCACACCGTTTTACGAACGTGTGGCCGGACAAATGGGCGCTAAGAAGAACTGGGCCGACAGCGGCGATCTGGCCCTGATGTTTCCCGGCTCGTATCCGCCGGATTTTTACCGGGCGCTGCATCAATATACCCATCATTACTTTGGCTTTTTGTCCCTGCGCCGGCCCATGCCTTGGCCAAAGAAGCTACGCCGACTGGCCGCGCAAATCCGCCATATTCCGGGCTTGATTAAATATCGTCGTCAAATGAGCCGGTTTTTGGAGCCGTCAGTTTAGATGCAAACACATCTTCAGGCGTTCCATTCCGGTCGGAAGATGTGCCTAATGCTTGATCTCCGTTGCAAGCTCATTGATTTGCTCCACCGTTAAACCGGTCGCGTCAGCAATGTCTTCAGGACTATATTTTCCTTTTCGCAGCATGTTGCGAGCCGTTTCTTTAAGCCCGGCTTCCCGACCTTCCGCATGGCCTTCCGTATGGCCTTCTTCCTTAGCCGAGTCAATCGCCTCGCGCTCGTTCATACGATTCAGCTTGTAGCGTTCATAAGCCTTGCGTTGCTCCGGCGTCATCTTCAACAAATCCAGCTTTTCTTTAGCTTTTTGGATATTCTTGGATTTGAACTCCGGCCTGATCTCCGAGTTCTTGAAGAAATAGACCCATTCATCAATGTCTTTACGGATTTGATTGTGAAAGCGTTCCACTTCAATCAAGTAATATTCCGGAAAGATATTCTGATCCGATTTAGCGCCGCTTCCGAGAACCGCATCTTTCCTGCGATGCCGAAACTCCAGTTTTTTGTGATCATTGAAGCCATAAAAATCGGTTTTTCCCCGATAAATGTAATCGGTCTCGCCCTCGCCCAAAAGAAAATACAGAATGTTGATCGAGATAACCTTTTTCACTTTTTCGTATGAATCGCCCAACGCAATATGATCCACAATCGCCTTGGAACTGCCATACAACAGCCGCTCCAAATAATGGATTTCGCGATCATTCTGAACTTCAATAATAAAGACTTCGCCATGCTCATCTTCAACAACCAAATCGACCCGATTGAATTTGTCGGATTCATATTGTTGATTGCTTTCGCTTTCCACTAACGACAGAATTTTGATGTCTTTTTCCAGCAACGTGCTCAAAAAGCCTTCCAACACGTCATAGTTGGCTTTGTCGCGCAGAATATTTTTGATGGCCCAGTCAAAGCTGACTAAGGTTCGGGTCTCGTTCATCATTCCAATCTCCGATAAAAACAGACCTTGTAAATATACGATGAATTGACAGCGCTATAAATCGTAAGAATCTTCAAAAACTTCCGCCCACGATAAATGGGTGATAGTTGTCTTTTTGCCGATCTCGCCTTCAGCGGTACGCTTTGCCGCAGTAAAGCATTTATCCCACAAGCGGCTTACGACTTCAGCGGTCAAACTGGGCGTTTCTTCTTGAATGTCGGCAATTTCATCTCTGGCGTCATTGATACTCGCGACCCAACTGAGAGTGCGCTTGTCCGACTGAGCTTCCCACTTAATCACATGCAGCATCAACCGGATCAATTGACTTTTTAACGCGCGCTTTTCTGATCGTGACAAGGCTTCAATAAGCTCCTCTACGCCGGTCATGGCCTCGGCGGTATGGCCGCGTTGCAGTTCATCTTTGATAGCTACAGCCGCTTGATAATGTGATGTGGCCGATAATTCTTTCCAAGTCATGGCATTCCTATTCCCAGTAAGCATTCTACTGCTGCCGAATCTGTTCCCACAACGACTCATCGTCATGCTCGGTCACAAACAGCCGCCCGATAATTTCGGCCTGCATCCGCACCATCGTGGCCTGATTGCCAGACAGGGTTTTGAGCGCATCTTTATAGGAATTAAACAGCCCGATCATCGAGACCGGATAATTACTCACCAGATTGCGCATCTCCTTTAAATCATCCGCCTGAAACGCGGTTGCAAACTTGTTTTTAATCTGAGTATCGGTCAGCGCCGAGGTTGAGGGGTTGTTCGCATACTTTTTTATCGGCGCTGAAGCGGCAGTAGGTGTTTCTATCTTTGCCGGGACAGGCGTTTCGGCGGGTGGAGTTGTCGGCGTGGAAGATGTAATGGGTAATGCCGGCTTTACCGGCTCGGTTACCGGCGCAGTCGGAGCCGGCTCTACTTTCTTTTCTATCACTACCGGAGTTGCTGCCGGCTCTACTTTCTTTTCAATTGCAGCCGCGGGCGTCGGGGCTGGTT
>CAYOLL010000043.1:8238-35102 GCA_964404765.1 uncultured Gemmatimonadota bacterium | reverse complement strand
CTGCTTTCTTTTCAATTGCAGCCGCGGGCGTCGAGGTTGGTTCTGCTTTCTTTTCAATTGCAGCCGCGGGCGTCGAGGTTGGTTCTGCTTTCTTTTCCATCTCGGCCAAGTTTGACGCCGGCTCCACTTTCTTCTCTATCGGTGGGGGGGTCGGCGTTTTCTCAACCGAAGCCTGGGGCGCGGGCTTAACTTTTGCATAAGTTTGGCTTAAATAATACTTTGCTTGTTGATTGCTCGGATTCAGCTCCAATGTTTTGAGATACGCTTCACGGGCTTTATCCATCTCGCCTTGTTGCTGGTACGCCCGGCCTTCTTTAAAATATGCTTCCGCTGTTTGACCGGATGCAGCTTTTACAGTTTGCTCTACCGGCGCCGGCGTTTCTTTCGGCTTTACCGGCATACTTGCAGGCGCCGAATCTTTTGCGGTTGAAAGCTGTTGCGCATCGGTTACATCGGCCTTGCTGGCGTACGTTTGGCTTAAATGATATTTGGCCTGAGGAAAATCCGGTTTGAGTTTGAGCGCCTCCAAATAAGCTTCGCGTGCTTTATTTACATCGCCTTTTTGCTGAAAATCATTCCCTTGTTTAAAAAAAATCTGTGCTTGCTCTTCCGAACTTAGCACAGGCGCTATCGGGGCTTCTTCTTTTACCGGCGCGGATGATGCCGGAGTGCCCGTTTGGGGCGCAACATCCGCAGCAGGCGTCGCCGTTTCGGGCGCTTTCGCAGCCGCGGCTGGCGGTGAAGCCGTGGCCGACGAATCTACGCCGCGCCCGGTCGGCCAATTTAAAATGGTTTGCGGGTCCTGGCCTTCCGTATCGTTTTTGGTGATATGAATGGTTGTAACTGTAATAGGTTCTGCCGCCGTAGCCGCCGGCGCTGCGTCAGAAATGAGCGTCACTTCTTTCAAACCCGAATCAGCCGGCTTATTTTCGTCAGCGGATGATGATTGGCCGGGTTCTGTGGCGTTGATCAAGTCAACCTGTGGAATGGGTTGATTGGGAGCCGGCTTTTGCAGGTGATGCGAAAGCGGCGGCATATCGGACGAACGAAAGTGCGGGTCAACTGGAATATCCACCATTTGCGCCGCGCCCGAGGTTTCGCTCTTCAGTACGGATTGGGGCAAAGGCGGCAGCGGCGCAGGTTTGCCTTCCGGCCAGGCTTCGTCGAAGTCGCTTTTGACCGGGCGATGAAAAGCAGGCGAGCCGTCCACCATAGCCAGACCCTGAGCAATCGCATGGGCGTTGACATTGATGGATTCGCCGACAATTTCGATGACCTTAACCTCATCCACCTCGGCGTGGGTGTAGACGTAAACATTTTGCCCGGCCACCCAACCGTTAAGGACGCCGATCAAACGGTCGCGTTCGGACGGGATGGCCTCGACCGGCAGCTTGACGCCCCACAATTTGGCAAAGCCGACCGCCGGCACAAACAAAACATCCCCTTTGATGGACAGCATCCGGCCCATTTTCACTTCTTTGACCGTAACGGGTCCCGCCATAACAAGGCTCTGAACCGTGAGATTGAAAAGCAACCCCAAAAACATCTGCTTTAGGATACGATATCGCATTTAATCCTCCGCCGTTTAGGCGTTTTGGCTTTAGGCGGTTAGACTGTAGACTATTCGACGGGCATGACCTAAAAGCCTATCGCCTGTTTTTTTAATTGCTTGGATAGACCTGACGCGCCTTGGCCTTTATGTCGTCAACAATCGCGGCGGGCACAAAAGGCGCTAAATCACCATTAAATCGGGCAACTTGCCGGACCAGGCTGGAACTGGTGTAGCTGTGAGCCTCGTTGGTCAACAAAAATGCGGTTTCCAATTCCGGCCACATTTTGCGATTGCTCAGGGCGATTTGAAATTCAAAATCGAAATCCGACACCAGCCGCATCCCGCGCACAATGATGGAAACGCCCATCGTCCGCGCAAATTCAACGGTCAAACCGGAAAACGGCATGACGGTGACATGTGTCAAGTCCGCGGTGCATTTTTTGATCAGCTCGACCCGCTCTTCCAGCGTAAACAGCGTGTCTTTGCCGGTATGTCCGGCGACCCCGACAATCAATTCATCAACCAGCTTGCCGGCGCGCTGAATCAAGTCGTAATGTCCATTGGTCAGCGGATCGAAAGTGCCGGGGTAAATCGCTTTGCGTCTTTCACTCATGAAATGAACCTGCTCTCTTGAAGTATTCGTTAGCCACAAAATCACTAAGGCCCGAAGAATCACTAAACCGTTAAAAATATTCGCGCTAAAGTTATTTTTTGCAGAAAAGACCCTTAGGGTTTACGCTACGGCGATCCAGTAAAATTGCGGATTTGCACCCATTTTGGCGGACAAACCCTAAGGGTCTGGAAGTGCAACTTTTAACCCTTAACCGGGATATCTGGCAACTTTCAACGTGAAACTTGTTGCTTTTTATTGAAACCTCACGGCCTTGTTGCGATTCTCGCGCTTAAATTTTTCTTGGTCGGATTTGGACAACGAACGGTAGACGCGCATTTGAATATCGCGCGGCGTGTTGTCGTTGGAAAGCAACGCCCATTTGACCTCGAACTGCTGGCCCCACGGCGGCGTATCGAACAGCATCATCAGGATTTGCGGCGGCGTTTGATAGCTGTTCGCCAGCTTGACCGCCTGATATTGGCGCAAATGGCCGGACTTAATCGCATGCGCCAAGACTTTGGCCCCGCCCAAATCGATCAATATCTGCGAGATGTCGGCGCCGCGGCCCAGCAGTTGAATGCGTTGCTCATCGCCCAACTGCGTGGCGCGCTGCCGGAACAAATCCATCATGCGCTGGCGCAGACCGGGCTGCATTCCGCCGCTGCCGCTCAGCAAATGCACCAAATCCATCAGCGTTAGCCCGCTTAAATACTCAATAGCTATCGACAGCGGCGTGTGCGGGTTCCGAATCATGGCCATCTGCATTTTGATGGTTTTCATCCAGGCGCGGTTTTTGGCGATTTTTTCCAGTACTTCGGCGGGCGTGGCCGCGTCCTGCGCCATCAATTGGACGCGCTGCTCGGTCAAGTGCGGGTTGTCCAACGCCGACAGCATCACCAACGGGTGCTTGTCTTCCAGCAGCAACTCCAACAATTCCGGCTTGCTGTAAGAAGCCAGCACAATCCGCTGATCCAGCGGGGTCTTTTTTAATTGTTCTCTAACTTCTTCGAGTTCGCTCATATTGAATATCCATTCAAAAAATAGAATGCGGATGACCCAGAAAACGCCCGAATTGGCGCGGATAAAGTTTTTTGGCTCATGAGCCGTTTTTTTACTTATGCTTTATCCGTAAAAACCCGCTCAATCCGTCTAATCCGCGTTCCATTCGTTATTAAATCCAATTCATACCGGCAACAATTTTTGATTTACCACCCGCCAAAAAGCGGCAATGGCTTCCCGTTTCGCGTCAAAAAAATCCTCAAAAAATCCGACCGTATTGAGCGCCGGCGGATAAGCATAGCGTTCGCCGTCATCGCCAACGGAAACGACCCAATCGACAGGCTCATCACCGTCTACGACTTCAAAATCTTCGTGAGGGTACAAATACGGCTTTCCGGCATCATTCAAAATGCGGTAATCATCGGCCTCAATGCCGATCACGGCATATTCCTGACCAACAGACACGTCCGGATATTTTGCCTGGTTTGCGTTAAGTTTAACGACCATATTTTTCCAAAGATTCCTACTCTTTCAACAGCTCCGGATACAACGGAAACTTTTGGCACATCTTTTTGACTTCGCCCTTGACCGTGTCGCAGATGGATTCGTCCTCGTCGGTCGCGGTTGACAGGACGCGGTCAATAAATTCGGCAATTTTGACCATTTCCGCCTCCTTCATGCCGCGGGCGGAGACTGCCGGTGTTCCTAATCGCAATCCGCTGGTAATCATAGGTTTGCGCGTGTCGAAAGGCACTGCATTTTTGTTGGCGGTAATTCCGGCCTGGTTTAGCAGACGTTCGGCTTTTTTCCCGCTCATATCTTTGTTGGTCAAATTAACCAGCATGAGATGGTTATCGGTGCCGCCGGACACAATATTATAGCCATGTTCCATCAGGGATTTGGCCAAAGCAGCCGCGTTTTGGACGACATTCACCTGATAGTCTTTAAACTCCGGCTGCAGGGCTTCTTTAAAAGCCACGGCCTTGGCCGCAATGATGTGCATGAGCGGGCCGCCCTGCACACCGGGAAAAACGGCCTTATCAATGGCTTCGGCGTGCGAGGCTTTGCACAGGATCATGCCGCCGCGCGGACCGCGCAACGTCTTGTGGGTCGTGGTGGTGACGACGTCGGCGTATGGCACCGGGCTTGGATGCAGGCCGGTCGCCACCAGTCCGGCAATATGCGCCATATCGACCATCAACAGCGCGCCGGCTTCATCGGCAATGGCCCGAAACTTTGGAAAATCCAATGTGCGCGGATAGGCGCTGGCCCCGGCGATAATCAGCTTCGGCTTTTCGGCTAAGGCCACCCGGCGCAGTTCGTCATAATCAATGGTTTCCGTGTCCTGACGTACGCCGTATTGCACGACCCGGAAGTACAGGCCGGAAAAGTTGATCGGATGGCCATGCGTCAAATGCCCGCCGTGACTGAGATTCATGCCCAAAATAGTATCGCCGGGCTTTAGAAAGGCCAAAAAGACAGCCATATTGGCCTGCGCACCGGAATGCGGCTGAACATTGGCGTGATCCGCGCCAAAGATCTGCTTGGCCCGATCCCGCGCCAGGTCTTCCACCACGTCCACGTATTCGCAGCCGCCGTAGTAGCGCTTGCCGGGATAGCCTTCGGCATATTTGTTGGTCATGACGCTGCCCATGGCTTCCAGCACGGCCAGGCTGACGAAATTTTCCGAAGCAATCAGTTCCAGTTTGTAGGATTGACGCTTCACTTCATCTTGGATGGCGGCGGCCACTTCCGGATCGACATCAATTAATCGCTTCACGAGAAACTCCCTTGTTTGAATTGTAGATTTCGGAATGCGGATTGCGGACAAATCGAGCGAATTCTCACGATCAAACCATGAGGATATTATTCATAAAAATTTGTTCCATCCTAATCATCTGCGTTCTATTTTTTGATATGCAATGTCGACAGCTTTTTACGAAAGCATCGTCTCTAAATCTCTCCGCGCATACAGAACGCGAAGTATCAAAACACCGTCTTTCGTGATTTGGTAAATAATCTCATAATTGAAGCCACTGATCCGAAATATTCTGACCTCTTTGTATTTCGGGCCTTTATAGCGCTTCCTTCGCCCGATGTATGGCATCTCCGCTAATAATTCAGAGGTCTTGATCACAGCTTCTTTGAAATCTTCCCCTTTTCTCTCGCTCATAAATTCATACCTGAATACGATATCGTATCATCAATATCGTTGACCGCCTCGGGCTGAAAATAAAATTTGCGCTTCATACGGTGTGTTTTGTTCTGGGAGCGCCCCGCGTAACGACGTGGTCATAAATATCTTGCACGTAGGATCGGATGTCAGTGACTTCGATAGGTTCGCTCTTAATCTCATCAAGGTATTTCTCAATATCGTCATCGCTTTCAATAATCGGGAACGGCAGCTTTTTCCCTTTTTTGATCGTGTCACGAACATGCCGTTCCAATTGCTTATTGAATCCGAAGTCGTCAAACATCTCGTTCACAAATTGCGTAAGAAAATCATTTAAGTCGCTGTAATACCCTTTTCGAATTTCATCGTTGATATACTTGAGTCGTTTTTTCGGTATATCGAGTGCGATTGTTGTAACCATATTAATTCCCTTTTTCTTTTAAGCATAGATGTAGTCGCATTATACCAAATGCTACTACAAAATATAGCGGATGTTCGGAAAGCTGTCAATGCGATTTGGCGCACAAACCCAAGTTGTTGCGCATAACTTGAAAATATTATAAATGATTATTCGCTTAGGCCGGCGATTTCAGCATCATTTTACTTGCTCAAAATAGCGCGCGGTTGTTAATTCGGAATAGAACGCGGATGACGCGGATTAAACTGATTTTTGCGGATAAAAAAGCAGTAAAAAACAATATCTGCGTCAATCCGTGCGTTTTCTGCATCATCCGCGTTCTATTTTTTGAATGAAATCAAATCACTTGAAACTTTAATCACGGAACTCACAGGATAACGATGATGATCCAGGTTGATAAACTCACCAAAGTCTTTCGTGTCCACAAAAAAGAGCCCGGATTGGCCGGCTCGCTGAAATCACTTTTCAGGCGAGAATGGTTGGACAAACACGCCTTGCGCGGGGTTTCCTTTGGCGTGGAAGCCGGCGAGATTGTGGGATTGGTGGGCGCAAACGGGGCCGGCAAAACCACGCTGGTCAAAATCCTGTCCGGCATTATCCATTCGACCGGCGGCACCGCTCGCGTGCTGGGTTTCGATCCCTGGCAGCGCAAGAATGACTTCCGCCGCCAAATCGCCCTGATCATGGGCCAAAAAGCGCAGTTGTGGTGGGACTTGCCGGCGGCGGATTGCTTTTTGCTGCTGCGCGAGATTTATCAAATCCCCAAAGCGCAATTTGACGAGCGGCTGGATTTTCTTGTTCACACTTTGGACGTGGCCGAGCAGCTTAAAATCCAAATCCGCCGGCTCAGCCTGGGCGAGCGGATGAAGATGGAACTGATCGCCGCGCTGTTGCATCAACCGCGCGTGGTCTTTCTGGACGAGCCGACCATCGGTCTGGATTTGACCGCCCAACGCGCCATCCGCGACTTTATCAAATCATTTCGGGCGCAGCACAACCCGGCCATGATCCTGACCTCGCACTATATGGAAGACATCAAGCAGTTGTGCGAGCGCATCATCATCATCCGCGAAGGCGAGATTGTTTATGACGGGCCGCTGGCGAGCATTGTCGCCCGATTTGCCGCGCACAAAATCGTGGTGGCGACGCTGGCCGCCGATCATCCCCGCCAATTGGATTTATCCGGCTTTCCCGTCGAACTCGGTCAGGTGACGGCGCACGAAAGCGAAACGATTCGCTTCAAGGTGCCGCGCGAGCGAGTGGCCGAAAGCGCCGCGCTGATTTTGCAACGCTTCCCAGTCATCGATGTGACGATTGAGGAGGATGATATCGCTCATATCATTGAAGCGATTATGCGGGAGGGCCGGCCATGAGCGCCACGTCCTGGCCGCTGCAGGTTTTTAGCTTGGAAATCCGGCGGATGCTGTCTTATCGCGTCGATTTTTGGGTGCAATTTATCGGCACAATCGCCACTCAATGTGTGCTGTCCTACTTTTTGTGGCGGGCAATTTTTGACGCGCGCGGCGTGACGGAAATGGCCGGTTACAGCTTTAAAGGGTTGATGCTCTACTACCTGTTGGTGCCGCTGGTGGGCAACATGACGCGCGGAGCGCAAATGGGCTTTGTCTCCTTAGAGATTTATGACGGCGGGTTAAACCGTTACCTGATCTATCCGGTTTCGTTTTTTGGCTACAAACTCACGACGCAGTTGGCGCAATGCTTTATGTACACGCTGCAATTTGCGCTGGCGTCGGGCGTATTTCTGGCCTTGTTCGGACAGCCGGCAGATGTGGCGCTTGGTTTGACGGGTTTGTGGCAGGGGCTTGTGGCCGTAGTTTTAGCGGTCTACCTGTATTTTACCCTGGCGGCTAACCTGGAATTTGTAGCTTTTTGGGCTGACAATGTTTGGAGCCTGATGGTGATGTTGCGCATGTTCATCATGTTGTTTGGCGGGGCCTGGATTCCGTTAGCCTTTTTCCCGGAATGGGCGCAACGGGCGCTGACCTGTTTTCCTTTTGTCTACTTAGCCGAATTCCCGGTGCGCTGCTTGATGGGTAAAACGAACTGGAACGAATGGGCGTTGGGCCTGGCGGTGTTGACTTTTTGGGCCGCTATTTTTAGCGGGACGGCCGGGCTGATCTGGCGGCGCGGCCTGTTGCGCTATACGGGTGTGGGGATGTAGCCGGAAGCGCGTCTTTGAACAGCCATTCCTATTATTAACCTGTCAGGTTTGGGGTGAGGCTTGCCGCGCTATGCTATGAAATATTGGCCAGCACATCATCGCCGGCCTGTTCAAAATCGAGGCAGCCTTCCCGGAACAAGCGGCCGATGAAGTTGAGGGCGTCGTCGCCGTATTGTGCCTGAATGGCTTGCAGGGTGTTTTGGCCGTTGATGGCTGCCAGGATGGGTTTGGCGGCAAAGCTGACCGGCACGGACCAATTGTAGCGGGCCAGCAAATAGCCAAAACTTTCTTCGCGGATGGTAAAGTTGGGGATGGGGATCAGATCGGGGTTGAACTCGATGATTTCTTCTTCAGCCGCGCGGATGGGTTCTTTCATCAGCCGGTCTTGCGTAAAGCCGTGTTCGATGGAGACGGACTTGTTGCCGCCGCGACAGCGCGATAGTTCCACGCATTCGTAGCAGGCCGCCGGGACTTGTTGCCGATACCACTGCGCCTTTTCACCCTGCCAGATGTCTTCGATAGACTGTTCCAAAATATTGCCAAAAATGTAACTGGTCAGATTATCGGGCCGCACCAAACCCGTGGGTGAAATCGCGCAATGTTCAATGCCGGCATTAGCCCCTTCCGACGTGTTGTCCACAAAGCACTGCGGCACGCAGTTACCAATGTGGCAATCTTTGCCCTGCGCCTGCAAATCCTCAATCAACAGAATAGCCTGCCGCAATTGCTCTTCCGTTGGCTCCAAGGGATGCCCGCCGCCCAAAAAGCGGTTAAATACGGCGTGGCTGGCCCCCAAGTCTTTGGATAGCGCCACAATTGCTTCAATCTGATCGCAACTGTGTTTGGTTAAAACCGTGTTGGTAAACACATCCAGCCCGGCCTCAGCCGCTCGACGGATACTTTCGCACGCCTCCGCAAACGCCGTATCCACGCTTTCCACAAAGGCGTTATGGGCGTTTTTCTCGCTGCCGTGCAAACTGACCAACATGCCGATAAAGTTCCGGCAATTTCGATAAACATCAAGCGTTTCATCCGGCCTGATCCAGCGTCCGTCCGTAAATAAGGCGTGGGCAATGCCGAAGGTGTCCACATATTCGACAATCTGCCGAAACTCTTTATGCAAGGTAGGTTCGCCGCCGGTAATGCGGATGAGTTCCGCATATTTTTTGCGGTTCTCCGGCGGGGCAATGCGGTCGAAGATGGCGCGCCAATGGCGCATGATCAGATTGCGCCGCGGTTCCCACACATTAGCGCAACCGGAACAGAAGTTGTTGCAGGCAAAGGTGATTTCGACGGCATAGGAGATGGGGGTGGCGGGGAAAAATGGCAAACGCATTAACTGCTTTTCAATGCAAAGACTTTTGTCTTTTTGGAATCCGTGCGGGTGAATAATACCTTGAGCGTACTACGACCTACCTTGAATTTGACTCGCAGCGTTTTCGGCAAACTCTTATTGGCATAAAAGTTCAGAATCAATTCGGGCTTATTCGGGACAAGTTTGGTCATTCCAGTTCGCTCCGAATGTAAAGAAATTGCTCGAGCAGTTCATAAGCTTTTTCAGCGATTTTATTGGCGGGGCGCAAATGACGTAAGCGTGGCTGGTAAACATCCTTGTAAAGAATCTTGATTAACGCCGGGGACAGCGCCGCGATGCGGGCAAAAAGGACATGCATCCCTTCATAAAAATGCTTATCGGAATATTTTAGCTTATAATCCGTCGCCTGGATATAAGAGGTAAAGGCTTTCTCGAGACTCTCTTTCTCATTGGCCGAAAGATCATGCTCCTTGATCTCCTCCGGCAATTGGTCAAATTCAGCGTCACCTTCAGCGATTAACAGCCGACCTAACAAGACATGCGATGGGCGTTGCTCGTTTAGGCCCATGATATCAGCGCGTTTCTCCTTGATGACGCCTTTTTTGATATCCCATTGTCCCGAAAAATAATAGTAGGTGATTAGACTTTCCAATGCGTCAATCTGCCGCCACAAATTTTTACCCCGTTCGGCGTTAGTAATGGCATCGTTGAAAAGATCTTCTGTCTCTTTATCGGGTTGCCCGGGCTTCATAATGACGTTAAATTCGCCCCAGCGAAAGGCCAGGTCCGCCCGGGTTTTGTAAACAGCCTGGGCAAAGTGAAGGTCTTTGCTAAAATCAGCTTGTTTTTCCAATTCAACCAGAATCGCTTTAGCTGTCATCAAATTTGGAATGACCGTATCAATTTCACCCTTATACCGTTTGCGAAATTCGGGCAAGTTGTCAACCAACTCTTTTCTGCGGCTGCTTTCAATTTCTTTTTGATATTGACCTTTACGATAGGAATTTGTAGCAATGTCAATTAGCAATTGTGCCTTGAGAAGAGGCATTTTATCGTCTTGTATATCAGAGGCTAAGTCTATTCCAAATTGATAATTTTTGCGAGCTTCAAAAAGATTCTCGTTCAACGAATATGTTCTACCAAGAAGTTGATATGCTCTGGCTTTTTGATATTGTGACTCCCCATCCAACCGCAACTGCAAGAGCATTTCGCCATACAATGGTGTCAAACCCGCTTTGTCACGCCCCTCCTGAATATAAATTTCGATCACTTTTTTGAGCCGACCGCATTCTGTGTCACGTTCCTTTGAATCACCCTTACCTAATTGGAGACGAAGACCAGCTATATTCATCATCTCATCAAAAATGTTTCGATAATCTTGAAAGACAAATCGATCTCTATCCTCGCTTTCAAAACTTTCCCAAATTTCGCGGATCGTCTCCAGTTCGTCTATTGAAATCGAACGCAATGAATTAAAAATGAGATCGTTCAGTCGAACCAGAAAAATCCGTAACGTGGCGTGGAAACGATCCTGATTGAATTGAAGCATTTCATCGCCGGCCAGAACATATTCCCGAAAAACACCTTTTAAATTCACGGCTGTGGTGCGCTTTAGGAGATAATGTTCATAGGCAAAATCCCCTTTGGTAATATGATACTTGCCTTGCAAGTTATGATAAGGATGATGTCCGGTGAGTTCATCAATTTTTTGGGTAATGGCTTGTATTTCAGGGCCATCCAAAAGATCAGGATTTTTTTCAGCTTGATAATACAGCGCCATTAATTGCCCAATCAACGCATCCATCACCCGATATTCATTCTGAACCTGTTCAGCAACCTGAATACTCTCCTTAAACAACGCGATGGCTTCCGGCCATTCTTCGTCAATGGTTTTATACTCGGCCAGATCAAATAGTGCATGGGAAAGCTCAACCGTGGGCTGTTTGAACTTTGTTTTGAAAATGTCTAATGCTTTTTCGAGTTCATGCGCTTCAGGTTTGAAAAACTCGCCGCGCTTAAACTCTTGTAGGGCCTTGTCGCGCCTTTCGCCCCAGCGATAATATTCCAAAACATAGATGTAGTAATTCCGGTAGGAAAGTAAACCCTTGCCCATCCGCACCCGTCCCTCTAACATGGCATCCGAGATTTCTTGCAGGATGTTCAATGCCTCTTTGTAACGCTGAGCGGCTTCAAAAGTCTGGTCCAACCAACTATAGGTTTCGGCCAATGCGTTTAAAAAGCGTGCCTTTTGGCGGGGGCGGCGGGCCAGCGCGACCGCCATTTCCCCATAAATGACGGCTTCCTGATAACGCCCCTGATGCCGCATCACCACGTTGAGATTGCTCAGGGCGTCAACAATATTGCCGACTAATTCAGGGCTTTTCTTGAGCCTTAGAAATTCGCTTAAACTGCGTTGAAGAGTGTGCTCGGCTTTGGCAAAATCGCCATCGCGATAATAGGCATAGCCCAGCCACGTCAATTCATCTGCGGCTTCATGATCGTCTTTTAAGTCGCGGCGATATATTTTTCCCGCTTCGGCAAAATCTTTAGTGGCAAGTGAAAATTGATTTGACCAATGATTGGCCACACCGCGTTCATGAATAAATTCCACAAAGAGCTTTTTATCGCCCTGAAGAATGGCGTATTTTTCAGAATTATCCTTTATTTGATCGAGAATCTGCAATGCTAAACCGGGTTGTATCCATTCATTATAGAGGTGAACGCGTTTAAAATCAATTTCAAGCTGCGCGGCTGGCGATAATTCCGCGTAAAATTCAGAACGCATAATCTCGTGCACTAATAGATCGCAAAAATTAAAGTCAGATCGTTCATATTGACGCTGAAACTCGGCTATAAAATTTTTGAGGCCATCCCTTACATCCAAATATAATGCGTAGTATAGCCGTTCCGCCGTCAAGGCTGGCCGGCTCTCCACCGGCAATTCTTTTTGCAGCAGCAACTTATCATAATAGGCAATCAACCTTTTGGCAATGCTGCGCCGAATCGCTTTGGCGCTATCCTGCTCATCCCACCAATGGCGCACAACCAAATCTCGCATTTCATCGTGCAGAAGAACCGTCTTTTCTTTTTCTTTATATTTAACAAAGGAAAGCAGCCGCAGCCCTTTAAACAAGACCTCTTCCGCTTTTTCGTTCGGAATACCGGCAATATGGCTAAACATCTCTGTCGTCATCCGTCGATAGGCAAAAGCCATGTGGGTCACGGCGCGGTCTTCGGGCGTGATCAACGAGCCAATCTGCTGGATGAGCGCCTTTTCAAACAACTCCTTTTCTAGGTCCGCCTCTTGGTCGCTTTGGGCGTCGATGCGCGAAAGCAGTTCTTCCGGCGAAAGAGGGTTTCGCGCGTAAGTTACCCAATCGGCAAACAAGGCCAAGAGAACCGGTCGACCTTCCGCCAGGTGATGAATTCGATTCAACAATGGCGTATTTTGGGCGGTCTCCACCAGTTTATTGATGGGGCCAGCATTCCCCTCCTCTTGCAGATATTTCACCCACGTGTTCCAGTAATCTCTTGTCTCTGCCGTGGAGAAACCCGCTAACTCTAAGGAATCTACTTGATTGGAATCAAAATCCGTGAGCGGAAAACGACCGGCAATCACCAGCCGTGTGGCGGCGTTTAACTCAGGAAACAGTTCTTTTTCCAGCCATTGGCTGAAAGGGGTGGGATCCGCTGTTGTTTTTTCTGCGTTACGTGCGCCCTGCACAAATTCGTAGGTATCAAAAAAAAGAAGGATCGTCTGACCCTGTTGCGCCAGGCTTTGGGACGCTTTCCTGTAATCCGCCAAAAACACCTGCTCCATTTCACTCAATGCCTCGCGGCGTTTATCCGGCGCCTCCGCGCGGCGGTATTGAGCAAGAACGCTTTGAAAAGCAGCGAAAGACGCAAACCCCACGTTTTCGGCGATCTGCTCCATAACGCCGAGCTTGGACTGACTATGGGTGTCGTAGAAATCAATCAATTTACCGGCTGCTTTTACGACGGAAGAGTCCTTGTATTTCATTTGCAAGTGTTGAATAACCTGGGTCTTGCCAATGCCGCCCTTGCCCTTAGAAGTCACCAAAAGTAACCGTTTATCCGATTTCAGAAACGTCTCAAAACGGGCAAATTCAGTCTCGCGCCCAACAAATATCTCAGATAGGACTTGCTGGCTCATTAGTTGTTTTCCCCTTGCGTTGTTAACCAATCCATGAATTCTTGCAGCTCGGTGGGTGATAAAATGTCATTCAACAACTGTAGCTCGGAGATATAACGCATCATGTTTGGAATAAAATTGGCTTGTTCACGGCGAATTGATGGCGATAATCTTGTCTGCGCCAATCGGATTCGCGCGCGTAAATCCTCAAACAGGTAAGATCGCGTCTTTAATTTTAAATGATCCAATGCGGCTGCGCCAATGCGTTGACATTTTACAGCCAGGTGACCTTCGTGGTATAACAACAGGGCCAGATCAAAAGGCCGGAGTTCTCGGGCGTATTCTTTGGCAAACCAATCCCGCCAGAATTGATGCAGTTCGCAGAAATGATCGGGGGACAATCCAGCCATGACTGACCGGCTTTTATCGAGATCGATCTGATAATAGGCGACCCGGTTTTGAACAAGACCGCGTTCACACCAGGCTCCAATTAATGCTTGCGCCTGTGATAAGTCATTTGGCCCGATCAGGTGAAAGTTTGCCAAAGCTTCGACCAAGCCGCCAAATCTGAACGCCCGGCAGACACAGATTAATTGCTCGGGTTTCATTATTCGCTGATTCTCGCGTAAAATTTACGGATGATTTTTCACCATATCGGTTAATCGGCTTAGACTCACTAAACTCGCCAATTCGGCATCGGCCTCCAGCGTTTTGCGCAACCGTTCCCGCTGCTCATGCCGGCGCACCGCGGTGCCCAGATAGGCCAGGGTGAAATACGTGTTCAAATAGCGCTGCAATTCTTCCTCGAGGATGCCGCCAATGTTCTTTTCCCGCTGCTCGGTCAGCAGCATAGCCTGATGGTATAGTTTTTCGACCATGTTTTTGATCTGACTGGCGTCGCGGGTCTGGCTGACCCATAGATCGTACTGCCGGGTCAAGATCTCCTGAATTTCTTTGAAATGATCCGGCTCATTGATGCGCAGATGGGCCAACAGAATATTTCGCGTCACTTCTTCCAGATCAAAGCCGGTGCCGAGGGTCCACGGCGTAAACACATGACTGGACTGTTGAAACTCCGCAATCATATCTTCAAAAAACTGAAAGGGCTTCGTCTCAAACCATTCCGGCGAAAAGCGGGTCAGCATGAACCAGATCGCGCCAAATTCCACGCGGCGCAGCGGCGCTAAGTACTGCAAAACTTTTTCGGCCGGCGGATAATCCGATCCCAGGTTCACTTCTTCCAGAATTCGATCGCGAATGACCTTGGCAATCAATTCTTTGATGCTGCGGTCGTATAAATCACGCAGGGCGTCGCGGCTCAGGGCATGGCGGAAGCCATCGCTCAAAAAGTCCAGAAACTTGTAACTGCTGTAAGGGTGGCCCAGAGTCAGGTGAAACATGGCTTGAAATAAGCCGTCTTGATCTTCAATGGCCAGAGATTTACCGGCCGCAAGCTTAGCCATAAATTGACGGCTGGCATTCTCATCAAAGCGGCCCAGATCGTGCCGACTCAGCCGATTCCGCAATTTGTTGAGGGTCCAATTCAACTGCTGCTGCCCGGCCACGACCACGATCAGATTGGGATTGTCGGCATGGAATTGCAAGACGGATTCTTCAAACTGCCACACCGCCGCCAGATAGGCTTTTTCGGCGCTGTCTAAGCAAATGACCACTTTGTAGGACTGCAGGATTTGGCTCAGCGCGTCATTGAACTTCTGAATCATTTCTTTTTCCGCGTCAGTCGCGGCTTTGCGGTTGGCGGCGCGCGGGTCTTCCCAGGCCTGGCGCTGGTATTTTCTGAAAGCGATCAAATAAATGTCAAAAGCTTTCTTGAAATCAGCAAAGAAGTCAACCACAGCCGGGTCGGATTCATCCGTGCAGAGATGGACGGCAATGGTTTCCAGGATGGGATGTATTTCGGGGCGGTGGTACTCGGACAGGAAAAAGTCAACATAAGCCGCGAGGCTTTTCTGGGGCTGACGCGCTTCGGTAAAGAAATATTTCAGAAGCTCCGACTTGCCCTGTCCGGCAATTCCCGTAAATTCCAGAAACCGGCGCTCTTTCTCGACCCCGGTCCAAACGCGTTCAAAAATTTCACGTTCTTTTATCCGGTTTACAAACAGCGCGGAATCGAAATCAACTTTTGGCGCGGCAAGACTCATATTATCCTCTATAATTCCCAAGACAAAAAAGCAGACCTAACAGATTTTGCGTCAGATATCAAAAAAAATCATCCGCATGGATCAGAGCCAAGGTTAACATTAAGACCCTATAAATATTAAATTGTATCTAAATTTGCTAAAAAGTCAACATTAATTTTTAAGATTCGATAATTTTTTCTGATAGCGCAATAAAAGCCAGTTGCGTCTCCAGTTCATTCAGAGGCGTATTTAAATCGGTGCAAGCCAGGGCATAAAACCCGTCCACAAAGCGGCGGGCAATGGTTTGGGCGCGACGGGCTTGATTTTCGGTGGCCGATTCGGTGCGGTGAGCCAGACGGTTGCGCAATTCGATGGCGCTTTTTAACTCGATCAAACTGGCCGCCATTGGCACCAGCGGATCATTCAGCGCCATGAGCAGCAGCAAATTGTCAAAATAAGCCGGACGCTGCGCGTCAATCATTTTGGCTGAACTGCCTTTAAAGAGCTTTTCCTTTTCAGCCTGGATTAGATCAATTTGCTCGGTGGTCAGATGGGCATTTTCCGGATGAATGTGATGCGCTTCAAAGAGGCGGTAGCGCGCGGTTTGCTCGCCTACGTTATGAAAATATGGAATGGCTTCCCGAAACAAGCCGGCGCGATATTTGCAATCGCCCAGCAGCAGATTGACCAGCAGCATCTCCAGGGCCTTGCGCGCGGAAAAGGAAGCGGCGGAAAAACTATCCTGCTGAAAATCGGCTAACACTTTCAAGGTTGCGGCCTGGTAAGTAATAATTTCGAAATAAAAGCTCAGCAAGCCGGTTTTTTTAATCTCCCTTTGCAATTCTTCCAGTTTCTGCGCGGTCGTTTTATAGTCCGAGTTATACCAGCATTGATAGGCGATGGCCAGCAATTTCAGCAGCTCGTATTTTCGATAGCGATCCGATTGCGGCGTAACGCTATGCAATTGATGAAGTAACTGGATGGCGTGCTGATAATCGTGCCGATTGAAATGGCTGACGGCGGTAGACCAAAGCTGCTGTTCTTCGCCGGAGAGGGGCTGACTGGAACCGCGATAAGAAGCTGAGATGTCGGCCAACGTATTCTGCTTGATCCAGTAATAGAGTAAGCCCACCCGAAAGAAAATGTTTTCATTATCACAGCGCAAGATGTCACGCTGGATCAGCCGCTCTAAAATCGGAGCGGCGTCTTCCGCCGCCACACGCTGACGAGAAAAAGGAACCGTAGGGTCAGTGACGCTATGGGCAATTTTTTTTAGCAGCCATTGTTGGGCGGAGTCACTTTCTTTCCATAAATAATTCAGATGCCCTTCGCCGCGGGAGTTGGCTTCCTTTGCCACCACATCCACATCGGCCGCCGTCAGGGATGTCCGCGAAAAACGCCGCGCCCAGCCCACTAATTCCGAACACATCAACTGCGTAAAATAGGCATGACAGCCGCTCCAGATGAGCAGTCGATTGACCGCGTCGGGCGTATAGTGAAGGATATCATGAATCGGATTCAAAACCAAATCGCGGGCTTCGCCGGGTTCCAAAAAACCCAGTTCACAATATTTGGCGCTGTTAAATAAAACAGACCAGTAGCCTTCAGCCAGATGCTTCAGCTTGTTTGAGCCGGCAAAAACGAAAGCGACCTTTGAATCGTGCAGCATCAGACTGCGCAGAGATTCAAAAAAGCTCAGGTCCAAAATATGGGACTCCAACCAGCCGTCAAAACGATCAAACTCATCAAACAAGAAAAGCAGCTTTTTGTCGCCCAACACCGGAAAGATATGTTTCTCTAAAAAGACATGCCGAAACGTGTGGCTGGGCGCGGTCTCAAACTCAGACAAGATGGGATCCGGTATGGTTAGGCTCAGGACCTGACGCAGGCAATAGCAGGTTTCATAAGCCATGGTCCACAGCAGCAGGGCCGGGGCGGCTTGGCGCGTGAGTGGTTTGTCGAAATTTTGCACATCCAAAAACACGGTAATATGCCTTTGCGCTAAGTGCTTTTCCAGATGGAGCAGCAAGGATGATTTACCGATGCGGCGGTCGCCCACCAAAACCACCGGGTTTTCCAACGCAGTTTGGCTCAGGTTATCAATCATAAATTGCAACTCTTTTTGCCGGCCCACAAAAACATTCGAAATGTTCGGTCGCAGTGGTCGGCCGGCGATATACGGATTCTGAAAGGCCGCCAACTTTGGGTTGACGCGCGAAAAGGCGTGGACATACTTCTCGAAATTGTAGGTTTTCCAGGAGGGCGTCAAATTGCCTTCATGAAATAGAACAAATTTGACAGCAGTCTGGTTGGCAATCTGCGGCACTAAATAGCGCTCAAAAGTGGTCTGGAGGGCGGATGGAATGGCTTCAAAATTTTTCATTAAAACGAAAATGACCGGCGCGGGCGGATTCAAACGCTGCTTTAACCAAGCGACAAAAGGCGGGGTGGCGTATTTGGCAAAGGTATCGGCCCAGATTTGATGAACAGTTTCCTGCTGCACATCGGCTTTATTGATTTCCGATTCCTTTTGGGTGTACTGTTCAACGGCGCCGTCAGCGTCTTCCTGAGCTTTTTGCCACACGGTTTCGACCGCATCTAACGCCACAGGCCCACCGGCGGCCTGCATGATCTCAAAAAGCAGGCGGTAATAGGCTCGTCCCTCCCGCGACGTGAGGGCTAAATCGAGCGTTATGATCGGCTGATCCGTTTCTTTGGCGGCAAAAATGGCCGCAAAATCCTCGTCGAGGCGGGCTTTCTCGCCGTAGTAGAGGATGAGAGGGGGTTGAATATTTGAAAATGAATTTTCCATGAAATAACCAAGTTTATTGATTTTTATGTACTAGTCAACAACCTTTAGAACACTTTCTGAGATGTCATTCCGGCATGTTTCTAACCGGAATCTTCTTGCAGGCAAACAAGATGCTGGATAAGAACATTCCGGCATGACAGTGTTCGACAGGTTGTTGACCAGTACAGTTTATTGATTTTTAGCAGGGAATTTGCCTTCGATCCCCTTGGTAATTGCATTGATTAGATTGCTAACAGGCCCCAATTGTTGGATGACATTTTCCAACATGGTAACACTATATCTTTGACTCAGCTTACCCATAACTAACAGAACAGGCACAATTGCGAAAACAGTTGCAAACAGGGTGAATACAAACGTAATGATTACCAGTTTTGGATCCTGCAGCCATTTAGCCGATGCAGAAAACGTAAATAGTAAGAGAATGGGTGCTGCCAAAAAAAACCATAGCGAAAGATCGCTGCGGTTAAGATTCTTTTGTCCATTTTCCATTTTTCCCTCCTGTGGTCTATTTCCAATTGGAAAAGCGTCAATCTTTTCTTTGGCGTCTTTTCCATCAGCGCCTTTAGCAAAGCTGGGACTATCTTCCGCATTCACAAAAAGGATGTTACGTACAGAAGTTGGCAGTTTGGCTAACAAAAATCTGTCAATATCACGGGTCCGGTCTCCAATACGTTCAACTTGAAACATCCCAACGATAACGTCCTTATGCGATTGTAAAGCAGTCTTGAGTTCCGGATAAAGCTGTTCGTTTGAAAAGCTTATCAACTCAGCATACATTGTTTCCGAATGATCATTCACGAATTCCGTTTTTCGTTTTCGCAAAAGGCGAAACAGATCGTCCAAATTTGTTTTCGTGTCATGATCCGTTATGTGCTCAATAACCTGATCACCCAATTGTTGAAGAATTTCAAAATATGTGACCGGAAAGTTTTTGTCGGTAGACGTTAAATTGATACGAATATAAAAAGTTTCTTTCCGTGTTTTAAGGTACTGATCAAAGAAATCAGTAATTTTATCAAAGCATGAAGCAGTTCCATAAACAACAAAAACAGGTTTTTTGCTGTTTTCAAAAGCGTCTTTAATCTGAGTAAACAATTCTGAAATGTCATCAGCCATTGTCAGCAATCCTTATTTCACTGAAACACTTATTTCCTTAATCTCCACCGGCTCCAGCTTCCCCGTTTTCCCCTGCCGATCGCGGTAAGCGATGGAGCGGGTGAAACGACCGACGACCTGCTCTTCATGATCGCCATAGACAATGGTATGGGACCACATTTTGTAGCTCGTTTGATCGACACTATAACCGGACGTTACCGAGCATATCTCTTCCGGAAGGATGTAAACCGCTTCATTATTGCTTGTCCGAGTTACTTTGATTTCTTTGTCCACCAACTGCACGTTCAGCTTACGGCCGTCCCATAATTTAATATCAATAAACTGGCTTTTGGCGGCCTGCAGCTTTTCGTCAAGATAGTATTTTAAAATACGGCCAAAAAAACGATGGTAGCCATCGTGCAACGAAATCAAGCACAGGCTTTCCAAATGTTGCTGAGCAATTGAGGAGGACGCAGGCAGGGCGTTCTCTGCACAGAGTTGCTTCAGGAAGCCGGCTTCCTCGGTGTTAAGTTGCTCAAGCATATGATCAAAGTTGCCGCGCGCCTGCTGTAACACCGACTGTGTAACCGCTTCACGATCATTGCCATCCAATTTGGATTTAATTTGTTTTTTCTCAAAAAGAAAGGCGCAGCAAATTTGGATATAAAACGGATGCGTGCCCACTAAATCCAGTGTCCACTCTTTTTCATTTTCCAGCGAGGTGTTTACTTGTTGGGCCGGAAATTCGATCAGTTGAATGGCATCTTTATAGGACATCAGTTTTAGGGGAACGGTCTGAAAGATATTAAAAAAAGGCGAGGAACGCACATCTTCCGAGTGGCACAACTCATAGAGCGGTTTATGAGAGGCCGTGACTAATGAAATGGGATAATGGTTGCCCAGCGACCGAAAATGGGAGAAAAAGGCTTCGTTGAATTGGGGATTATTCGTAATTGTGTCAAATTCGTCTAACAAAAAGACGATTTTATAATCTTCGCGCAGACATAAGGTTTTGATGTGCTGTTCAAATTGGCGATAGGTCACTTCCGCGGGGATTTCCGGAACTTCCGGGGCGCGGGCATTATAAATTTCTTCCAGCAAAATGGACAGGAACTCCGCCGGCGTGTAGGTTGATTTCGATAAAAGATCCACATACACAAACACCGTTTTAGGAAAATAATCCGCGGCGCCGGCCCGTTTTTGAATATCGGGCAGGGCCAGGCAGTATAACAAAGAAGATTTACCGATCCGGCGTGGCCCGATAATGGAGACACTTTGGGCGTTCTGGAGCTGCCCGTAAACCTGTTGAAGTTCCTGCTGACGACCGTAAAAAGCGTCCGCTTTGGTAATCATTTTACGGCTTGAATAGGGATTAATCATAATCAACCGCTCCTATGAATTCGGCGTCTCCCGATGCAGTAAAAAATCCAATGCCCCGTTCCACGTAGAAATCTTAATACAAAAAAAGCCATTGGGCAATAAAAAATTCAACCCAATGCCTTCTAATCTAATTTCAGCAAGCCTTCAATTGGCAATATTGGTCACGCGCAGGTTAAAGACCGGTCTCTAAACGCCGTGTCCAATTTCAAGCCACAACCCGCGCGGCATGCGTTTTTTTTTCAGAATCACCGAATACCCGGCAGGACGAAGCGAAAAACAGTGCCTTGTCCCGGCGCGCTCTCTGCCCAAATGCGCCCGCCCATAAGCTCAATCAGATCGTGGCAAAGTATCAGGCCAAAGCCGCTGCCGGTTTCGCCCGCAGTGCCGACACTCTTATTGCTTACGCCGACTTTAAACAGCAAGTCCAATTGGGCGGCGGTCATGCCTATGCCGGTATCTTTAACCATAATTTCGAGTTGGCCGTTTGGATTATCTTCGCAAATAACGGTTACCTGCCCACCGTTCGGCGTAAACTTGATGGCATTGGAGATTAGATTTCGCAAAACTGTCCCAAACATGCGCTCATCGGCATAGGCGAGGCGTCCGGTCTCGACCAGATTGGCAAACGTCAGATGCTTTTGCTGAATCGCAATACGATGAAATTCCAGTGTACTTTCGACGAGCGTCTTTAATGCAATGGACTGCAGTTCCGGACGCATCTGGCCTCGCTGAATCTTAACCCAATCCAACAAGCCTTCAAAAAAGTTAAGCGCAGCCCGCGAGGCGGCATCCATGTCGGCCACCAGGTGTTTAACCTGATCCACCGATAATATATGGTGATGATCGTGGAGCAGTTCTGCCGCGCCTAAAATTCGGGTAAACGGCCCGCGCATATCGTGGGAGATAATCGAAAAGAATTTATCTTTGCTGGCGTTAAGCTCTTGCAATTGCGTGTTTTGGGCTTCGAGTTCCCGGCGCAGATTGCGAATCGTCAAGTGATTGTGGATGCGCGCCAGAACTTCCTGCTGCTGAAAGGGCTTGGTAATATAGTCTACTGCGCCAAGCTCAAAACCTTTGATTTTATCGGCGGTTTCCGTGCGAGCGGTAATAAAGATGATGGGGATTTCGCCGGTTGCGGCATTTTGTTTAAGCGCCCGGCAAGTCTCAAAACCATCGGTACCCGGCATCATAATATCCAACAGGATCAGATCCGGGCGCTCGTTCTCGGCCAATTCAATGGCGCTATGGCCGTCTTGTGCCACCAGCGCCTCAAATCCGGCGCTATTCAGGCAGTCGAATAGAACACCCAGATTTTCCGGCTTGTCGTCCACAATTAAGATGATGCCTTTGCCTTCTTTTGGGCTACTCATGTGCCGCTCTCCAAAAATTGGTGAATATACTGGCGTAGCTGATTGATCTGAAATCTGTTAATAAGCTCGTCTAATTTGACAATAAAACCGCTGCAGGACGGATAACGCTGCTGCATATCTTCGATGGTCTCGCGGACTTTGCGAACATTCCCGCTGCGAACAATTTTATACAGCAGCAGCAAATCGGCCTGTGGCGGCAGATGGATCGGCGCTTCAACCGCCGGACCTGCGTCCATCGGCGTATGAATCCACTCCAGATTCAAGTACGAACGCAGCTTATCAAGTAATATATTCATATCCAGCGGCTTGGCAATAAAATCGTTACACCCGGCGGCCAGGCATTCCAGCCGGGTGCTTTCAAATGCATTTGCCGAAAGGGCGATGATAACCGGCCGGAAAAGTCCGGGCAGCTCGCGCAGCCGCCGGGTCGTTTCAACGCCATTTAATCCCGGCATCATTACATCCATCAGGATTAAATCGGGAACGGTTTGCTGTGTACATTCCAACGCCGTCAGCCCGCTATCGGCCTCTGTAACCTCAAAACCCAGCGGCAATAAAATGTCCTTTAAGATTTCCCGGCTCAGTGTGGAATCGTCAACAATAAGCAACAGGCGGCGCGGGCCGTGATAGCCCAAAATTTGATGAATAATCGCCGGGCGATCCTGCGGCTTGATGGTTGCTTCCTTAATATCAATATCCAGCCAAAAAATACTGCCTAACTGTGGCGTGCTCTTTAGCTGAATCTCACTATCCAACATGCGCGCCAGCCGCTGGCTTATCGCCAGGCCCAGCCCAGTGCCCTCGGTTTGAAAATCAGATTTATGGGCCTGATGAAACGGCAGAAAAATTTTTGCCATTTGATCGGGGGCAATGCCGATACCAGTATCGCGCACTTCCAGCCGCGTTTTCTTCCCTTGCATTTTGGCGGATAAAACAATTTGACCACGTTCGGTAAATTTAATGGCATTATTTAACAAATTCAGCAGAATCTGGCGCAAAAGCTTCTCGTCCGTATGGACGTACAGCGGCAAGGCGGACGAGAAATGACCAATAATCGGGATGTTCTTGGGCCGGGCCCGCACCCGCACAATTTCCAGCAAGTCATTCAAAAAATCATGCAGAATAAAATCACTTGGGCATAGCTGAACGCGCCCGGCTTCAATTTTGGTCAAATCCAGGATGTCATTAATCATCATGAGTAAATGCTCGCCACTGCGCTGAATGATGTTGATCCGATCCAGATGGCCGGAGCTTATCAGCGGGTCCCGTCGCAGTATCTGGGTATAGCCCAAAATGGCGTTAAGCGGTGTGCGCAATTCGTGGCTGATATTGGCCAAAAACTCACTTTTGGCCCGACTGGCGGACTCCGCCGTTTCCTTGGCCCGGTTTAGCTCCACCTCAATTTGCTTGAGCCGGGTAATATCCACCAGTGTCCCCACCAGTCTTCGGGAGCGGCCCTCGTCTGCGGCATGGGTTTGCGAGCGGGCAATCATCCACCGGGTCTGCCCGCTGAAGTGAATCATGCGATATTCAATCTCAAAATCCATTGCCCGGCCTTGGCGACTCTCGTCCAATATCCGCTCCAGACGCGGCCGGTCAACAGGCTCCACAAAAGCCAGCCAGGCTTTCCAGTTATGGGGGATTTCCTGCGGCGGATAACCCAGCAGATCGGCAAAAATCGGGTCGACATAGAGCACATCCGTCGCCACTTGATAATCCCATACGCAAACCTGACCGGCCATGACCGCCAGTTCATAGCGCTGTTCGATTGTTTTCATGCGCTCTTCGACTTTTTTCCGCTCGCTGATGTCAAATAGAATCCCCACAATGCCGACCATATCGCCATGAACATTGGTGAGGGGCGCTTTGTACGAAATAAAGTTGCGGGTTAGTTCCCCCGGTTTAGTAAAGGAAAAATCATCCACACAAAGCTGCGCTTGATGCAAAAGACGCTCATCCTCAATCCGACTACTCCGGCCTAACTCCGGCCCAAAAAGATCGTTGACGGATTTGCCGATAATGGTCGTTTTTGCTAAACCGATCATGTTCTCAAAAGCGGCATTGCAATCCTTGTAAATGCCCTGAGCATCTTTAAAAAAAATAGGGTTAGGAATTGTATTGATCAATGTTTTGATAAAGTTCAGGTTTTCCTGAAGCGCCTGCTCAATCGTTTTTCGGGCGGTAATATCCTGCATTGTGCCGATAATCTGCTTGATCCGACCGGTTGACTCGCGCAAAAAGACGGTGTCCCGGCCATGAAACCACCGCCACTCGCCTGCTTTTGACTTAAGACGATATTCGGCCTCCAAAATTTCGCCATCCCGCAAGGCGCCGCGCTTTTTCCGTAGTTTTTTTAACGCTTTCAGGTCATTTGGGTGAATCCAGGCGTCGGAAAATTCCTGGGTTGCAGGTTCTGCGTCGGTATAGCCCAGAACTTCGGTCAGGGGATGATTCATATAGACAATATTGCCGTCAATCATATCGTGAATGTAGATAATATCGGGCGTAGCCTCGGTAATGCGTTGGGTAAACAGTTGGTTCTGCAGTAACCGTTGCTCGGCTTGCTGCTTTTCGGTAATATCCAAAAAGGTGCCGACAACACAGATTGGCGCTTTTGAGTTGCTAAAAATAATGTCACATTCCGCCGAAACCATCCGCTCCTGGCCATCGGCGCGGATGATTCGAAACTGCAGCGTTGTAGAGCTGGCGCGTTCAATGGCGCGTTGCAAAACATCCCAGGCCTGGCCCAAATCGTCCGGGTGGATCCAGCGGCGCATATTTTGATAAGTTACTACTTTCGGAGCGTCTTCCTGTGAAATGCCAACGATGCGGAACATCTCGTCGGACCAGATAATCTGATCGGTAAGGAGATTCCACTCCCAGCTGCCCAAATGGGCGATCTGCTGGGCCCGGGCTAACATATCCCGGCTCTTTTTCAGCGCATCTTCGATTTGTTTGTGCTCTGCAAAGTCAGTCAGCCGGCGGCGATATTTGCGCAGTCGGGCGCTGAGTCGTTGCCGTGATTGATGCACCCGTAGGTATTTTTGGGCGATTTTTAAGCGGATTGCCAGGGATTGCCAGTCGCTTATGGTCTCGATGATATCATCAACCCCTGCCTTTAAAAATGCTTCGACTTCCTCGAATGGCGTTTGTGGCGTTACCGTCAATAAAACAGCGCAACTTGTTGCCTGCTGTCGGAACATCCGGCACAGCAAGGCGCAGTCAGCCAACAGCACATCAGGCCCCAACACCACCAAATTTGCGCCGCCCACTTCCCCATCACGAATGGAAAGCCCGTCCGAAAAAACATGGAGGCGGAGCTGTAACGCTGCCGCCGCTTGCCGGACAACCGCTTGCAGGGAAGTATTTGCCGTCACCAGAACTATTTCCATTGAAATCTCCCCGAAATCCAAAAAAGTCGGACATCGTCCCTATCCTGAAAAATTCATAAACGCAAGAGTCGCAAAGATGCAAGTGACGCAACCGCTTGATTTACATCAGGATATCGAAGCGTTGTACCACAGCATGCCGTAACGATTTATTTTTTGACAAAATCGTCTATCTTGCGTCCTTAGCGCCTCTTGCGTCGTTTGCGTTAAGCTTTATGAATAATTCAGGCTATTCACTATTCACCATTGTGTTTTCGAATTCGAAACCGAGCTGGCTAAACGAATAGCAGTATTCTCAAGTCTAAAGCGAAAGCCGGAGGGTGTCAATAAAAATGACGCGCGTCGCCGGCAAATGAAGAATGTTATCGGGCTAATAAGCCTTGACAGTCCGACATCGAAGGCTTATCATTAAATCGTTGTCGAAGACGGCGGTTATAACTGGAGGTCCGCAATCAAATGACTGAAATTACAACGATTATGAATCAAAAAGGCGGTACCGGCAAGACCACAACAGCCGTTAATCTGGGCGCTGCGTTGGCGGCTCTTGGCCGGCGGGTGATGCTAATTGATCTGGATCCGCAAGCCAATCTTTCGTACTCTTTTGGGATTAACGATCCCGCCGTTACCATCGCGGATGTGCTGGAAGGCAGTGTGCGGTTACGAGAGGCTTTGGTGACGGTCGAGAACTTGTGGGTAGCCCCGGCAACAGTAAATCTGGCCGATACCGAAATCTCATTAATCGACGCGCCGCATCGTGAAGCCTATCTGCGCGAGGCATTGCAGGCTGTCGTTGGCATTGATCATATCTTGATTGACTCGCCGCCCTCGCTATCCGTTCTAACGCTGAATGCTTTAAATGCCAGCGACAATATTTTAATCCCGTTGCAAATGGAAGTCCTAAGCTTGCGCGGACTTTTCCAACTATTGGCGACGGTTGAAGAATTCAGCGCGGTTTTTGCCAAACCTTTGCCCATCAAAGGCATTGTCGCTGTTCGTTACGATCAGCGCAATAAGTTAAGCCACGAAGTTTTTAGCTTGATGGGCCAAAACACACAGGAATATATTTTCCAAACCCGGATTCGGGAAAATGTGCGAATTGCCGAAGCGCCATCTCATGCCCAAAGCATCTTGCAATATGCGCCTGCCTCCAACGGGGCTAAAGACCATCTGGCTTTGGCTGAGGAATTTTTACGCCGCGGCTTTCAATAAACGAGGAGAGCATGTCTCACATCACCCGCAATGCCTTATTTTACGGCGACAATCTGCCCATCC
>CAYOLL010000043.1:0-8138 GCA_964404765.1 uncultured Gemmatimonadota bacterium | reverse complement strand
GCATTGCGACCCGACCGCCGGGCATTATCTGAAGATCGTGCTGGATGCGGTGTTTGATCCGGAAAATTTTCAGAATGAAATTGTGTGGAAGCGAACCGGCGCACATAGCGACCGCGCTCAGGGAAATGTTCTGCACATCGGTCGGATTCACGACACTATTTTCTATTATACAAAAACGGATCGCGCGACGCGAAACGATGTGTACCTGGCCTATAGCGATCAATATCTGGCCAGCAGTTATCGTCATAAAGATCAAGATGGCCGCCGTTATCGTTTGGACAATTTAACCGGCCCCGGCGGCGCGGCCAAAGGCAACCCCAAATATGAATTCCTGGGCGTCACCCGCTTTTGGCGTTACAGTCAAACGAAGATGGAAGAGCTTTATCGTCAAGGCCGGATCGTGCAGACAAAACCCGGCAGAGTGCCTGCCTACAAACGCTACTTGGATGAAATGAAAGGTGTGCCAATCCAGGATGTCTTTGATGATATTCCGCCCTTGCAAGCATCGGCAGCCGAACGTCTTGGTTTCCCCACCCAGAAGCCGATTACCTTGCTGGAACGTATTATTTTGGCCAGCAGCAAGGAAGGCGACGTAGTGCTCGACCCGTTCTGCGGCTGCGGCACAACTATTGTCGCCGCCCAAAAACTGAAGCGCCGCTGGATCGGCATCGATATCGCCCACTTATCCGTCGCGCTGATGAAATATCGTCTGAAAGATATGTTTGATTTAAACGAAAAACATGACTACGACGTAGTTGGCGAGCCGTTAGACGTAGCCGCCGCCCGCCAATTGGCCCAGGAAAATCGTTATCAATTCCAATGGTGGGCGTTATCGCTGGTCAAAGCCCGGCCCGTGGCCGATTCCGCGCCCGACGAATCCGTACCGCTGCGAAAAGGCCGAACTGCCGGCAAAAAAGGCGCGGATCGCGGTATCGACGGCATTATCCATTTTTTTGACGACGCTAGCAATAAACCCAAACGCATCATCGTGCAAGTCAAGAGCGGCAAAGTCGGCGTCAAGGATATCCGCGAATTAGATAGCGTGGTCAATCGGGAAAAGGCGGCCATCGGCCTGTTCATCACGCTGGAGCCGGCTACACGGGAGATGAGCGCAGAGGCTATCGGCGCGGGCTTTTATACCTCGCCGGGCTGGGGCAAAGACTACCCGAAACTGCAAATTTTAACAATTGACTCACTACTGACCGGCGCACAAACCGACATGCCGCCGACAGCCATGACTTTCAAGCAAGCTGAGAAAGTCAAACCCGAGCATAACAGCGCACAGGAAAACCTGCTATAATCACAGAACGGCAACCTTTAGATTACATGTGATAACTTATGCCAATACATTTACTTGCAAACTGAGGTTTGCGAATCCAAGAGCGATATCCAAATATCATGAAACCGTACTCGCAAGATAATAGACAAGCCCAGTCTCCCCCATCACCGTGGGATTGGATGTTGCCTTTAGGCACCCGACTGGTTGTGTGGGGATTGTTATTTGCAATCCTTTATGTCCTCAGATCATTTTCTTTACTCATTTTTTTTACATTTGTTTTTGCCTACGTCCAGACAAATCTGGTCGACCGCCTCAAAAGATGGGTCCAAAATCGTCTTATTCGGGTCGTACTAGTCGCAACAGGGCTATTGTGTGTTTTGATTATTACCGGAATTTTTTTAGTGCCGCGCGTCAAAAATCAGACCGAACTCTTTTTCAGTCAGTTTTCGATCTATGTGAACCGCGTCGATCAAGAACTTTTTGAAATGAGTGATAAGTATTTGCTGCTCAAGGAGCTTTTACCGGAATTGAAGCAACCGAGTCTGCCTCATTTGCCCGGCAACAAAGTGGACTTGCAAAACTCACCCTCAGTTTCTCTTTTTCAACAACTTGTTGGCCCGGTGGAAGAAGCCGACAGCTTGCGAACCATGAATTACGCTATGGACACTATTAAAGGTGTCAGTGGGAAAATTGCGGCGATTGCTTCTGCTTTCCTGCTTGCCCTGCTTTTTTCGTTCTTGATTGTGTTGGATTTGCCCAAATTAAGCCGGAGCGTGGCTGATCTGGAGCATACCAAGCTTAACTTCATTTATGTTGAAGTGGCGGACAGCATCAAGAATTTTTCGCGGGTGTTAGGACGGGCTTTGGAGGCGCAACTGCTTATTGCCATTCTTAATAGCGTTCTGACAGCGATTGGCATTTATTTTTTAGGCTTAAGCAAGAATATGGCGTTTTTGGCGGTCATCGTCTTTTTTTGCAGCTTTATTCCCGTGGTCGGTGTGTTTATCAGCTCGGTCCCGATTTGCCTGATTGCGTTGCAAACGGTCGGCCTGGAGCGCATGATTTTGGCAATCCTGCTGATTATCGTGATTCATTTGATCGAGGGCTATATTTTAAATCCACGTATTTACGGCTCTTATATGCGGATTAACCCGGTCATTGTCCTGATTATTCTGACGATCGGCGGAAAGCTTTTTCATATATGGGGCTTGCTGCTGGGAGTGCCGCTTTGCACATATTTTTTCGGTCATGCCATTCGGAATAAAAAAACGCCAGGGTTGAGATAACCAAAGACGAAAAGAAAACATGACTTCTAATGGTAATTTCTCAACAACCATTGGTAACCTTGCGAAGGCATTTCTACACAGGACTTGGAAGGTTATTTTAGCAATGCCCGTCTGACTTGAATTTGAGCGACAGACCTCGTTCCCAATCTCTGATTGGGAACGCACTTGCCACGGAAACTCTGTTTCCGCCTATCTTCAATCAAATTAACATGATACGAAACAGAGCTTCGTTTGCAGGTACGTTCCCAAATAAAATTTGGGAACGAGGATTGTATACTAACCTTCCAAGTCCTGTCTACAAATATGATGAAGTTGTGCTCCGAAGCCTTCGCAAGGTTTGATTTGCCAACACTTTTTGAGAAGCTACCTCTAATGGATTTTTCGGCTTAACCCATCGCCGCCAATTCATGCTTTGCGCCCATTTGGGTAAACAATTCCCGCGCTTTAGTCAGCAGTGTATCGCTGGAGGCTTCCTCGCCGTGCTGCTTCAAGAAAAGGCCGTAGCTGACGCAGCTCTTGGCCAATAGGTAGGGATGGGATATTTTTTTGCCCAAAATGTTGATGCTCTCTTTGTAGCAATTGCCAGCTTTGGTTTCATCGCCTTTGACCCCGGATTTCACATAAATATCACCCAAAACACGCAGGGCATGACCATGATATTTGAAATTATCCACGATATTATCCCGCTCGATAATTTCCAGCGCTTTCAGACAGGAGTTGAGCGCCGATTGACGGTAATCCATCACCAGGTGGGACTCGGCCTGCTGTAGTAATGCCCGCGCCATCAGCGGTTCCAGACCAACCTGACGCGACATTTCAATGGCCAGTTCGATCGTGTTCAGCGCCCGCCCGCTGTAGCGCATGGCGGTGGAGATTTTGCAAATCTCGATGTAGGTTTTGATGATCAGGATAATATTTTCCAGCCGCTCCGCCTTTTTAATAGCCACATCCAGCATTTGATAGCAATCTTTCAAATCACCGGTGCAATAGCGCGTTTTGCCCATGTAAAAATAATAGGCGGCTTCATAGGCATAGTTGCTGGTGCCACGCATGTTTTGGTACGCCCGCTCAAAGCAGTCGCCGGCCTGGGGAAAATGGCCGTGTTCCAGATGAATTTTGCCCAGCAGATTCAAAGCCCGGCTTTGCTCACGCGGCAATTTCAGATTTTCAAACAAAGCGACGCATTTTTCTAAATAGGGAATGCCCTTATCTGCCTGACCCTGATCTACTGTGGTTTGGCCCAAATAGCGCACAGAGTTGGCCAAACCAATCATATTATTGGCCTCTTTACGGCCTTTGTAGGCGTGATTAAAATGCTTGATCGCCTGGGTAAAATCGCCTTTGGCCCGATAGAGATCACCCAATACATCGCAGCAGCGCCAGATCAGGGGCGGATCGTTCAGTTGATGGGCATAGTTAAGCGACATGACGGCATATTGCTCGGCCGTCTGATACTGACCGCGCGCCCGAAAAATATTGGACAGCAGCAGCAACACAAACACACGCGGCTTGCTGACATCTTCTTCGCCCAGACTTTTGAGCACATTGTCTATCAGGGTCTGGGCCTTGGCAAAGTCACCGCGAATCTGATAGACATGGGCCAGCTTGAGCTGCAGGTTGGCGTGGCGGTAGGTTTGCGGATCGCGCCAATCCTCCGAAACGCTCTCAATAACGATCATGTGCTCCAAAGCCAGCCGATAATATTTCGTCACATTCTGATAATCTTCGTCTTCCTGGTGAATATCGCCCAAACGCTCGTAAATCAACGCCAAACGCGGGTGATCGTTCGGATCGTGATCCATAATCAGCGTGAGCGCATCTTCGTAAAAATCTAAAGCCTGCTTGATTTTTTCGTCTTCCAAAGCAGCCTGACCGGCCCGCAGCAAAAACTCGTGCGCCTCTATAAAATTTCCGGCCTGAATATAGTGGCGCGCAATTATTTCAAAGAATGCCCGATTTTTGTCTAACTGATGCCCAATCAGCCATTGGATAATTTTGGCGTGCAGCTTTTCCCGGCGCACCTTTGGCGTGGTCTCAATGACAATTTCCTGACATAAGGCGTCAATAAAATAATACTGTGTCTTATCTTCGACATCCATCGTCGAAGATTGGGCGATCAGACCTTTTTCAACCAGAATCGGTAAAATTCCGGGTATATCTTTAAATTCGCCCAGATTCTCCAGCAAGCCTTGCCAAAAGGTGCGGCCCATTACGGCGGCTGTTTGCAGCAGAAATTTTTCGAGCTGTGTCAATTTATCGACATTCGCCTGCACCCATTGGACAATTTTTGTCGGCAATCCGACAGTATTCACCAACCGGTGCGCAAAACGCCAATTCCCGCTGTCCTCGTCATAAACCAGAATTTGTTGCTGCCAGTAATGCTTAGCCAATAACTCGGCCAAGCCCGGGATGCCGCTGCAGCGCTGATACAGATGCTCGCTCAAGGTCAACGGAATCCCCGCGGTCGAGTGGAGAACATTGGACATTAAGCCGTCAAATTGCGTCGCCGGCAACCGGGAGAGCAAAACCGTTGTCGCGCATGATGCGTTTTGTGGCAAATTAACGGCTCTTCGCGACAATAAAATAACACCAAACGCCATCTGATCGACAGTTTTTGTCAAATTGCAGGCGATTTCTAAGGTTTCGGCATCGCAAACATCGGCGTTATCAATCAGCAGATAAACCGGCCGGGCACGGCACAAGTGTTTAAATAGCTGCTCGACGTGGGTCATGATTTCTCCGCGCAGAATGCGCCGGATCTCATCCGGATTAATGCCGGGGCTGGCGACGACATTGCGCTCAATATCCCGATAGCTTAAAGAACAAAAGGGATTACCGGCGTAAGGCAAACCCATCATCGAACCCAGATGGTAGGCGATTTTAAGACATTCCTGCTGTGGAGCGGATAACTTGTTGAAAATAAGCAGGGATTCCGGCAATGCGGTGGGGAATGAAATGGCTTCTAACGGAACTCCATGCGCCGCCCAGACATATTCGGCCAGTCCATACAAGAGCTGAGATTGTTGATTCGCCGGCGTATCATCGACACGCATGTCAAATAGATGACGAATGATGTCGGATATTACGCCAAAAGCGCCGGTATTAAGATAGTTTAAAGCCGCGCCATAAAAAAAGGCCGCCTCGCCAAACTCGCCTTGGTGCTTGCCGATGAGCTCGGCCACCAGCCGGGTTTTACCGACAAAAGCCGGCCCAACGACGGCGACCAACTGCGGTTGGCGGGTGAATCGAATCGCAAGCAAATGCTCTTTTAATTGATTTAACTCGATATCGCGATCCACAAACGGTGTTTCAAACTGTTCTGCAGTCAGGCGCAATTGAAAATTGGGCTCTACGCCTTTGACCTGATAAACCGTGATCGGCTCGTTTTTACCTTTAACTTTGATGGATTTGGGCAGCTCCGTTTTGACAAGACTGGCCGTGCCGCTATAGGTTGATTCGCTAATCAAAACGCCGCCCACTTCGCATGCCTGCTCCAGCCGCGAAGCCAGATTGACCGCGTCGCCCATGACGGTGTAGACCCGGTTATTTTCGCCGCCAACCCGCCCGGCCATCACTAATCCGGTGTTGATTCCAACGCGCATGGACAGCGGTTTTTTGATCTTGTCTTCGACGCTTTTGCTAAAGACTTTAATTTCTTCCTGCAGGGCCATGCCGGTCAAGATCGCGCGCAAATCATCGTCTTCGTGGGAAATAGGCGCGCCAAAAATGGCCATGACGCTGTCGCCCATATACTTGTCCACCACGCCGCCATAGCGCACGATAATCGCCGTCAGACGGGCAAAGCACTGATCCATCAGATTACGAACCGCTTCCGGATCGAGATTTTCGCTCATGGCCGTAAAGCCGTGCACATCGGCAAAAAGAATACTGGCCAGTTTGCGCTCGTCTTCCATCGGTTCCGGATCATCCGGGTATGGGGTCGATGAGGTTGCTTTTTTAACAGAACCCAACATGGCGCCACAATTGCCGCAAAAGTTGCTGTTCAGCGCGTTTACGGCCTCGCAGTTATTACATTCAATACCGATCAGGCCCAGCTTGATGCCGCAGCTTGTGCAGTATTTTTGTCCGTCCGGAATTTCAACGCTGCAGTTGTTACAGATCATGGTAGATTGCCTTCGTTTAGATTTGACTGAAAAGTCGTCCCTTGTTACACGATTGCTTCGGTTAAGGCAGGTTGGCCCGCTACACCCCGGCCAACGCCACATCCCCGACAACCCGCTCATCCTTAGCCGTCACCGGCACAAATTGGAAATCAAAACCGTAGTCCAGCAAGGCATTTAGCACTTGCTTGCCCAACACTTTAACCAATGCCAAAAAACGATCATCATCAGCCGGAACTAAAATCTGAATCCAAAAAGAATTGCCGTTTAATTCCGCAATGTTGATGATACGTGATTCCGGAAATTTTTTTTGGATTTTCAACATAATCTTGTCCAGAACCTCTTTTTGTTTAAACGTCATCATAGCTTTTTATCCTTTTTAGTAGAGTTGCGACAAAAGCTTTGCACTTTTCAAGCTGCTGTTGTGCCTGTTTATAAGTCACCGAATCCGGTCGATAATCCGCGCGATTACGAATAAATTGGGCATTGGGCAGATATTCGCGAAAACGAGGAAATATCTTCCGTCGATTGCAAAAGTGCGTGGCAAAATTGCCATGCACCCAGGAATGCGAAACCAATTCGTCCGGCGGATGGATATTATCCTGCGCCAATGCCGCTAAGGCCGCCTGAAACATTGCGTAATATGCCCGGTTGCAGCAAGCGTCGTAATGACCGTTTTCAAAACACCATTCGGCTACGGCCAGGTTTTGGGGTGCTTTGTTGGCAAAGGGTTTGCTGTTCATAAGTTACATTCCAGATTGTAAGCTAACAAGAAACTTCAAGTCTAAGCCAAAGTTTAAGCATGTTGATTAGGATTGTCGGCAGAGATGCCTTCTATACGGGCCGCTTGCAATAAACGATCATCGGCGGAAAGAAGAGCCGATTTCGGTAACGTAGCGTTTGACCAAAGCACTGGTATCCAAGAAATACGCGGCTACCATTCGCCCCGCTCCTCAATAATCGTCTGTGAAAGCGGCTTGTTAAGGCTTTGGCCGATGCGATCCGCCAACGTCAACAATGCGGCCTCGGAAACGAGCGTCAAATCGTTTACGGGGGCAGAAATCCATTTGATCTTTGCCAATGCTTTATGCAATGTCGTGCGATTGCGTTTTTTTGACGCTGAAGGAACGATTTGGAGTTCGACCGTTTCGCGCTCGGTTAGCTTTAGCGGCTTTAACGGTCTCAACAGGCCGTTTTCGTAGATAGCGGTGATCGTATGCATTGTGTTTTTAATCCGATTTTTTGACGGGGTTATTCAACATAAACCTTGGTACACATCGGCATTGAAGATAGCCTATTAAGGATTATGAGTCAAGGCGATTTTATAGAACAATAGTTGATCAAATGGTGTGCGCGCCAAATCGAAATTGAGGCATTGTTAATTGGTAACTTTAAAGCCTGAATAATTCATAAACGCAAGAGACGCAAACGGCGCAAACGACGCAACCGCTT
>CAYOLL010000042.1:0-41661 GCA_964404765.1 uncultured Gemmatimonadota bacterium | reverse complement strand
AATGACATCCGATCAAAACTGTGGAAGTGTTCAAGAGGTTGTTGACTAGTACAATTATTAGCAAAATCTGGCGAAAATTGTTACGAGCCAACTTCTATATTTGATGGCTCTCAGATGTTTATGGGGAAGGAATAACATGCCGGCGAAGGACACTTACCACGACAAAGCAAAAAATGCGTTGATAAAAGACGGTTGGAAAATCACCCACGATCCGCTTCGCCTTTCCTGGGGCAGCAAAGATATGTATGTGGATTTGGCGGCGGAACAGGTCTTAGCGGCTGAGCGGGCGGGCCAAAAAATTGCGGTTGAAATAAAGAGTTTTGTTGGGCTTTCGGAAATGGAAGATACCGAGAAAGCGCTTGGGCAGTATCTGCTTTATCGCTCGGTCATGGCCAGAACCGAACCGGATCGAATTCTTTATCTGGGTGTGCATGACGAAGCTTACAGCGACGTTTTTGACGAACCGTTAGGCCGGCTGCTTATTGAAGATTATCAACTTCGGGTTATGGTTTTTGACTTGCATGAGGAGGTGGTTCTCAAATGGATTCCTTGACCGACTATCGTCAATTGGTAAAAAAGACGCTCACAAAGCTGACTGAAATCCCGTACGCGCATGGTGACCTCGAATTTGAGACCATATTTGATCCCGAATCCGATCGCTATTTGCTGATGGTTTTGGGGCGCAAGAACAAAAAGCGAGTTCACGGCTGCCTGGCGCATATTGATATTAAAGACGGTAAACTGTGGATACAGCGCGATGGCACCGAAGAAGGGATTGCCCAGGAATTTTTAAACGCCGGAATACCAAAAGACCGGATTGTGTTAGGCTATCGCAGCCTTGAGCTTAGAAAGGAAACCGGATTGGCGGTCGCTTAAAAAATTAGCTTCCACCATCACGCTACCGAACGAGGTCTTGCTTTGGGGCCGCAGATAGATGACGCCATTGTTGAAGTTGAGGAAGAAGCAGATAGGCTTGTCCAATGCAAATTTCTGGTGTCTGAGGGGGAACGTTGGCGGTTAAATCCGGCCCGTTTTCTCTCGCCTGTGACGAAGGAATTGCGTCACGAAATTAAAACTCCAACGACTATGATGGGCGAACTGCTCCGTATAAACAACCCAACCAAACTTATTGAAGCTATTGAAAAACATAATTGGACGGATGCACCTGATAATGATCTGCTCGACATTCTTCGATTGCTTATTTCCAAAAACATGGCGCAAGCGGCAATGCAGTTTGCCCAACGATGGGCAAATCTATTGGCAAATAATTCGAATTTACAGCAGGCCGCAAAAATCCTGGCTCCACCGACAGTCCGTCATAAGGGGACGGCTCTTGTGCCTGATTTGTCTGCCTCGATAGAATGGATGCGACAACATGCCGCTGAGTATCACAGCCAATGGATCGCCGTAGAAAACGGCGAGCGGCGGATTACGGCGGAATCTCTTCAAAAATTAGAGAAAGCGCTTGGGCCGGCGCAATTAGCCGTACTCGTCGAAACCCGACCCAGACTCAAAGTTTTGTTTAGCGCAGCGGCCAACACATACCCCCCAACCACGGAGCAAGCCATGTCCCATCAAGCCGGTCAAAAGACCAACCGTTTAGTTCATGAACGAAGCCCATATTTATTGCAACATGCTCACAATCCGGTGGATTGGTTTCCCTGGGGTGCAGAAGCGTTTGAAAAAGCTGCCCGCGAGAATCTGCCCATCTTTTTATCCATCGGCTACGCCACTTGCCATTGGTGTCATGTCATGGAGCGCGAGTCATTTGAAGACCCAATGATCGCTGACTTGCTTAATGATGCATTTGTCAATATTAAGGTTGACCGAGAAGAGCGCCCGGACATTGATCATATCTATATGGCTGTTTGTCAGATGATGACCGGTAGCGGCGGCTGGCCTTTAACCATCCTGATGACGCCGGACAAGATGCCTTTTTTTGCCGCTACATTTATCCCCAAAGAAAATCGTTATGGGCTGATGGGGATGCTGGACTTAATCCCGCGCATCAAAGAGATGTGGCGAATCAAGCGTAATGATCTTATAACTTCCGCCGACCAAATTGTGGACCATCTTTGCCAATATATGTCTGCCCATTCCGCGGCTGCCGGAATATTGCTGGAAAAATCCGTGCTCGATAGCGCATATCAGCAGCTAAAAAGCAATTACGATACCGTGCATGGCGGTTTTGGCCGTGCGCCCAAGTTTCCAACGCCCCATCAGCTAATGTTTTTGTTGCGATATTGGCAGCGCAGCCGGGATGAAATGGCCTTGGAAATGGTGGAGCGAACCCTGCAAGCCATGTGCAAAGGCGGCATTTATGACCATGTCGGTTTTGGCTTCCATCGCTACTCCACCGATTCACATTGGCTGCTGCCGCATTTTGAAAAAATGCTCTACGATCAAGCCATGCTGCTCATGGCCTATACCGAAGCGTATCAAGCCACCGCCAAGCCGCAATATGCCCAAACCGCCCGCGAAATCGCCACCTACGTTTTGCGGGATATGACCGCGCCGGAAGGCGGCTTCTACTCCGCGGAAGATGCCGATAGCGAAGGCGTGGAAGGCAAGTTCTATGTGTGGCGTCTGGATGAAGTGAATCAGATTTTGGCGGCGGATGATGCTAAATTGATGATCGAAATATTTAACCTGGAAAGTCATGGTAATTTTCATGACGAAGCCGGCGGCCATCATGCCGGCCTCAACATTTTCCATTTACAGCGGCCATTGGCAGAATGGGCGAGGATTTACCAGCAATCCGAAGCGGATTTAACGGCTAAAGTCCACAGCCTGTTGCAAAAGCTCTTTGAAGTGCGCGAAAAGCGGATTCATCCCCAAAAAGACGACAAGATTCTGACCGACTGGAATGGCTTGATGATTGCCGCACTGGCCAAAGCCGGACGGGTTTTAAGTGAGCCGGCTTATACTGCCGCCGCGCAAAAAGCCGCCCATTTTGTCAGCGCTTGCCTGCAAAATGCCGATGGGCGGCTGTGGCATCGCTATCGCGCCGGATCGGCCGGTTTGGCGGCGCACGTTGACGATTATGCCTTTATGCTCTGGGGCTGTCTGGAGCTGTATGAAGCGACCTTTGCGCCTGAGTACTTGACCCGCGCGCTGGAACTTAATACGATCTTAATGCGGAACTTTTGGGACAATGAGCATGGCGGATTTTATTTTACGGCCGATGACAGTGAAGCCCTGCTGGTGCGCTCCAAAGAATTTTACGACGGCGCCGCGCCATCCGGCAATGCCGTCGCTTTGCTGAACTTACTGCGGCTGGCCCGCATCACCGGCAATGTTGATTATGACCAAAAAGCCGGTCGTTTGATCAGCATTTTTGCTGAAGCGGCGCGTTACGGCGCCTCGGCCTATACCCAATTTATGATTGCGGCGGATTTTGCGCTTGGCCCAGCCTTCGAGATTGTAATCGTCGGCGATCTAAATGCCGCCGATACGCAGGCGATGCTTAAAGCCTTGCAGCAGCGTTTTATTCCAAACAAGGTTTTACTACATCGGCCGGATGGTAAAAGCGCCGGCGCTATCGGTCAAATTGCCCCTTTTGTCGAAACCCAAACCGCGCTCGATAACAAGGCCACCGCCTACATTTGCCAAAACTTTGCCTGCCGGCGTCCGACGAACAACCTGGAAGAAATGCTGGCTTTGCTTGACGGCGGGCAACTCGACAAAAAGAATTTGATAGCGCTTTAGCACAATAACACCATCATTCAATTGACCCTTGTACAGTCAATTTCCGTTACTAATTTTCTTGGAGGATTTTATTTCATATACCGCCACAGGAACCGGATTTAATGGCCTTGACATCGCCATCAGCGAAAAAGGCGTCTTTATCTATTTCTCCAAACAATTGTTGATCAATGAGAAGATCAAGCAGGTTATGCAATTGCTGCGTGATCTGCAAATTGAAGCGCCCAATGGCTATGATGAAGACGGCATTCCCTATGTCAGCGATGAGGAACAGGCCGAAATCGAAACCAAGTTAGCCAGTTTGACGCCCGAAGATAGAGAAATTGTCCGTACGGAGCATTTTCAAATATGAAAGATGCACAATATCTGCTTGAACACAATCCTGAATAATTCATAAATTAACCACGAAATACCCGAAAGACACGAAAAATAAGGGTTTATCAAATTCAGGCTTAACATTTGACTTTTCCCATTTTGGATGCGTAACTTTTGAAATGACAATCTTTTCGTGTATTTAGTGTATTTCGTGGTGAATAATTCAGGCAATCTGACAGAAGAATAACAGGAGGTATATTATGAGCGAGTCATTCATCCGTGATAATCATTCCCAGGGAACAGTCGGTGACTATTTAAAACAAACGATTCATGAAAATTCAGATGTTTCGATTGTCTCCGCTTATTTTACCATCTACGCCTACCATCACCTGAAAAACAATTTGGATGCAATCCACAAACTCAGATTTCTTTTCGGTGAACCTACCTTTATCAAAGCCATTGACCCGGAAAAAATCCATGCCCGTGAATTTAAAATCGAAGATGATAAGCTTTCGATTCCCCTCAATAGCCGCTTAACGCAACGGGCTATTGCCAAGGAATGCGCCGAATGGATCAAAGCAAAGACGGAAATCCGCTCGATGGTCAAGCCTAATTTTCTGCATGGCAAGATGTATCATATCCGGCAGCAAAGCGGGGTTGAGGACGCCATTGCCGGCAGTTCAAACTTTACCGTCAGCGGGTTGGGATTGAGCCGTAACAAAAATATCGAATTGAATTTGATTATAGATAGCAAGAGCGCCATCAGAGAACTGAAAACCTGGTTTGATGCCATCTGGAATGATCAAACCGGGCTGGTGGAAGATGTAAAGGATCAGGTGCTTAAATATCTGGAGCAACTTTATATCGAAAATAGCCCGGAGTTTATCTACTACAAAACGCTTTTCCATGTCTTTGAAAAAAGCGTCAACGCCCAAAAAATGAGCGCCCTGGAATATGAAATTCAACTTGTTAAGGGAAGTAAATTTTGGAAAGAAACTTTGTTTGAGTTTCAAAAACATGGCGCAATGTGGGCCATCCAGAAATTGTTGGATTATAACGGATGCATCCTTGCCGATAGCGTGGGATTGGGAAAAACGTACGAAGCGCTGGCCGTCATCAAGTATTTTGAAGAACGGAACTGCCGTGTATTGGTTTTGTGCCCAAAGAAACTTATGCAAAACTGGACACTCTACGTTGACAACCAGAACAATTCGTTAAATCCTTTCCCGGAACTTCGATTCAACTATACCGTGCTGGCGCATACGGATTTGAGCAGAACCGGAAAGGCCGGCTCTATTGATCTGGAGACTTTCAATTGGGGCAATTTTGATCTGGTGGTGATTGACGAATCGCACAACTTCCGCAATAATACCAAAGGCAAACGGGACGAGGACGGCAATATTATACGTAAAAGCCGTTATGAGCGTTTGATGGAAGATATTATTCAAAGCGGTCGCAAGACCAAAGTGTTATTGCTTTCGGCCACGCCGGTCAATACGTCCCTGCGGGACTTGCGCAATCAGATTTATTTTATCACCGGAAATAAAGACGACGTGTTTGCTGATCCTAAGTCTCTGAACATTCCCCATTTGGGCAATCTGCTGGCCAGTGCTCAACGGGAATTTACCGAATGGACTAAAACCCGCCGCGAGAAGACTAACACCACGGATTTGTTTGAAAGACTCGGCTCGGATTTTACCACATTGCTGGATGGTTTAACCATCGCCCGGGCCCGTAAACATATCCAAAAGCATTATGCGCATGAAATTGAGCGACTGGGCGGCTTTCCCAAACGCTTAAAACCGATTTCCATTTATCCGGCTATTGATTTAAACAATCGTTTTATCTCATACGATACGTTGAATGACAAAATCATGGACTACAAGTTGTCCCTATTCAACCCATCGGCCTTCCTCAAAGAAGAATATCTTCCGTTGTATGAAGAAAAGGCGCGTATCAAAAACATTCGCCAGTTTACCCAGGCCAAACGCGAGCATTATTTAATCGGCATGATGAAGGTCAATTTCTTGAAACGACTGGAAAGCTCCATCCACTCTTTTGAAGTGACAATGGATCGCACCATTGACAAAATCGAAAGTCTGATTGATCGCATAGAACGCTTTCAAAAATTCCAGGCTGAAAAACCGGAGTTAGATTTTGATGACTTGGCTCCGGCGGATGCGGAGGATGAAGACTTGCAAGAAGCGCAGGAAGTAGGCAAGAAATTTACCTATCAAATGGCGCATCTCAAATTGGATGAATGGCTGCAAGCCTTAAAAAAAGATAAAGATGCCTTGAGTATGCTCCATACGCAAGCCAAAGATATTACGCCGGACCGTGACGCCAAGTTGAAAGAACTGAAAGTCCGAATAGAGCAAAAAATTAACAGCCCCACCACCACCAAAACCGGCCAGGCCAATAAAAAAGTCCTGATCTTTACCGCCTTTGCCGATACCGCCGGGTATTTATACAATAGTCTGGCCGATTGGGCCAAAAATTTGGGGATTCATACCGCGCTGGTGTCGGGCGGGAGCGGGGGCAACAAAACCACCCTGGGCGGAAGCCGTTTTGAAGAGATTTTGACCAACTTCTCGCCGCGGGCCAAAAATCGGGCCCAATTGCCGGATTTGCCGCAAAACGAGGAAGTAGATTTACTCATCGCCACCGATTGTATTTCCGAAGGGCAAAACTTGCAGGATTGCGATTGGGTAATCAATTATGATATTCATTGGAACCCGGTGCGGGTGATTCAGCGTTTTGGCCGGATTGATCGGATCGGCACGGTCAACGAGGCGGTGCAATTGATCAACTTTTGGCCCACGCCGGACCTGAACAAGTACATCAACTTAAAAAATCGGGTCGAGGCGCGGATGGCTTTGGTGGATTTGGCCGCCACCGGGGCCGATAATTTGCTGCAACTGAACGAGCAAACGCCCGAAGAGTTGGAAAACCAAATTCAGGGCGAGTTGAATTTTCGCGATCAGCAATTGCTGCGCTTGCAAAATGAGATTGTGGATCTGGAAGATTTGGGCGAATCTATTAATTTTAGCGATTTTACCTTAGATGATTTCCGCACCGATCTGATTAATTTTATCGAAACCAATAAAAAACGCTTAAACGATGCGCCCTTTGGTTTGTATGCCGTCGTGCCGGCCCCGGCGGGAAACCATGCCGGATTAGCTGGCGATGAATATAGTTCCAATGTGCGCCAGAATATCAAACCCGGCGCGATCTTTTGCCTGCGCCAAAAAGAGGGCGCGGACGACCTGCAAAAAGTCAATCCCTTGCAGCCGTATTATCTGGTCTACATTCAAGAGGACGGTCGGGTGCGCTGGAACTATGCCCAGGCCCGGCAGATATTAGAACTGTTCCGCCTGCTCTGCCAGGGCAAAAAACAAGCGTACGAAACCCTGTGCGATATTTTCAATGCCGAAACGCAAAATGGCGAAAAGATGGATACCTGTAATCGGCTGCTATCGGGCGCAATCGAGGCCATTAATCAGCTATTCAAGAAGAAGAATTTTGGTAACTTAGCCCATGATCGAAACGCGGTCTTAATATCAGTTGCGCAAGCGCCGACTACGCATGAACAATTTGAACTCATTACCTGGTTAATTCTCAAATAATTGGAGAAGTCATGTCCAAAACCCACATTGCCGAAACCATCAGCCGCTTTGCCACCGGCGCGTTGTATGATAATGCCCGGAATCTCTTCCACACATTGGGCTATAACACCGGACGTCAAGGGCGGCTGGATCAGAACAACTTTCAAGGTTTCAAAGACAGTTTTGTCAACAACCCCGCCTTTAGCGAAACCCGTGCCCTGACCGCTCAATGGCAAAAAGTGGAATTGCTCTTCCAGTTGACCTACGAGGAAATGCAAAGCCAAATCGGCGCCTTTCAACCGACGGTGAATCGCAGCGAACCGGCTTCGTTCCTGTTCTTTGCCATCGAGCTGACCGGCTCATTTTATTCGGAAAACAAGCTGGCTGTTATCGCCAGAGAAATCAACAAGCTGTTTCCCATGCACGTTTTTGTGCTGTTCAAATACGGCGGCTACTTGTCCCTGTCGTTGATTGACCGTCGCCAAAACAAGAAAATTATGGATCGGGATGTGATTGAAAAAGTCACCCACGTTTATAATGTCAACATCGCCAAACCCCACGCCGGTCACGTTTCCATTCTCTATCAATTCTCGCTGGAATCCATCATCAGCGAAGCGCCCAAACGCAAAATCCAAAACTTCAACGACCTGATCGCCGGTTGGCGGCGGGTGATGAATACGGAAATCCTCAACAAATATTTCTATCTGGAATATCAACGCCTGTCCAAACAATTGATCGGGCAACTCAACAGCCAATTCGACAGCAAAATCAAAGTACATCAAGCCGTGCTCAATCTGCTCAACCGGCTCATGTTCCTGTATTTTGTCCAGAAAAAGGGCTGGCTCAATAACGACGATAACTTCCTGTTTCATTTTTGGGGCGACTACAAAGAATACAAAACCCGATCAACCGCTGCGGAACTCAACTTTCACCAACATTGGCTCAACGCCCTGTTCTTCTCGGCTTTCAACAACCAATTTTTCCGGCTGGGCCGCAACATGGCCTTTTTGCCGGAAAAATATCAGGACATGCTGCTGCGTTTTCCCTATCTCAACGGCGGTCTTTTTACCCGCCACAACGAGTTGGACGACTTTTCCCTGCCCGACGACACGTTTGAGGACATCTTCGCCTTCTTCCAATCCTACATTTTCACCATTGCCGAAGATACGCCCTACGAAATCACTTTGGAAGTCAACCCGGAACTGCTGGGCAAGATGTACGAGGGCATGATCAACTCCACCGATGTGAAAAACGCGGAAGGCGAGCACGGCATTGTCTATACCGAACGACCGGAAATCAACTTTATGGTCCGCCGCAGCTTTGTGGAAGTGTTGGAGCAAAAAACCAGTCGCAAACACAGCCGCGAGTTTCTGTATCATTTCATCTTCGATCCGATTCCTCAAAAAATCGAGCTGATCCAAAAATACAAGGTCAACGCCGAACCGCTCAAAGAAGCGGTCAAGAGCATCACCGCCCTCGATCCGGCCTGCGGTTCAGGTTCCATGTTGCTGGGCGTTTTGCAAGTCCAGGTGGAACTGATCCGGGCGCTGGACGAAAGCCAGGGCCGCAAGCATACGCCCACCGACGACTTTCAACTCAAAAAGCAACTCATTTCCGAATGCTTATACGGCGTGGACGTGAAAGAATGGGCCGTGCGCATTGCCGAGCTGCGCCTGTGGCTGAACATGATTGCCGAAGCCGAATTCACGCCGCAGGAATTGACCGAAAAACCGCTGCTGCCCAATCTGGACTTCAAACTGCGGCCCGGCAACAGCCTGTTGCAACGCTTTGGCGGCGTGGACTTTAGCCTCAGCCAAATTATCGCCGCCAGTAAAAAACGCGGCGTACCCATCAAACCCCTGCAAGACTTTATCAGTCGCAAAAAAGCATTTATCTGCAATGAATTGCCCAATGTCACCTTTGACCAACTGAAAAAGGAAGAGCGCCACGTCTTTGAGCGATTGATTGACCATACCATTATTGCCGTGGAAAAAGAACTCCAAGCCCTGAACATCAAAAGCAACACGCGGATGGATTCTTTTCTTACGGAAATTCAATATCAAACTGATACCAAGGATATTTTTGCCGATCAACGGCAGGAGTTGGTGGCCGAAATTGAGCAGTTAAAAAATATGCGCCGGGGCATTACCAGCGAAAAGCGTCTGCCCTTCAGCTTTGATCTGGATTTTATGGAAATCTTTCTGCTGCCCGATAAAGAAACGGAAAAAGGCTTTGATCTGGTCATCGGAAACCCGCCTTACGTGCGCCAGGAAGATATTTTGCCGCCCGAAGACCCCATGGAAATCGAACGTCTGCTCCTGTCGGAAAATAAGGACGAAAAAGCCCGGCTCAACAAGCGGATGAAAGAGGATTTGAATAGCAAAGTCTATGAAGTCTACCCGTTTTTGGCGACCGATGTGCGGACCGAAGTGGACGGAAAAAAGAAAACGATCCCGGTTTACGGCAGAAAAACGCCCGGACGCAGCGATTTGTATGTTTATTTCCAACTGCTCTGCCCGCGCTTTTTGCACGCCAAAGGCACATTCTGCTTTATCATCTCCAACAGTTGGCTCGATGTGGAATACGGCGGTTATATCCAGCACTTTTTGCTCAAACATACCCGTTTGTATGCCGTTTATGACTGCAATGTCCGTTCCTTTGACGCGGCGGTCAACACTATCATCTATTTGCATTCGGCGGTCATCAACCATCGGCAACACGCTGATGATTATAAAACGCTGACCCCGCCGGAGCAAACCGCCCAATTTGTCATGAACAAGATTGATTATGCCGAGGCCGCCTACGCCCCGCTGCTGCTGGAACAAAGCCATTGCCGGGAAAACACCTTCCGCGACTTTTACCGTGTCATTCCCTTGAGCCAAAAACAGCTTTTTGCCAACGGCTATGACGCCGACGAAAAAAGCTACGCCGGCGATAAATGGGGCGGCAAATACCTGCGCGCCCCGGAGATTTATTACACCCTTCTGGAAAAAGGCCGGGGCAAATTGGTGCGTCTGGGCGATGTAGCCGAAGTGCGTCGTGGATTTACAACCGGAGCGAACGAATTTTTCATTTTGGATGAGGAAACCCGCCAACAATGGCAAATCGAGCCTGAATTTTTAGTCCCGATTTTAAAAAGCCCGCGCGAGTGCCGCTCCATTTTGATTGATGAAAGCAAACTCAAACTGCGGTTGTTTTATTGCCATAAAGATAAAAAGGATTTGCGCGGGACGAATGCCCTGAAATATATCGAATGGGGTGAGCAATCGGAGTTGGACGGAAGCGGGAAGGAACTACGTCAATTTAATTTGAGAAAAAGCTGTTCTGGTCGAACTAATTGGTATGATGTCGGAATTCGATTAAAATCTCCAGTAAACTGTAATTACTTGGTAGATTCTCTCATGCGGTTCTATTTTGGTGTAATTTATGTCAGCGATAACTTTCAAGAAGTTCATTATTCTCACAACAATATTCGTGAGTTTGTCTTTTCTTGCAATTCAACACTTTTTGCGTTGTTTTTGAATATTGTGGGACGAGCTAATTTTGGTGATGGCTTGATGAAAATACAAACTTTTGAAGTTGAAGATTTACTTCTTTTGAATCCAGATTTTTTGCAGATAGAAGATAGAACCTCGGACTCTTTCCAGAGCTTTGTAGCACGAGAACATAAATCAATATACGAAGAACTTGGCTTTGACAAAACCCGTCCGATTCGGGAGCAAACGCCGCAGCCTTTGGCGGATCGTCAAGCCTTAGACGATCTGATCTTTGACGAATTGGACCTCACCGCCGAGGAACGCACGGAAGTCTATTGGAGCGTGGCGGAATTGGTCAAGCAACGCTTAGACAAAGCGGCCAGCCGGTAAACTGTATGCGCGAGATAGACCAACTCGTCTACCAACTCTACGGCCTCACCCCGGAGGAAATCGCCCTCGTGGAAGGCAAAGCGTAGCCCGGGAGTCCCGCGTGGCCGTCGGCGTAAGTCAAACAGGAAAGATGCCTGTGCCACCCTCGTGTAACTTTTTTGAAAGGACCGATCGAAATGTACTCGGTTGAATTTACGGAAATTGCGCTAAAAAATCTCAAGCGATATCCGCGCACGGATCAAGAATTGATTTTGGAAAGTATTGATGAGTTGGCTGCTGATCCATTGCATAAATCAAACGTCAAAAAGTTGGTTAATTTTGGCGTCAGCTACCGATTACGAATCGGAAATTATCGCGTTCTTTTTGATCGGGAAGATGTTTTGAAAATCATAGATATTGTTGATATTTTAGATCGCAAAAAAGCGTACCGACGGAGGAAATAATGTTAGAAACCGCTCAAATCATAAAAGAAAAGGACGTGGCCAAGTTTGCCGTGATTACTTATGACGATTTTCTTTATTTGCAGGATTTATTGACGAATGAAGATAAGTTAGAAGATTACTTGGATTATCTGCATATCCAAAATGTTAAAAAGCAATCTAAAAAGCGCGTGAGCTTAGCCGATGTGAAACGGGAACTTAATTTTACTTGAGAAACGGGACAAATGCAGCCGAAATTTCTAATCAAAAAAAAGTTTGTCGGTATCCCGTATGAAGAATATGACGCGTTGGAAGAACTTCTGGCCGATTTTGCGGATTGGATGACCTTACGAAAAGCTAAAAACGCCGAGCAAGACGCCCCAACCGCATCGCTTAATGATGTATTACAAAAATATGGAATGGCAAACTGACCATCGGCAAACATCAACTTCTTGAACATGGAGGTACCCAATGATTCAAATTCACCCGCAATTTGTGGTTGACGAAAACCTGCGCCGCAAAGCGGTGATCCTGTCTTATGAAGAATGGGAAAAGATATTGGCGGACATGGAAGAACTGGACGATATACGCGCCTACGATACCGCCAAAGCCAATAACGATGACATTATTCCTTTCGAGCAGGCCGTTAAAGAAATCAGACAGGGGATTGTTTCGTGAATTATACGGTGGAAATTAAACGCAGCGCCCAAAAATAACTGGCGAAAATTTCACAACAGCATCAAGATCGTATTATTCAGGAAATATACGATCTGGCCAAAACACCGCGCCCATCGCATTGCAAAAAGCTTTCCGGTCGAGATGCCTGGCGTATTCGCGTGGGCGACTACCGGGTCATTTATGAAATTCATGACCAGCGGTTGGTCGTGCTTGTGGTGGAGATTGGACATCGCAGCCAGATTTATCGCTGAGTTGCTTTGGATGCTACACCTCGTCTACCAACTCTACAGCCTCACCCCGGAGGAAATCGCCCTCGTGGAAGGGAAAGCGTAGCTCGGGCGTCCCGCCTGCAAATCCGGCGCATGACAGGCAAGATGCCCGTGCTGCCGGAAGAAATCGCCCTCGTGGAAGGCCAGAATTGACATCTCCCGGAGAAATATTATTTCCATTTGGGCAAGTTTCATAAAATACCATTTTGTACCTAACACTTCCAAGCGTGTCATTCCCGCATGTTGTTAGCGGGAATCCAGTCGGGCTGTGGATGCCCGATAGAAACATTCGGGCATGACAGACTGAAAGAGTGTTAGGTACAATTGAAACTTGCCCGTAAGCTAGATGGTAATCTTGCTGCCCATTACCTCAAGTATTTACTATCGTATTTACAACCGTTCAACCGTTTTAAGTGGGAAATAAAAGGAGAAAGGATTATGGAAATTACGAAGGATACTCGCATCTCAAACATTCTGGAGGAATACGGCGATATTGCCGATGTAATGGAAATTTTCGGGATCAAACGCGTCAGCGGCTATTCCGTGCGCAAATTCCTGACCAAAGCGATCACCGTTGAATGGGCGGCGCGTATTCATCGCGTCCCACTGGATGAATTTTTGGACAAATTGCGGCAGGCCGTAGCCACAAAAAAGGATAACGTAACGCCTCCCACAAATTCAAAATAGCCTCTTTGAAAATGCAAGTCAAACGGCGCGTTTTTCTGAATGAAACAAATTTTAGTGAATGATTCAAACGAATTTTAGTAAATGATTTTCATGATGGCCATGATTGACTTGATAAAACTGATCATGAAAATAATCACCAAAAAAAGGAAACCCCATGCATCTGACCATTCAAAATCTTGGCAAGCAATACAAATCCGATTTCTGGGGCTTAAAAGATTTTAGCTTAGACATCAAACCGGGCATTTTGGGCTTGCTCGGCCCTAACGGCGCGGGCAAATCCACGTTTATGCGCATGTTGGCCACCATCACCAAACCGACCGCCGGCAGCATTTCGTGGAATGGCACGGATATCATCCAATCGCCGGATACGCTGCGGGCCGTGCTCGGCTATTTGCCGCAGGATTTTGGCGTCTACCCCAATCTCAACGCCATCGAATTTTTGGAATACATGGCCGCGATCAAAGGCTTGGACGCCCGACTCGCCAAAAAGCGCATTGACGAATTGCTGCAAGTGGTCAATCTCACCGAAGCGGCCAAACGTCCGCTGGGCGGCTATTCCGGCGGGATGAAGCAGCGCGTCGGCATCGCCCAGGCCCTGCTCAACGATCCGCAACTGCTCATCGTGGACGAGCCGACCGTCGGTCTCGATCCCGAAGAGCGTGTCCGTTTCCGGCATTTGCTGTCCGATCTATCCGGCGAACGCATCGTCATCCTGTCCACGCATATTGTATCCGATGTGGAAGCCACGGCCACGCATATCGCCTTAGTCAACAAAGGCCGGCTTTTGCGCGAGGCCGCCCCGGAAGATTTGCTCAAAGCCCTCGAAAATAAAGTGTGGGAATGGACGGTGCACAGTGACGATCTGCCCGCACTCAAGCAGAAGCACATCATCAGCGGCACGATCCGCCGCAGCGACGGCGTGCAAGTGCGCGTAGTCAGCGCGGACAAACCGGAAGCCGCCGCCACAAACGTGTCCCCCAATCTGGAAGACGCCTATCTGTTCTTCATCGGGGGTCACGTATGAACCACGCCCGCGTTCTCTATCATCTGGTTCGCGCCGATTTTTACGAGCGGGTGCGACGGCACAGCTTTCTGGTCATGCTGGCCCTGATGGTTTTTCTGGGTTATCAAATCGCCATTGGTAACGTGACGTTGAACATGGGCAAGTATCACGGCGAGTTCAACTCGGCCTGGGTCGGCTCGATGCTGACGGCCATTACATCCGTTTGGCTGAGCATGTTCGGCTTTTACCTGATCAAAGGGGCGATAGCGCGCGACCGCGAAACCGGCGTCGGGCAGATTATCGCCACCACGCCGCTTTCCCGCCCGCTGTATATGATCGGCAAATGGCTGAGCAACCTGGCCGTGCTGCTGGCCATGGTCGCCGTGCTGATGGTGGCCGGTATCTTCATCCAGCTTTGGGCCGGCGGAAATATGCAGATTGACCTGTTTGCCTATCTCACACCCTTTCTCTTTATTGTGCTGCCCACCATGGCCTTCACCGCCGCCATAGCCGTTTTGTTTGAATCCGTTTGGTTTTTGCAAGGCGGATTCGGCAACGTCGTCTATTATATTTTATTTATTTTCACGTTAGCCGGAGCCGGGGACGGTTCGAGTTTCGACCTTTTCGGAATAAAGCTGCTGGCCGATGAGATCGGCCGGGTTCTGAGCGCGGTTCATCCCGACTACACCGGGGGTTTTGGTTTAGGGCCAAGTCGTCCCGATAGCCAGACATTCCTCTGGCTTGGCTTCCAATGGCGGCCCGAACTTCTGCTCGCCCGCGCAGCCATTGTTGGCCTGGCCCTGGGCGTGACCCTGCTGGCGGCATTCTTTTTTGATCGTTTCGATTCCACAAAGCGGCAGCCCCGCCAAAAGAAAATTCGTGTCGCCACCGACGATCAGCAAACCGTCAGCGCGCCAAAAGCGCTAGCTGCACCGCATTTGACGGCCCTGTCACCGGCCGCCAAGCGTTACAGTTTCTTCAATGTTTTACAAGGCGAGTTAAAGCTGCTCCTCAAAGGTCAACGCTGGTGGTGGTATGCCATTGCCGCTATTTTCGTCATGGTCTGCTTTGGCAATGACGCCGCCACGATCCGCAAAATCGTTCTTCCTTTGACCTTGATCTGGCCCATATTGATCTGGTCGTCCATGGGCAATCGGGAAAGTTATCACAACGTCCGGCAAATGATCTTTGCTTCGGCGTCTCCGCTGTGGCGGCAGCTTCCGGCCCAATGGCTGGCCGGTTTTATTGTTACGGCGCTCATCGGCAGCGGGGCGGCCTTGCGCTTTTTGGGCGATGGGGATATGTCTGCTTTGATCGCCCTGTGTTCTACGACGCTGTTTATTCCTTCGCTGGCCTTAGCCGCCGGGGTTTGGAGCGGCAGCAGCAAACTGTTTGAAATCCTTTACCTGACCTTGTGGTACGCCGGGCCGATGAACCATGCTCCCGGTATAGATTTTGTCGGTCTTACCAATAATGGCCGGGCCGAGTTTTTTATCCCGCTGGCATTAGCGCTGATTGTTTTTGCGTTCTTTGGCCGGGCGCGGCAGTTGCAAAATTAATCAATCAATGGCATGTGAAATCGGAAGCCATGATTAACTCACCGGTTGTTTGGGCAGCTTGAGGCAGATCTCGGTTGCTTCGCCAACATGGCTGTTGACGGTGAGTGACCCGCCATGCCCGTTAACAACGATATCGTAGCAGATAGACAGACCCAATCCGGAGCCGCTGCCTGTCGGTTTGGTCGTATAAAAAGGCTCAAATATTTTACGCTGATTTTCGACCGGAATGCCGTCGCCATTGTCACGAAATAAAATTTCCACAGATTCTTGAGCATGGCGCGATTGGACCCAAATTTGCGGATTATAATTGTCCTTAAGACGCTCTTTTTTAACATGAACGGCATAGCAGCCGTTATCGACAATGTTCAAAATCACCCGGCTTAAGTCCTGCGGCACGGCGAAAAACGGCGGTATCAGCACATCAAAAACCGTATGAATAATGACTTGAAAACTCGGATAACGGGCGCGAAAACCGTGGTATGCCAAACGGGTGTATTGGTCAATCAGCCCGTTCAGATCAATCGCGACGCGTTCCTGGCCGGCGCTGCGCGCATGAAGCAGCATGCCTTTAACAATATTGTCGGCGCGTCGGCCATGCTCTACAATTTTTTCCATGTTCAGGGTTAAATTCTGAAGCAATTCCGTAGCTTCGGCTGACAACGCGCCCGTGTTATTATTGTCAGCATCGTCTTCAGGCGGCAGCTTAAGCGCATCGTGCAATTCTGCGCACAAGTCTTTAGAAATTTCAGCAAAATTATTGACAAAATTTAGAGGATTCTTGATTTCATGGGCAATACCGGCAGTCAATTGGCCTAAGGATGCCATTTTTTCCGCTTGAATCAACTGATTTTGGGCGGCCTTTAGTTCCTGATGGGCCTGGCTTATTTTTTGTTTTTCGCTGGTGACAACTTCGTTCAGCCGGTTCAGCTTTTCGTAGGCTGTTGAGTTATCCATGGCAATTGCGGTATAAGATGCCAGCGATTTTAGAATGCTCAGATGATAGGGGCTGTAGGCGTCTTTGCGATAGCTCTGCACAGTCAATAAGCCGATCACGCGCGGCGTCAGAATCAGCGGCAGAAAGATGAGCGACTGCGGACGCCGCGAGTCCGGGTAGGCAAAACGGGGCGCACGGATATATTTTACAGCTTCATTTTCCAAATCGCCGATAAAAACCGCGTCGCGGTGCTGAATGCAGTAGCTTTCAAAATAGAGCCGGTCGGTCAAATCAATAATCAGATTGTTTTCGCGCCGGCCATTTTGAATAAACAAGCGATAATCCAGACAATTTTCAGCTTCATCATAGAAACCAATGCCAAAGATTGAAGCCTCCATCATGGCATTGATGTTTTTAAATACAAACATCAGCATTTTTTCCAGGTCCAACGCCGATGTAATTTTTTGCCCGATTTCGCTAAACACCGTGATGCGCTGGTTAGATTCCGCCAGCTCTTGCGCTTTTAGCTGTAGTTCCTCTGTTTTTTCCTGTAAATCGCGGGTGCGGTCGGCGATCTGCAACTCCAGCCGGCGCTTTTGCGAGTTGACCAGCCAGCCGCGATAAGCGATAAAAACAAAGCCCAAAGCCGCGCTAACGGTCAACAATCTGACCCACCAGGCCATCCAAAACGGCGCCACGACTTGAATCGCCACCGCTGCGCCTTCCTCGTTCCAGAAACCGTCGGCATTGCTCCCGCGAACCCGGAACAGGTATGTGCCTGGCGCCAGATTGGTATAGCTCACATAGTGCCGATTGCCGGCATCAACCCAATTTTTATCAAAACCGTCCAGCCGATAGGTGTATTGATTGCGAACTGGGTCGTGATAGTCCAATGCCGCAAACTCAAATGAAATAAAATTTTCGTCGTAATTAAGTTTGATGGGATTTTGCGCAAGTGTCGCATAATCAAAGGGAACGTGGCGATCAAAAATTTTAAAAGCGGTAATCACTACCGGCGGCGCAAAAGTATCCTCCTTAATTTGGTCGGGATAAAACATGTTAAAACCGTTAATCCCGCCAAAAAACATTTCGCCATCCGCACTTTTAAAACAGGCGCCGGGATTAAACTCCGGGTCTTGAATGCCATCGGCGGTATCAAATAAGCGCACACGTCCGGAAGTTTGATCGAAGCTGCATAAACCTTTTGTCGTGCTGATCCATAAGTTTCCCCGCGCATCTCCCAAAATACCGCGAATCACGTTATCCGGCAATCCGTCATCTGTTGTGTAAACGTAAAACCGGTCAATTTTTGGATCATAACAATTTAAACCGTCATCGGTACCGGCCCAGATCCGCCCGTTAAGGTCTTCGGCCAACGACCACACGCTGTTATTACTAAGCGACCCCGGGCTGTGCGGATCATTTTGATAGCGCACACATTGACCGGTTTTCGGGTCTAACCGGTTCAAACCGCCGTACGTTCCAATCCACATCATGCCGGCGCGATCCTGTAAAATGCACCAGACGCTATTGTTGCTGAGACTGGCGGCGTCTTTGGGATCAAACTTGTAGCTGACAAAATGGGTCGTGGCCGATTTGGCTTTGGGCGGGTTGGGCGTGAAACGATTCAGGCCGCCGCCGGAAGTCCCGACCCATACCTCATCGGCGCGATCACGATAAAGCGCGCGGATCAAATTGCTGTTTAACCCATTAGCGTCCAGCGGATCATAGCTGTAGCTGATAACGCGGTTTTCGTCGGGTAAATAGCGGCTGAGTCCGCCGGTGTATGTGCCAACCCAAAGCGTGCCGTATTTGTCTTCGGTCATTGCTAAAACCGATTCCAGGCTTAAAGCGTTTTGATCGGTGGCGGAGTCGCGGAAATGGGTAAATTTTTCGCGCAGGGAGTCGGTGTGGCTTAAGCCTTTGTCCGTGCCAACCCATAGTTTATGGGCGCTGTCTTCGAAAATAGACCAGACCGTTCCATCTACCAAACTGTTGCGATTGCCAGCCTGCGGACGAAAGTGGCCAAACTGGATTTCCGATTGGTTCAGAATCGTGATGCCGCCGCCATAAGTCCCTACCCAAATCAAGCCGGACTGATCGGTCAAAAAGCATAAAATCCGCTCGCTGCTTAGGCCCACTTCGCTGGAAGAATCTACCCGCTGCTGGAGGTGATAAAAGCGATTGCGCTCGGTGTCAAAAATATTAAGCCCGTTGTTTGCTGCGATCCATAAATACCCCGGGCGATCCTGGCAAATTCCAACGACGCTATTGGAACTTAAGCTGTTAGGGTTATTTGCATCCGCAAAATAATGCGCAAAATTGTCTGACTCTGGATTGTAACGATTCAGGCCGCCGCCCTGTGTGCCTATCCACAAATTCCTGGCGGCGTCTTCAAAAATTGTCAAAACCTTGTTGCTGCTCAAGGCAAAAGGCTGGCCGTCATACTTGTAATGCGCAAAATGGAAAACCGGCGGATTGCCCTCGTTTTGTAAAGAAAGCCGGTTCAGTCCATTGGCCGTGCCCACCCATAGCGCGCCGGAGCTATCTTCAAAAATAGTAAAGACTTCGTCATTGCAGAGCGAGTTTGGATTCAGCGGCTCTTTTTTATAATGGAAAAAGCGGTCTTTATCCGGATCGTACAGGTTAAGCCCCATATCGGTGCCAACCCACATCCGCCCGGCGCGATCGGCATAAGTAGTCCACACACTGTTGCCGCTTAAACTAAACGGCAGGCTGTCCACAGCGGCGTAATGCGTGAACGATTCCGTAATTGGGTCTAAGCGATCCAGGCCGTTGCTGGTGCCAACCCAAATCCGGCCGTCTTTATCTTCGGCAATAGTCCGGATATAGTTATTGGTCAAGGAAGCGGCGTTGTTTTTATCACGCTTATAGACGGTCATCGTATAACCGTCATATTTGTTCAAACCATCAATCGTGCCGATCCACATATACCCAGTGCGATCCTGAAACAGGCAAGTGATTGCATTTTTGGATAAACCCTGCTTCATGGTCAGATAAGAATATTTAATCCGTCCGGGATCAAAAGAGGCCCAGGCCGGAACGACGGCGCTGAAATATTGCGCCAACATTAAAGCTGTCAACAGGAAATATTTAAATTTAAACATGGCCGGCTTGAAAATTGTGAACCCCCGAAAGTAGTGGATAAATTCTCGGCTAAAAACCTGATTGGGATAGATGATACACGTTTCATCCCCATACTTCAATAAAAAAGTAGCGTGTATATTTCGCTTGACAAGCCTTTTTGGACAGCGTTATTTGAGTGCTTGGATATGAAAAAAATTTAGCTGAGAGACACTCAAATTAAATGAGTACGGAAAGGTCATAACGTGAGCAAAGACTTACTTTTCGAAATTGGTATCGAAGAATTACCGCATGGCTTTATCGATCCGGCATTAGCCCAATTGGCCGAAAAAGCCAAAAAATTGTTGACCCAAAATCGTCTAACCTTTGATCTTGCCGCCACATACGGCACACCACGCCGGTTAGTCATCCATATTACCGGCTTGAGCGAGCGGCAGGACGATCTATCCCTGGAGCATCTTGGCCCAGCCAAAAAAGTGGCTTTTGACGAAAGCGGACAGCCAACCAAAGCGGCCATCGGCTTTGCCAAAGGCAAGGGCAAAAGCGTCGAAGACCTCTATCTTAAGCAGACCGAAAAAGGCGAATACGTGGCTTTTTTGCAAAAGGAGGAAGGCCGCCCGACAACCCAACTTTTGTCCGGCATTCTGGCGGAATTGGTAACCACGCTTTCTTTCCCAAAGACCATGCGCTGGGGTCACAAGTCCATACGTTTTGCCCGTCCCATTAGCTGGCTGCTGGCGCTCTTTGGCGAGTCCGTCATCGAGTTTAACGTAGACGGCATCATTGCCGAAAACTTAACCTACGGCCATCGCTGGCTCAGCCCGGGCCCCTTCGTGATCCATGATCCGCAAAAATATTTTGAAGTCTTGCATTATGCTAATATTCACTTTGATCCGCTCAAGCGTAAAGAATTTATTCGGCAGGACTTACATGCAACGGCGGCAAAAATGGGCGCCACGCTGGTGGAAAATGACCGTCTGCTGGATGTTGTCACCAATCTGGTGGAAACGCCCCATGCCGTAGTCGGCTCTTTCAAAGAAGAATACCTGATTTTGCCGGATCGCGTGATTATTACGTCAATTGAAGAGCATCAAAAATGCTTTGCTATGCGCAATCCTGATGGTGGCTTGCTGCCCAACTTCATTCAAATCAGCAACAGCAGTTCCAGCAATGATGCTACGGTCAAAGTAGGCAGCGAGCGGGTCATTCGGGCCCGGTTAGCTGACGCCCGCTTCTTTTTTGAAGAAGACAAAAAAACGCCGCTGGCCGCTAAAACGGATAAATTAAAAAACGTCTTGTTTCAGAAAGACCTGGGCACGGTGTATGAAAAAGTCGCGCGCATTCAAACATTAACCGCTGCCCTGGCCGATACGCTCAAGCTGTCAGAGGCGGAGAAACAGCGCTGCCTGCGGGTAGCGTTGCTGGCAAAAGCCGACCTGGTGACTGGCATGATCGGCGAGAAGGAATTTACCAAGCTACAGGGTTTTATGGGCTGGAAATATGCGGTTCATGACGGCGAACCGGCCACAGTCGCTAAAGGCATTTATGAACACTACATGCCACGCTATGCCGAAGACCAAACGCCGGAAACGCTCGAAGGCGCGCTGGTTGCGCTGGCCGATAAATTAGATACCGTCGTTGGCTGTTTTGGCGTGGGCATTATTCCGACCGGTTCCCAAGACCCGTATGCGTTGCGGCGAGCCGCTTTGGGTATAACACGCATTATTCTGGAACGCGGACTTGACTTTTCCATTTCGCACCTGGTGGGCCATGCCCTAAGCGCATTGTCTGCAAAGCTAAAACGCTTGCAGCCGGACGTGCAGGCCGATGTGCTGGATTTTATGAAGCAGCGCCTCAAAAATGTTTTAACCGAAGCCAAATATGCTTATGATACGATCGATGCCGTGCTGGCCTGCTCGTACGATAATTTTGTCGATACCCGGCAGCGCACCCAAGCCATCCAGGATATCCGCCGCCACCCCGATTTTGACTCCATTGCTACGGCTAACAAGCGCGTTACCAATATCTTAAAGAAAATTGGAAACCTGCCGGCAATTGACCCTGCTTATTTCCAACAGGACGAAGAAAAAGCCCTGTATGAAGCTTTGCAATCCGCGCGACAACCGGTGACGGATTTGATTGAACAAAAGCGCTATTCAACCGCCTTAGAGCAAATGGTCAAACTTCGACAACCCATTGATCACTTTTTCGACAAGGTTTTTGTCATGGCTGAAGATGCGGCGCTGCGTAATAATCGGTTGGCTTTGCTCCAGGCGATCAAGCAACTGTTTGATCGCATTGCCGATTTTTCGTTGATTGTTGTGAGCGGGGAAAAAGAGTAAGCATACGTGCCAACTATTGAAGGGGGAGATCATGCCGGGTAAAAAGATCGAAAAAATGGAAGCTACGCCGATTAAAAAAAATGCGCCAAAGGTTTCCAAAAAAGACAAAGCGTCCGCGGAAACCGGCTTTAAACAACTGGAGCTCCGTTTTGATAAACTGGAAGGAAATGTTTCTTCGCTTAAATCCGACGTGGCGGAACTTAAATCCGACGTGACTGTGCTTAAATCCGACGTAGCCATTTTAAAGAAAAATCAGGATAAGATTATTTTGGAGGTACTGGATATAAAAGCCGGTTTAGCCCGCACGGTCAGCATAGACGAATTTAGACAGAGCCAAGATCGTATCTTGACCATATTGGACACGATTGTTAAAGACTTGCAAGAGCTCAAACAAGAAAAAATTGTCAATGTCGTCCGCGTGGACCGCCACGACAAACAACTGCGGGATCACGACCAGCGCTTGGGTCGTTTGGAAGGCGCCCGCATCGTCGCATAGAAATTTTTAAGGACTTCTATATGAAAGATCATCTTTTTGCAGTCATTATGGCCGGTGGCAAAGGTACGCGTTTTTGGCCGCTAAGCCGGGAGCGTATGCCCAAACAATTATTGCAAATTACCAGCAATCTTACCATGATTCAAGAAACAGTGGATCGTATTCTGCCGATTATCCCCCATGAACGTATTTACGTAGTTACCAACACGCGCTATGCCGATGAAGTGCATGCCCAATTGCCGGAGTTGCCGCTGCGTAATATTTTGCAGGAGCCAACCGGACGTAATACCGCGGCTGCCATCGGTTTTGGCGCGGTGCACATTCTTAAGCACGACTCCGATGCCCTCATGGTTGTGCTTCCTTCCGACCATTTAATCAAAAATGTCAAATTGTTTCGCGAGACTTTGCTTACGGCGGTCGAAGCGGCTCAAGACAGCGGCAAACTCCTGACAATCGGTATTACGCCAACCTATCCGGAAACAGGCTACGGCTATATTCAATTAGGCAATGAAACGGCTAAAGTTCGCAAACAGGGTTTGTATGAAGTCAAAAATTTCCGTGAGAAACCGAATGCAGAAACAGCAGAGGAGTTTATTAAGTCTGAAAATTTTTTGTGGAACAGCGGAATGTTTGCCTGGCGGGCCTCGACAATTCAATCGGCGATTGAACGCTACTTGCCACGAATTTATAAACACTTAATGCGCATTCGCGTTGCAATTGGCACAGAAAACGAACGCAACGTCCTCAATGAAACCTATCCGGAACTTGAATCTATTTCGATTGATTACGGAATTATGGAACGTGCCCAGCAGGTCTTTTGCATTAAGGGTGACTTTGGCTGGGATGACGTTGGCAGCTGGAATGCATTAGATTCAATTTGGCCGGCAGACGCGAACCAAAATGCGGTTTTCGGTTTGCCGTTGTTGGCCGTCAACGCAAGCCATTGTGTGGTTTATAGCCCGACAAAAACCGTCTCGCTGGTTAACGTCAGCAATTTAATCATCGTAGAAACACCGGATGCAGTTTTAATCTGCGATCGCGGTCGCGCCCAAGACGTAAAGAAAATCGTGGAGCTTCTCGAACAACGCGGGCTAAAAGACCTTTTGTAAACAAAGATGCCAGAAAGACTTTCCAAATTGGCAAGATTTGGAAAGTCTTTCTCTCAACACGGATTTAACCTGCCTTTTGCACCCTGCATCAAACCTCTATTCTCTATTCCATTTTAACTTTAACATGGATAAACAAGATGGACAGGATGGAAATGGAACTCGTTGCTTTTATTGCTTTCCATCTTGTCTATCCTGCGTATCCATGTTTATTGCACTTCAATCTTCAATCCATATAAAATATGCCGTTGCCGGACGGGCGCCGCAATCATCGCATTTCCTGATGCTAATCATTCGTATTGAAACCTTTAACAGGCGGGTTTGTAAAATCGGCCATGTTTATGATTCTTGATTCTGTATAATGCTTTCCCCGGAGAAACAATGAAAATTTCTTATTTTTTTGCCATTACAGCTATTATGATGTTATTGAACAGCGCACTGTCAGCGCAGCCAGTACCAGTTAATCAAAATATTAACGATCAATTACGTCAGGTGAACAAGCTGGAACGAACCGGTAACTTTAATGAGGCGATCAGGGTATGCGAAAGTTTATATGCTGAAAAGCCAGGTGACCGGCAGCTCTCGACGACATTGGATCGGCTTTATCGCCATTTAGAGCCACAGGCTTTAGTTGACCGGCAGTTGCAATTTGTCAAACAACATCCGAATGATGAAAACTATCGGCGCTGGCTGGGTGAGGCATACTTACGACTGGGCAATCGCGAAAAAGCCTACGAGCATTTACAGATAGTGCTCAAAAACGCTGCTACCGACCTTAACACCTACACGACCGTTGCGCGCTCATTTAGTAGCAACGGCTTTTGGGATGAAGCTGCTAAAATTTATATGGAAGCGCGTAAAGTCAAAAACGACCCAACACTCTTCGCAATGGAAGTCGCCCAAATGTATGAGCAACTGGGCAAGTACAGCCTGGCTACCCGCGAATATCTCCTCTGGCTGAGCAAAGAAACCGTGCAATGGAATTATGTAGAGCAACGGGTTTTTGGATTTTTTAAAACAATGGCCAAAGATGAAACTTTAAAGGAAACCGACATTGCCGCAGTAAAAGCCGGAGTTCTACTGGAAGCTGAGCAGGCAGCATTAAAGTTGCCGAAAAACGGCGCTATTTTGCGGGTACTGGGCGATTTGTACGCCGAGTTAAATCAAGAGGATAAAGCGCTCCAAACCTACATCCGCATGGAAGCGCTGCAGCCACAGGATGGGCGCACGTTGATTGAGTTCGGTAACAATTGTCTGGCCCGTGCCCGTTATCAAACAGCAATTTTGGCCTTTAACCAGCTGATTCAAAGTTATCCCAAAAGCGCTTTTTCACTCGATGCCCGCTTAAAGTTGGCCGATTGCCAAATGAAACTCAATAATTTTGATGGGGCTATCAGCGCGTACCAACTATTGATTAAAGATATTCCCGGCACCCAACAGGCACAGCAAGCCATGATCCGCATCGGCGATTTGCAATTAGACGCATTAGGCAACCCAGACGCGGCTTATAAAACCTACCAGGACTTTTTAAATACGTATCGGTCGTCCCAATTTGCGTCATTAGTGCTGTTGCGCGCCGGCGAGACCCGCTTGCGAGTCGGTCAAATTGCCGAGGCCGAGAAAATTTGGTGCAACTTTAACTTTCCGCCAACAGCCAATGTCAACCTTTTGCAACGCTTTCAGTTTCCCGGCGCAAAAGCCGGAACATCCGCCGGTCTGGAACACGAATCGCAATCCGATCCGGTGGTCCAAGCCCAATTTTACTGTGCCTTGATACCGGCTTTTAAGGGTGATTTTAGTCCCTGCATGGAGGCATTGGATGCTTTTGTTAAAGCCCATGCGGTTGACGATCTAACTAACGATGCGCTGCAATGGGCGTATTTCATCAATCTCTACGCCCAAAAAAATCCGGGACGATTGAAAATCTATTTTGAAGGTTTTTTGCTTGAAGTTCAGAACAAATATGCCGAAGCCATTGCCAAATATAGCGAGCTGGTAACCCTGCCGGCCTCTGCCGAGAGCGAAAATAAACCGGATCTAACCGATTACGCCCTGTTTAAACTCGGCCAACTGCGCCGCATGGTTGCTAAAGAAAATCCGGAAACAGCTATCAAAGATTTTCGCACGCTGATTTCTTACTATCCGGAAAGTAACATTGCCCCGCAAGCGCAAATGCAGATTGCCGAAATATACGAGTCCGATCTTAAACAGCGGGATAAGGCGCTGATTGAATATGAAGCTGTCCTGACCCGTTTCCCCAATAGTATTTATGTTGAGGAAGCCCGTCACCGGATTCAATTACTGAACCGCCGGTCCAACAGTTAAAGTCGCTACTCCTTTCCAGGCGACCAAATCGAAAATGACCTCTAATGAGGATACCACCCGCGCCAGGCGCTTCATTTATGCGGCTTTGAGATGCTGTAAACGACAATACCCACTTTCATGTAGAAAGTGGGTATCTGTTTTTAGTGAATTTGTAGCGAAAAATGGATATATTTAAAGCGATTTTTTGACAAGGTAAAAATCGGTTACATCGTCATATTTTCCCGACAACCGATCTTCCATTTCTTTGATGGTTTTGGGCGGCGGGACAATCACCTTATCGCCGGGTTTCCAGTTTGCGGGACAAGCGACACCGTGTTTGTCGACGGTTTGTAAAGCGTCGATCAGGCGCAGAATTTCATCCATATTGCGGCCGGCATTAAGCGGATAGTAGATAATGGCGCGGACAATGGCGTTCGGATCAATGACAAACACAGCCCGGACAGTGGCCGTAACACTTGCGGCCTGATGCAGCATCCCATATTTTTGGGCGACTGCAGCATCCAAATCGGCCACAACCGGGAATTGGATGTCGGTATTCATCTTCTCCTTGATGTTGTGAATCCAGGCTATATGGGCATGAATGCTGTCAATACTGACACCGATCAACTTGACGCCACGTTTTTGAAACTCGTCCCACCGCTGACTGAAGGCAATAAACTCGGTTGTGCAAACCGGCGTAAAATCCGCCGGATGCGAGAACAGAATGGTCCAGCTTTTATCCATCCATTCATGAAACTTGATTTCGCCGTGCGTGGTCAAAGCGGTAAAATCAGGGGCCTTATCGCCAATACGCGGCATAGTTGACATTTGTGGCTCAGACATTTTTGCTCCTTTCGAATTATAGTAGAGTTGCGCTTTGCTCAAAATTCAAAATTCTATTTTGATGCCTCTAAAACAGCGCTTGCGTTCAAAATCTCTTTTTGAACTTTGGGTGAATTTGAAGATTGTGGTTTTGTCGATAATTCGGATTTTTGGCGATGTTCAACTGAACATGTCGGCCGTCCTCAGGTGGGAACTCCCAAGCGGGGCAGCAGGTAAAAGACCAGAAAAAAATAAACACCTAAAAAAAGAATAATTTCCATGACATCTCCGGATATAGCAATGGTTGATGGTGAATTTGAAGTTTTTTTGAAAATTGATAAGGGTGTTGGGGTGATTGATTTCCATCCCGGAGTTTACTACACCGACCGGCCGGAAAAAGTTTTGCAGGATGTGCGTAATTTAATTATTCAAGCGCGGCAACTGCGAATTAGCAAGTGCAAGCTGATTGTTGGCAAGGGCAACGCCTGGCGACCGGGCGGCACAGGTACACTGATGTCCTATATCCGCCGGATGATTACCAGTGCGCGGCTGGCTTCCGCGATTCGGCGGACGGAACTGCAGGATGACGGGGGTTCACTTTTTTTGGAGCTGACCTGGCCTTATCAGGCGGACACAGCCAAACACCAGGAAGATCTACGCCGGCAGGCTACCCAACGTCAACTCAAACTGGATAAGGCCCGCGAACAGACCAACCGCCTGCGCGTGACCGACGCGCGCAATGCCCATACCACAGGCGATTTACGGAAATCAATCCAAAAAATAAGCGCTGTTGTTGCCGACTATATGCCGGGCATAAAAACCCACGAGCCTTTGCCGTTGCTGTTAGCTTTTTTATCGAATCCAGAGAGCTGGCCGGCTTTATTTTACAAGGACTTAGAGCGTATTTTGTGGGAGCTGTGGTTTCGCCATTTATTGGCAAAATCAAGCCTGGCTGATCAAAAACAGCAGTTAGCGGAATTAACAACCGCCCACGATCCCCTGCTGAGCTTATCCGTACTGGTCGATGAAATAGCCGCCGAGACGGATCTGCGCGAGCTGATTCGATTGATGTTGCCGCATCTGCCGCCGAATGTTGTCCGTGTTTAAAAGTCTTTGGGGAAAGCATGTGCTTTCGGATTTGAGATTAGATGACGCGCTCGAAATCAGCCAGATTGTAGGTCCAGACGCGCTCGCCGCAGTAGCGATCGCCTTCCGGGCAGATCGGTCGGCTGCCTGCCAGTTTGCGCAAGGTACACGGCGGCAGCAGATATTTGCCGATACGGGGATTAATCTCACAAATCTGTTGTGCTTCGTCTAAAGAGGCGCGCCAGATTTCTTCCTGGGCGTTATAGCACAAGCGCATGGCCAGTTTATGATGCAGATTCAGCAAGTCGGTGGATTCCATATAGCGGATAGACACGGCGTTAGGCAGCAGATAAAGCGCGTATTCGTCCGGCACATTCATGGCCCGCAGCCGGTTGATATTGTGCCAGACATCATTCATCACTTTACTGTAATAAATCTCAATATTCGGGTCTTCCTGAATTAAGGCGGGCGTAATATAATCCGGCCGATTCGTGATGTGGCGGGACAGAATTGGGCGTGAACCGGGCGTCATGCGGTGGCGTTGATCCTGCGAATCCGCGGCATGGCTCAGTTTGCGGCGAAAGGTGTACGACGGGTGCACCATCGTCCGGCATAGTTTGGAGTGGGTGGTTAGATTCAATGATTCACCCAGTAAGGTATTTTTGGCTGGATTTAGTACAAGATCAATAGCATCGTCATCGGAAAGCATGGTGCCCGGCCAACCCAGCACATCCCGCACGGCTTCGGCCAGCAGCGTCTCGTTATGGGCCTTCCAGTCGATTAGCCGGGAAACGCGCCCGTCCAGGCTGGTGTCAAAAGTAATAATAAACTTGTGCCGGCTGACATCGCGCAATGGGTTGGCATGATAGAATTTTTTATCGGTCAGATTTGAATTATTGTTGAAAAAATTAAACTCCGGCGTTGCTTCAATCGGCAGCGGTTCTTCCAACACGCGCTTATAGCCCGGATCCAACTTAAGCACTTCGTCCATCATCATCTGCACAACGACGCGCTGCTCCAGCGGCGTGTCATATTGCTGGCACAGCCGATAGTAACGCATCAATGTAATCCCGCTGACGGTATGGTATAAATAGGCGAATGTGGCAACCGGCATAATGTAGCGCGCGACTTCCTGGGCCTTTTTTTCAATATCGCGCTTGTAGCGATCCTGATTTTTACGACGAGCCGAAAAACGTTTAAAATAAGCTTCGGCAGTGACCGGCAGCAACATTTCGCTTAACTTACCGTAGGCTTCTGTTTGCAACTGAATCGTTTCCTCATAAATCGCCAGGGCTTTATCTTCCAGCGGTGGAATAATATAGCTGTCATTTTTGATTTTAACATAGCGCTGACTGACTTGCTCCGAATTATAAAACGGATGGCTATGTAAAAATGACCAGATAAAGTGCCGCGACACATTCTCCAGCGTAAACTGAAAACAAGCATGTTGAAACGTCGTGTGATGCCCGGCCTGATAGATACTGTCGGCAATCGAATAATGCTTTTCGCTGATCTCATCATCCGTAATAATGCCTTTGGCGGAATAGCACGTCCGGGCCGTGGCCAGCACATTATGAAACGGCGTGGTAAAAGCTTTGGTCAGCTTGACGATCGGTTGTGGGGATAAGAAGGTGTCGGGCATAATTTATCGCTCCGCTCCTGTTTATGGATTGGGTGGATTCTCTTACTCCTTTCCAAGCGACAAACTTCCCATTTGTGACCGCTGTCATTCTGTAAGAATCTTTTTTTCCAAATGGCGTCACTGATAGATTTGACCAAGATTCTTTCAGAATGACAACATACCAAATTTGTCGCTTGGAACGGGGTAGTATTGATAAATTCAAGGAAGCCACAAATTTAAAATCTTTACGCCGCTGGCTTTCATGTCTGCTACATTGCGCGTAACCACAGTCCAATCGTATGTCAGAGCGCTGGCGGCAATAAGCCCATCTATAACTGACATGGCTTGACGATTTAGCTCGGCTTGAGCTTGAATCCGTCCCCAAGTCAAAGCAATTTGCGGATTAATTGTCAAAATTCTTTCGCGAAAACGAATCAACAAATCGCGATGAATCCAGTCTGTAATCTGCGTTTTTTTAGCCGAGTCCGGCAGTCTTTCCACTCCTTTTTGCAACTCGCCAATAGTCAATACACTCAAAAATAACGCAGATTCATCGGCGCTTCCCAGCCATTCAACGACTGGCGGGTGTGGACGCGGTTTGATCAATTCGGAAATGGCGCACGTATCCAGCAAATAGTTCATAAAACGACCTCGCGCCCTTGATCGCGGCTTCGCTCCAAATCCAAATCAAGACCATACAGCGGTGAGTTTTTGAAAAAAGTGACCATATCTTCAGGCGGACGTGAAAGCCGCTGATAATCCCGCAGCGATAGGATAACAACGGCATCTTGACCGCTTTTAGAAATCGTTTGCGGCCCTTCTTGTAATGCTTTACGAATAATTTGGGTGAACTTCGCTTTAGCTTTTTGAAATGGCCAGACATTTTTAATCTGCATAAATCCTCTTTCTCCGCGGCTCTGTGTTGAAATACTTTTTTGGTTACGGGTTAGGTTATTCAACATCTTAGCGATTCTTCGCGTTTTAATGACTTTGTGGCTAACCTAAAACTTTCGTTGCTATCCAACTTCCAGCAACAAACGTGCCAATCGTTCCGCCGACATTGGACAGCGCCGCCACCAATAAAATACGGCTGACCGGGTTGAGCCAAAAACCTTTGAAGGTCATGATATCCTCCGGCAGCCGCTCCAAATCACCCACGGTCGGCTTTTTAACCCAGGCCTGCACCAAGCCTGACACCCAGCCGACGGCAATCAGCGGATGCAGCGTGGTAAACGGGGCCGCCACAAACGCCGACAATATGCTGAGCGGATGACCAAATGCCGCCGCCGCGCCAATCGCGGACAATACACCGGTAATCAAAGCCCACATGGACAGCGTTTCCAGCCATTGGCCAGGATCGCCCTTAAAAAAGCCGTAAACAAACAGCAGGATGATGGAAGCCGGAATGGCCCATTTCATGATTTGGGCGGATAAACCCGGTTTTGGCAAAGTTTCCAACGGAGCCAATTCGTGCGCATCATTTAATTTTTGGCTGACGCCGGGCACATGCGCCGCGCCCAGAACGGCCACGATTTTTTGACCGGGCGCTTGCCGGATTTTCTCGGCCAAATAGGTGTCGCGCTCATGCAACACAATTTCCTTGACCTCCGGAAAAGCTTCGCCGATAGCGTCCAGCGCGTTTTTTAAAGCTTCGGCTTCCTTCAGTTCTTCGACGGCCTTTGCGTCAATTTCTTCGGCGATAAACAGGCCGGACAGCAATTGGGTCATCATTTTGGCTTTGGCCCACAAGCCCAGCCCGCCCCAGGTTCGCTTCAGCGTGGTTTGAATATCGCGGTCGGCCAGAACAAGTTGCGCCTTGATGGCATCGGCTTGACGAATCCCTTCGGCCATTTCCGCGCCGGGCATGACGCCCAGTTTTTCGCCCAACTTGCGCTGGAAGGCCGTCATAATCAACGTGCTGAGCAACAGCATCACCTTGTCTTGCTTGATGACCTGGACGATGTCCATCTGCCGCCATTTATCGGGATTGCTCAGCGTTTCGTAGCGGGCCGGGCATAGCTCGACGCAGACGGCGTCCGGCTGAACGGCCTGAATCGTCTCGCGCACATCGACCACGCTTTGGGCGGAAATATGGGCCGTCCCGATCAAATAGATGTCTTTGCCGTTGGCTTGAATTTGGGTTACCGCGCGAGGTAAAACGGGTTGGGTTTCGGTCATGGCGTTATCTTTGTATGGAGTAACAAACTTCAGTTTGCGTGTAATTCACGTAATTCAAGGCTGCGCTTTTACTTGCAAACTGAAGTTTGCTGCTCCGGTTGTGAATGGCATCTCTATCGACTTAGAAAAATTTGTCCCGACGCTTGAAAGCTGTTGTTGAAAAACCGCAGTTGAAGACAGCTTGTAATCAATCAAGAGCATCTTATCAAAGATAGCCTGATCATCCGCCCATTTGCTTATGAATGCGATCCGCCCCACATCGGGGATGAAATAGTGATAATAGTCCAGTGGTACGAATATATCGTCCAGTTTTTTCCGATAATGATAGACATGGCACTGGAAATTGCCGGTCGGTGTTTCAATGGTCTCGTCCTTGCTCACCAGATCAACCGTCAGGGTATCCAGATAGTAAAACCCGTCCCAATGGTCATAGTCGATGCGGACGGTTGTCCAAGAATCACCCACCTCGGCCGGGTATTTAAACAGCAGGGTCTTATGCAATAAGGTGTCCCGCGCCGCTATTCCGCCCAGCCAGTAGAGACCCTCCGGTCCGTTCCAATACAGCCACTCAAAGGGCGGCGGCGTCCCGTGAATCCAATACGGTAGCCGATAGGCCGCGGCGTTGTAAATCACGCCGTCAATCGTGACCGGGATTTCCCGGCTGATCTCGCCGATCACCGTATCGGGATCGATAAAGTTCCAGATCAGATAGCGCCAGTAATTCCCGGGCTGCAAGGGCATCAGCACACCGGTCGTATCCGGGTTGCACTCGTTACCAGTGCAGGGCGGGGTCGGCTCCTTATCGCAGGCGCTCAGAGTTAGGAAAATTACTGCAGCCGCCAGTAGTAGTTTTGTATAAACGTTCAAATCAACTCGTGTTTTTAGCATGGGGTTCATTTCCTTGGCTCAGGTTTATGGTTTGGACCCCCGCCCGGATTTCTCCAACAGCCTGGTCTGTGCAAGACCCGTCAAAAAAAGCAAGACGTGACGTAACTAACTATCAATCAGGCACTTATTAACGGGTCACAAACTGCCCCAGCGCCGCTAATTTTTGATGCCGCAGTTCCAGCAGTTGGGGAATGGGAGTTTGCTTCAACTGATGTAAATGGTGAACAATGGTTTGCTTGAGCGCCAGCGCTGCGCCGTTGGGGTCACGATGCGCACCGCCAATGGGTTCGGGAATGATCTCGTCGATAACCTTAAGCTGAATCAGATCGGGCGCGGTCAGCTTGAGAACTTCGGCGGCGTCCTGCTTCCTTTCGCGGGTCTTCCACAAAATGGCCGAGCAGCCTTCCGGCGAAATGACCGAATACCAAGCGTTTTCCATCATCAGCACCCGGTCACCGATGCCGATGCCCAACGCGCCGCCGGAAGCGCCTTCGCCGATAACAATAATCAAAATCGGCGTTTCCAGACCGACCATCGCCACCAAATTGCGGGCAATGGCCTCGGCCTGACCGCGCTCTTCCGCGCCGATGCCGCAAAAGGCGCCGGGCGTGTCAATCAGGCTGACAATCGGCAAAGAAAATTTTTGGGCCAGATGGAATAAGCGCAAGGCTTTACGATAGCCTTCCGGATTCATCATGCCGAAGTTATGAACCAGCTTTTCCTTAGTGCTGCGGCCTTTTTGCTGTCCGACAATCATGACCGAATGGGTGTCGATACGCCCGATCCCGCCGATCAACGCCTTATCGTCGGCAAAGCCGCGGTCGCCGTGCAACTCCACAAAGTCATCGGCAATACGCTGAATATAATCCAGCGAATAAGGCCGCAGCGGATGGCGGGCCAATTCAACTTTTTGCCAGCGCGTCAGCCGGCCATAGATAATTTTCTGCAAGCGCTGAGCCTTGCGCTCCAGCCGGCGGATTTCGTCGGCAAAGTTTAGATCGCCGCGCTTTTCCAACTCGCGCAGTTCGGCCAGCTTTTGCTCAACTTCGATCAATGGTTTTTCAAACGGCAGCCACTTTTCCATTTATGCCCCTCAATAATTTAAACTTTCAACGCAGAGTTCGCCAAGAGCACAGAGAAAAATTTAGTCGTGAACTAAAGAAATAAAAATTGCTTTTCTCCGCGCTCTCTGTCTGTGTTTAAATTCTTCGCATTTCAATCCGTAAAAATCGGCGTTTAGTGCAATCCTTCCAAGAAACGCTCGGCGTCGATGGCGGCCATGCAGCCCGTACCGGCAGCAGTAATCGCTTGACGATAAGTCGGGTCTTGCGCGTCGCCGCAGGCAAACACGCCGGGCACGTTCGTTTTGGTGGACTTGCCTTGCGTCTTGATGTAGCCGACCGCGTCCATTTCCAATTGGCCCTTGAACAAATCCGTATTCGGTTGATGGCCGATGGCCACAAACACGCCGCCGCACGGAAACTCCGTCACGGCATTCGTCTTGAGATTGCGCAGCATTACTCCGCGCACGCCGGTTTTTTGCTCGCCGATAATCTCTTCAATTGCCGAATCCCACACAAAGGCAATTTTGGGATTTTCCTGAGCCTTTTGCTGCATGATTTTAGAAGCCCGCAGCGTGTCGCGACGATGCACGACCGTCACTTTGGAAGCAAATTTGGTCAAATAAGTTGCTTCTTCGATGGCCGTATCGCCACCGCCGACAATCACCAATTCCTTTTCTTTGAAGAAAAAACCGTCGCAGGTGGCGCAGGCCGAAACGCCAAAACCCATCAGCTTGCGCTCGGATTCCAGGCCGATCTGCTTGGCCGAGGCGCCGGTGGCGATAATCAAGGCTTCGGCCAAGTGCGTTTCATCGCCGTCGTCGGACAGTTTGAAGGGCCGCTGCGACAAATCCACGGCGGTAATGGCTTTCCAGACGCATTCCGTGCCAAAGCGCTGGGCCTGCTTGCGAAAAACATCCATCATTTCCGGGCCCATAATGCCGTGCACAAAGCCCGGATAATTCTCCACTTCCGTGGTAATGGTCAATTGGCCGCCGGGCTGCATCCCTTCAAAAACCATGGGCTGCAGATTGGCGCGGCCTGTATAAATCGCGGCAGTAAATCCGGCCGGGCCGGAGCCGATAATAATGACTTTACGTGGTTCCATGCTTCAATCTCCGTAATATTAAATTTGCTGAACTTTTTCCCATTCCGCAATCATCTCATTTTCAACCGGGGTGAAAAAACGACAGGGTTGAACAATTTCTTCAATCGCCAACCGGCCATTGTGACGACGATTTGCCAATTTACGTTTTAGCAAAGCCGCTTCATAAGCTAACTGCCCAATATTGACCGTCAACCTCAAGTTCGCGTCAACCCAATTCGCATCGATTTTAGCCGGATTAAAGGTGTAGCGCCGGGTCTGCGCTTCTTCCAACACATGCCATAAATACGTATTGATTGCCGCCAATGGCTGTACGCTGTCCTTAAATCGTCGAAGCTGCGGGTGATTTTTATAACCTACGGTATTGCCTTCCAACACTTTTTTGGCTAACAGCGCCTCGCGCCATAAGCCGGACAGCCCGTTTGTATCCAAATAACCGAAATGAATTGACCACAACCGCATGCTATTCTTCCGTAGCGGCAACACGCTTAAAGTGTTCCCACCGCGCGACTTGATCGTGCGCATTGGCGGCTAAACACTGGTTTATTTCGTCAGTTTCAATTTTGCCATGCTTTAGTAACTCCACCAAATCCGCCAGGTCTTTTTGACGGCCCGCTTTCAGCTTCATAAAAACCAGCGCGGACATCGGCACAATGGGAATTTCACCACTTATCGGCGGATTCTCCACCGCCGGCCGCAGTTGCGCGCTTTCACCACCGGCTTCGGTAAAGGAGATAAAAGCAATCCGGATGTGCCCGATGGCGATTAACGGCACTTTCAGCGTAACAAGACCGCCGGCGTGATGAATGAATGCCTCATCGCCGACCAGAAAAGTAATACGATTTGTCTCGTGCGCGGATAACCGTGCGCCCAACAGCCAGACCGCCAGCTAATATTCCGGCTTCGCGCAGCGTCCGCGAAGCCAGCAGGATGGCGTCTAATATTTCCGCCGCAACCACGCCGCGCAGACGATTTAAATCAGGATTATTGGCAGTTTTTTGAATCATGAATTGTGAACCAAATTTTTAAGCCAATCAATGCTTCCAATAATCCGGATCGCAATGTAAATGGCTTCTGCTTCGGGATGAAAGGAAAAGTTCATAAGTCATACCGTTTCCATATCCGGGCAAAAACTTCATCGCCGGGAATAGGTTTAACCCGCCCGGAGCGAAGTTCCGCTAAACGTCTTTCGGCAATAGCCGCCCATTTAGCATCAATGCTCGATTCCGGAGTGTTTAGACTGCGCAGCAGAGAATCAACGATCAGGGCGCGTTCCTCTACCGGCAATGAGATGGCTTCGGTAATTAGATCGTGGGTTTTCATCAGCGGTTTATTTCCTGTTCTCCAAGCATTTTGGTTAGCGCATTTGCATGACAAACCTCACCTAAACTGTAGCACTACCGTGATTTAAGCAAGCGCCGGTTTAAGTGCTATATTTTGCTCATATTCCTCAATTTTTTCTTTAATCCACAGATTGATCAGTGTTTCCGTGGAAATGCCTTGCCGGCGCGCAATTTCACGGGCTTGCTTGTCTAAGAAAACGGCAATCGGGACATAAATGCGTCTTTCCTGAATATCAATCTCCACGTCCGTGATTTCCTGAAGATATTCGGGGTAGTCTTCAAGACTGTGGGTATCCCAAAAGTCCGCAGCTTCTTGCCGCGAAGCAAAACTGTCCGGAATAGGGTCTTTAGCTTTTTTTGCCATAGTTTTTCCTTTCTTTCTGATCCATATCGCGGGCCGATACGAGCAATGCTTTTCGGTCTTCTTTGTAGATAAAGAAGACGGTCAAATAGCGTCCTGCCTCCGTTTGCCCGCGGGCGGCGTACATGTCTTCATTGACCACGTGGCCCTTTTGAACGAAGTGGATGCGCGGTCGGTTTTCAAAAACCTCCTCCACCTCCTCAACGGTGATGTGATGTTTCCAAGCCAATTTGTCTATCACATCTTCCGGCCAAATAAAGCCGTTAATTTTCACCTGGCTTCTCTCTTTTGAACGGCTGCCGCCGTGATTTGATCAGGCTCTGGCGATAGCGGCGTTGTCTTCGCTGATGTGGAGGTTCATAAACGTGGCGGCCCAACGACGGACGTGGATGTCGAGATTTTCCCGATCCGTATGGAATACAAACAACTCGCGCTTTGGCTCTTCACGATGAATTTTGCCGTAACTCCGCATGGCGGCCACCGAATCGGAAAACGTGTTCAGTATGGCAATATCTTCCCAGATCCGCATCTCATTTTCCGTCTGCGCTTTAATTTTAATCGCTTCAACCAATAACCATTGGTGTGGAAATTTTTGACGAATTTCTTTCCAGGTCATTTTTCAACTCCTTGTTGCTATAAAACGGCGTATGCATTCGTATCGTCGGGCACAAGACCACTGCCCGCGGCGATTTAACCCGCACCTGCTACGAACTCAACGCCTCTGCCGCCTTCGGATCTTTAATCTCCACCTTGGTTTTGCAGGACGGACAATAGGCTGTTTTGGCGCCTTCCTTGCCGCTGCGTTCTTCCACATAATGATGGCCACAGTTGGGACATGGCTGGGGGATGGGCCGATTCCAGGCGGCGAAATCACACGCCGGATAGCGGCTGCAACTATAAAAGGTTTTGCCTTTTTTGGACGCTTTTTCCACGAGCTCACCGCCGCAGCCGTCTTTCGGACAACGCACACCCGTGCCGATCGGCTTGATATTCTTGCACTTAGGATAGGCGGTGCAACCCAAAAAGCGGCCGTAGCGACCGGTGCGAATCATCATGGGCGAGTTGCATTTATCGCATTTGATCGCGGTGGTGGCTTCTTCAATATCTTCTTTGAGCGGGCTGGTGTATTTGCATTCGGGAAAGCCACCGCAAGCCAGGAAGCGTCCGTTTTTCCCCCATTTGATAATCAACTTGCGGCTGCAGAGCGGACATTGCTCGTCGGTTTCTTCCTGCAACGCTTGTTTAATTGTCCGCGCTTCTTTTTCTACCCGATCCAATGTGCTGCGGAATGGCACGTAAAAAGCCCGCACCATCTCCACCCAATCGGTTGTGCCGGACTCGATCTTGTCCAGATCGGACTCCATTCGCGCCGTAAAGCTGACATTAAACAAATCGGGAAATTGCTGCACCAGCAGCTTGCTGACCGTCCGACCCAACGCGGTCGGCATAAATTGGCGGGTTTCGACTTCCACATATTTACGGTCCAACAGCGTCGAAACAATAGAGGCGTACGTGCTGGGCCGGCCAATGCCTTCCGATTCCAGCAGTTTGACCAGCGAGGCCGCATTATAGCGGGCCGGCGGCTTGGTAAAATGTTGGGCCGGCGTCAACTTCTGGCACTTCAGCGGTTCGCCTTCGATCAATTCTGGCAAAATGCCTTCTTTGGCCTCATCCTCTTTGCCGTTGCTTTCTTCCGCCTGCTCTTCATAAACGGTTAGGAAACCGAGAAATTTGACAACCGAACCGGTCGCCCGAAAGATAAAGCGCCCGGCCTTAATATCGGCGGTCGTGGCGTCAAACACGGCGTCGCTCATTTGCGAAGCGATAAAGCGTTTCCAAATCAGTTGATACAACTTATATTGATCGGACGTTAAATATGATTTGATGGATTCCGGCGTTAAATGAATCGCCGTCGGGCGGATGGCTTCGTGGGCGTCCTGAATCTTTTTGTCGGATCTGGCATAGACGCGCGATTTTTCCGGCGCATAGCTCGGACCGTGGGTTTTAACGATAAATTCGTGGGCTTCGCGCAAGGCTTCGGGCGCAATGCGGGTTGAGTCCGTACGCATGTAGGTGATCAAGCCGGTGGAACCTTCGCTGCCGATTTCCAGGCCCTCGTAAAGTTGCTGGGCGATTTGCATGGTCTTTTTATTGCTCATGCGCAGGCGGTTGGCCGCATCCTGCTGGAGCGTACTGGTGATGAACGGCGCATACGGTTTTTTACGACGCTCCTTTTTTTCCACTTTATGCACAGAATAGACTGCGTTGTGTAACTCAGTCAAAATCTGGTCGGCTTCGCTTTGATTGTGGACTTCGGCCTTTTTCTCGCCGATTTTGGCCAATTTGGCTGTAAAGGTGGCGCGGCTCGCTTTGGCCAGCAAAGCGGTGATGGACCAATATTCTTCCGGCTTGAAGATTTCGATCTCGGCCTCGCGCTCGCAAATCAAACGCAGGGCGACGGATTGGACGCGGCCAGCGCTTAAGTTGCGGGCCACCGCCTTCCACAGGATCGGGCTGACCTGATAACCGACCAGACGATCCAACACCCGCCGGGCCTGCTGCGCATTCACCAGATTCATATTGATGTGGCTGGGGTTGGCCATGGCCTCCTGCACCGATTCCCGGGTGATGGCGTTGAACATCACCCGATGCAGCTTGTCCGGATTGCGCTTGAGGACATGCGCAATATGCCAGGCAATCGCTTCGCCCTCGCGGTCCGGGTCAGGCGCCAGATAAATGGCGTCGGCATCTTCGGCGGCCTCGCGCAGTTCCTTAAAGACCTTGGCCTTACCGGAAACCAGAATATATTGCGGCTGAAACGAATTTTCGATATCCACGCCCAGATTTTTTTCCGGCAAGTCGCGCACATGACCCAGCGACGCCTTGACGATAAAGTTGGAACCGAGAAATTTATTGATCGTTTTTGCTTTCGCCGGTGACTCAACAATGACAAGCGATTTTCCCATTTTTTCTCCAAACAACAAAATGAAATCGTTATTGCAACATTAAAAACATTTCCGCAGTCAAAATTTGAATATTTTGAAAAGGATTCAAGACCAACAAATCCGCATCCCCCGTCACAAGATAGTCTGCTTGCCCGCTAACGGCAAGCTCCAGTAATTGATTGTCTTTCGGGTCGCGACAAACAGCCAAGGAAACGGTAATATTGACTATTTCACCATATTGGGAAATAAGCGCCAAAAGCGCTTGCCGGCGCTCCCGACGGACATAGCGGTCAAACTTGCTACGCTGAAAAACCTCAACCAATTCGGTCAGGGCAGGTGTTGAAATGAGTAATTTATCCGAAGCTAAAATCTTTTCGAGCGCTTGTTTAGGACGGGAATTTTCGATCAATACAGCACTAACTAAAACATTCGTGTCTATTACAACCCGCCGCTTACTTTTCATGGAGGATTGCCTCCAATATCTCCTGCGTCAGGCCGTTTTGCTTAGCTTCACGGGTCATACTGCGTATTAATTCCAGCAATGGTTCCGGATCCCTACGTAGAATTTGCGCCAGTTGCTCACTGTTAAAGGCGCTTAACGCATCGGAATCCAGTCCGAGCCGCTGCAACCGTTGCGTCAAATATAATAGCGAGTTCGGTTCCTCAGATTCTATATCCATTAGAACAATGACTCTTACACGTTTGGCGTCTCCCGCCGGAATTTGCTTGTCCAGAAGCAGACGCCCCGGTTGATCGATCGTCGCCGTCGTTTCAAAAGCAATGGTTTGAGTCATCTTGATAAATCCTTACTGCAAAATTCATAACACGTTCGATAAGTCCTACAAAACAAAAGCGGAGAACACGTCTCCGCACTACCGATGCTGTCACTAAAATTAAATATTTCCGTCGAAATCGTCCGGCTAAATCACATACCCCATCCCGTCGCCGAAATCAAATTCGTCGCGCTCGAACAAAACCGTGGAGGCAATGGTTTTGACCAGCGACAAGTCTACTTCCCAGCCGGAGCCAAGCGCTTTCTCAATAATCGATTCCATCTGCAAGCTCGATATCAAACCGAGTTGATGGATTTGGGTCAAAAAGCCGAACGCTTCCGGACGAATCCAGGTCCGTTCATAAGGATGCAGTATTCGCACTGCAGTTGGTGTAAGCGGCAGTTGCTTTTGGCTGGATAGCCATTGCGGACGTAATTCTTCATTTTCAAAATACCAGCTCAAGGCAGAATCAATTTCTGATGGTGAATATCCTTCGTTTTGTAATGAAAACACAATTTTCCCCAAGTCAAATTCTGGAACTACTTCTGTTGTGGAACTGAACGAATTTTGCTGAAGCTGCCTGGCCAAATAAACCAGAATGTCAATGATACGATAATCCATACACGCTCCTTAACGTGAGTTGCGGATCTTGCGCGCCAAGACTCGTCAATTTCTGTTGAGGTCAAATATTTTTTATATCTCACGCGAAGGCACAAAGACGCCAAAAAAAGCAAAAGCCTATCTTTCTTTGCGCCTTGGCGACTTTGCGTAAGATTTAAAAGAACTTAAATTACAGTGCATTTATGTCATCCGTTGCTTAACCTGGATTATTCATGAAATAACAACGAAATACTCGAATCACACGAAAATAAAGGGTTGCAGAGCATGACGTCAAAATTTTGAGCTTTGCCTGTCCAAACGTAATTGCTCAAAAAGCGTGGGTAACCTTGCGAAGGCTTTACTGCAAAACTTGTGAAATCGTGCACTGAAGCCTTCGCAAGGTTAGGTTTACCACCACTTTTTGAGCAATTACCAGCAATTCCCGCGATCTTTTCCGTGAATTGGAACAAGGGGGGCAATTTTGTTTA
>CAYOLL010000041.1:0-41993 GCA_964404765.1 uncultured Gemmatimonadota bacterium | reverse complement strand
TGAAATAGTCAATGGTTAAAGAACGGACACTAATGCTTGCGAAGGTTAAACTTGCGGCGAATGTAATATTTTCAGGGCTTTTACAAACTTACAGGCAGGAACCTTCGCAAGGTTAATCAACGGTTATTGAAAAGTTATAGCGCGACGCCCAAGCGAGCCAGTTCTTCGCCGGAAAAGTGGAAGCGAATTTCGGCGGCGGCGGTTTCCGGCGCATCGGAACCGTGAGCGGCATTTTTGCCCTTATCCGTGCCGAATTTATGGCGGATCGTGCCCGGCGCAGCTTTCTTGGAATCTGTATCGCCTAACAATTTGCGCAGTTCGGCGATTGCGTCTTCCCGTTCCAGCGCCAGCACCACCGTGCGGCCGTTGCTCATAAATTCCACCAGTTCGCCATAGAACGGGCGGCCTTTATGCACGGCGTAAAACTCACCGGCAGTTTGCGAGGTAAATTGAATCAGCTTCATGGCCCGGACGACAAAGCCGGCTTCTTCCGCCATTTGAATAACGCCGCCAATGGTATTTTTTCCCACGGCGTCGGGTTTGATCATCATCAGCGTTAATTGCTTGCTCACGAGAGTCTCCTTAAATTGAGATAAAAAGTTGAAAATTAAAAATTGAACGGATATTTTTTAAACCTAATGCGCTCATCCTATCCTTATTGGACATTAATCCACATTAATCACAACCCGCGTTTTTCCCTCGCGCTTTTCCGCTTCCACCGTGACGGATTTTTCTTTGCCGGAAAATGCAAGCAAAGCTTTTTCAGGGCCGGCAACCGCGATGTCGAGTTGTTCGGCTAAGCCTTCTTTGGTGTAGGCCTGACGATAAAAAGCAGTTACTTGCTCCACGCTTAACGATGTGTCATAGCGCAGTGTGCCCATTACATTGTTGATGATGCTCACAGAATCCGGCAACGGATAGGTCTTCTTAACTTCCGCAAGAATTTGCTGATGAAGCACCGTGTCAAATTGGGCCTGATCCTGCGAGCTCATTTTTTGGGAACAGGCGCTTAAGTTGATCAGTAAGGTCAGGCAAATAAAGAGGTTCAATTTCATTGTATCATCCGGTGGTTATCGATCCAAAAGGCCCACGCCACCAGCAACCATATTGACAGAGCGCTAATGGCGATGGTCTTGACGTTGGGCGGCAGCGGTCCAAACAAATTACCGATATAAGCGATCACCAAAAAAGCAACGAGTGCGCCAAAAGCATACGTCCCGATTTTATCTTTGGTCCGCGTGGTTTTGGCATAAAGCCAGACAGCGACGGCAAAAAGGCTGCCTTCCACGATCATCGTTGCCGGCAAGGAATACCACAAGCCAAGACCGACCCGCATATCGCCGCCGGGATAGAGCGGCAAATCCGGGCGATGGCTGACCAAATCCAGCAGCCAATGGCTGAACACGGCCAGCATCAACCAAGCGGCAATTTTATAGTCACGCCGAACGAATCCGAAAATCCCGCCGAACACAAAAGCCCACACCCCGCTCAGCAGCAGGCTGTGGGAAAAAGGGTAGTGCGTAAAATCCAGCGGCGTGACGGCAGTGATGCCCGGCGCAATTTCCAGATGCTCGATGCCGGCCAGCACCAGGATCGGCCAGATCAAATCCAACAATTGCACGGCGATAAAAAGCGTGCCCAGAGAAACGGATGGCGCCGCTTTTTTGGCCGCAAAGGCTACGGCAAAATGACCGATGAACATCAGGCTTTCCCCTGCGCTTTAAAGCCTTTCCAGGTGTGATGCATCCGTTGAGCAATAGTGATCATGGCAAAAACCATCATAACGACCATAGCAACGCGCAGTCCATCACTATTTTGACCGGCGCCTTTATCGGGCCAGATCCAGGAAATTTGATCGGCCACAAATAATGCCGGCAAGCAGCCGACGACAACCAGCGTCACCCGTTCCGGCCGTTCCAGCCAGCCGACATCGCATTCCTGGCCAAGGCCCTCGGCGCGCGCTTTGGTATAGCTGACCAGCAGCGAGGCCGTCACTGCCAGATAGGTGATGTAGATCATCGGCGTTTCGTCAATGCGATGAAAATAAACCATCACGCCCATCAAGGCAATGGCCTCGGCCATCCGGTCCAGCGTGGAATCCAAAAATGCGCCGTAAGAGGTGCCACGCCCCTGAATCCGGGCCATGGCCCCGTCAAAGATGTCGCACAGACCGGCCAGCAAATAAAACAGCCCGCCCTGCCAAAGATGTTTGGTGGCAAAAAAAATTGCCGCGGCCATTGACAGAAAAACACCGAGACCGGTCATGGCGTTTGGCGAAATGCCCAGTTTTAAGAATATGCCCGCAAACGGTTTAAAGATTTGACGGACTTTCTGTTTCAGCGCATCCGGGATGAGTTCGGCTTTATTCATTGCTTCTCTTTTCAAGACAGAAAATACGATAGTTTAACGATGAAAGCGTATTGTCGCACTAGCAGTATGCGATTACATAAAGGTCATAAAAATGTTCATAAGCTAACCCGGGCAAGCCGGAACCAAAGTAGATATGACATTTCTTGCTCGGAAATTTTTGCCAAAAAAGCAAAGATTTGACTTGTTATACCAAAACTGAAAATGATTTGCACACAAACCCTAAGGGTATTAAATGGGTACATCGCGTTCTTGAGTAAGCTCTTGCAAGACCCTTAGGTTTTCCGCCGTGTGCAATTCTTTTTTGGTAATGGTATTAGATACTAATTTAGAACTCCAGTACGCCGGCTAACCAAAGCACATTGTTGGCTAATTTTTCGCCGGATTGTTCTTTAACCAAATCATACTCAAATTTAACCAGAAAATACGGTTCGGGCGAATAAATCAGCGCTACAGCCGTGGTAAGTTGATCCTGATTGGTATCTTCTTTTGTATTCAAATCAATCCAATCTATTTGTACTGCCGGCTCGATGAAATTAAGCCATTTATTGTTCTTTACATAAAAGCGCTTGGACACTTGCGCCGACCAGCCTAATGCTTTCGCTGAAATGCCCGCGGCCAAATCAACCTCATTATCGTCACCGCTGCGCTTCATATATTCGGCCTGAAGACGCCACAGACTTTTGTGCACGTAGCGCAAATCAACACCCGTGTGCGCCATTTCCTTTTCGTTAGCCGAATCATATTTTTGAGTACCGTAGGAAAAACCCAAGTTGATTTCGCCGTTCAGAAGTTTGGCAGAATTGTAGCCAAAACGGCTATGCAACGATTTGTTGCTGTTTTTATCTTCGCCTTCGTTTTTATCGTCTTCACCATCCGACACTTCAGTCGGATCGCCTGGAGTCAATCCGCCGGCCTTGCCATTGGCGATGGCTATGTCATAAAAAAAGCCGCGTCCGATATCGCCATAAAGGTTTAAACCGGTTTCAATCCAGTCCTCAAACATAAGGTCCACATGCAGGGCAACCTGGCGGATCATCCGGTTCTCATTGCCGCGTAAAGTATACGTGTTGGGCAGACCCATCGGCGTAAAAAACTGGCCAAAACGGATGGTCAATGGGCTGGAAACTTTGAAGTCGGCATAGGCCTGGACCGGCAGCACATAGCCATTTGGGGTATGTTCAAATTCAAACTCAGCGCTGAGTGTAATCCGGTTGGATATGGCCGCCTGAGCCGCCAAATAAAGTTCGTGGTTATCAAAAGTTCCACTCTCGCCCTCGTGGGCGTGAAATTCAAAATCCAAATAACCATGCCAGTACAACATAGACAATAAGTGACCGTAGCCAATGTCTTTATCGGTATGAATATTCATGTCTTTTAAGGGGCTCATATTTTCATTGGCAGCAGCCGGACAAAACTGTCCCCAAAAAAGAGCAATACTCAATACAAGCGTCTTAAAAGCTAACCACTTCCGCATAATTTATTCCTTAATGAAAATCACTAACAAGAGAAAATACCGGTCGCAACGAAAAAGTAACCTGTAGAACAAGTGAAAAAACGTGCCAAATATAGCGTTCGCAGTCAAGATGTCAAGCACTTTGTCAGGCGTCCGCTCCGGCCAGAACAATGGTGATTTCGCCGCGCGGCGGGTGTGTTTGAAAGTGGACAATTGCCTCGGAAATCAAGCCGCGCACGTATTCTTCAAAGTGTTTGGTCATCTCGCGGCAGACACAAACCCGGCGGTCGCCCAGAACCGTTAGCATGTCTTCCAAGCTCTTGACGAGGCGATGCGGGCTTTCGTAAAAAATAAGGGTGCGGTCGTCGGTTTTCAGCGCGTCTAATTTATTGCGGCGCTTGCCGGATTTATAGGGCAGGAAGCCTTCAAACGCGAAGCGATCCATCGGCAAGCCAGACGCCGTCAAGCCAACCATGGCTGCCACGGCTCCGGGTATCGGCACCACCGGAATTTTATGCGCTATCATGGCTCGGATCAGGACAAAGCCGGGGTCGGAAATCCCCGGCGTGCCTGCGTCGGTAACATAGGCCACGGCTTCACCGGCCAGCAAGCGTTGGGCCAGTTTGTCTATTTTTGCGGGCGAACTATGGTCGTGGAAGCTGTCCAGCGGGCGGACAATAACAAAGTGTTGTAACAGCTTGCGGGTATGGCGCGTATCTTCAGCCACGATCAGATCAACGCTTTTAAGCGTCTCCAGGGCGCGCAGGGTAATGTCGTCCAGATGGCCGATGGGTGTGGCGACGATGTAGAAGGTGCCAGGGTTTATATTAGGCATAGTTAGTTGCTCAGGTAGAAAAGCGATAGGCTGTTTGCACAAAGAGAACGATACAGTCTAACAGACTGTAGTTTAGCTGACAATAAAAAAATATACGACTGTTACGATAACATGCTTGTCAAAAAAGCATTTTTGTGTATTATTTATGCCGATTTTTGTTTTCCCTTACATTAACGCAACCTCAAAATTCAAGAAAGGACTCAAGCTTATGATGCGCAAAATTACTGTTGTTGGCGCGGGCAATGTCGGCGCCACTGCTGCTCAGCGTGTTGCCGATCGTGAATTGGCCAAAGAAGTCGTGATTGTGGATATTCTGGAAGGCATTCCTCAGGGTAAAGCGCTGGATATGTGGGAATCAGCCCCGGTGGAAATGTCCGATGCCCGGATGAGTGGCAGCAACAGCTATGAAGAAACCGCCGGCTCAGAATTAGTCATTATTACCGCCGGCCTGGCCCGCAAGCCGGGCATGAGCCGCGATGATTTACTGGCCAAAAATGCCTCGATCGTCGGTGATATTGCGACCCAGATTGCCGCCAAATCGCCCAATGCCTTCCTGATTGTTGTGACCAATCCGCTGGATGTCATGACGTATGTAGCCTTTAAGAAGTCGGGTTTCCCGGCCAATCGCGTTTTGGGTATGGCAGGAGTGTTAGACAGCGCGCGCTTCCGCTCGTTTATCGCTCTGGAATTAAATGTTTCCATCCGCGATGTCCATGCCATGGTGTTGGGTGGTCATGGGGATACCATGGTACCGCTGCCGCGCTTTTCCACAGTCAGCGGTATTCCGATCACCGAGTTGATGGATCAAGCCACCATTGACCGACTGGTCCAACGTACCCGCGACGGTGGTATTGAAATTGTCAATCTGCTTAAAACCGGCTCGGCCTATTATGCCCCGGCCTCATCCGCCGTGGAAATGGCTGAAGCTATCGTTAAAGACCAAAAGCGCATTCTGCCTTGTGCGGCCTATGTCACCGGCCAATATGGTTTGAAGGATCTGTTTCTCGGTGTGCCGGTCAAGCTGGGCAAAGATGGTGTGGAAGACATCATCGAGCTTAAATTGACCGATGACGAAATGAAGGCTTTGAGAGTGTCGGCGGACTCCGTCACCCAGAACTGCGCCAAAGTTCAATTCTAAATAGCCGCACCCTTCAACACGAAAGACCTTCAGGCCGTAAGTCTTGAAGGTCTTTCTATTTTATTTTTGAGATTGTTATGAACCCGCGCAAGCCATCATCTTTGGCGCGGAAGGCATCGGCCTGTGCCGCACCGAACACATGTTCTTTGGCGGCGAAAAGATCAAAGCCATGCGCGAGATGATTCTGGCCGATACGGAGGCCGACCGCCGCAAGGCCTTGGCCAAGCTGCTGCCCTTCCAGCGCGCGGACTTTTACGGCATCCTCAAGGCCATGGCCGACAAGCCGGTGACCATTCGGACGCTGGATCCGCCCTTGCATGAATTCCTGCCCCACGAAGAGGAGCAACAGGAGGAAATGGCCAAACAACTGGGTCTGACCGTCAAGGACATCAAGGCCAAAGTGGTGGCCCTGCCGCCTGTTTGCCGGTGTGGGTTGTATCCAAACAGGGCAGTTTTATCTTGCTGATCGTTTACAAGTTCATCGTTCATGGAGTCGTTCATGCCACGTGTTAAGGGCATTTCCGGACCATATCATTTCTTCTTTTACAGCTTTGATTGCAATGAGCCGATGCACATTCACGTCCGGCGCGAGCGAATGCTATGCAAGTTCTGGCTTGATCCTGTCATTTTGGCGATGAATGACGGCTTTTCACCAAAGGAATTGAATCGGATACGTTCCCTTATTCTGAAACATTACGACCAAATTACGGAGGCCTGGGATGAACATTGTGGAGAAGAATGAACCCCGAATTGTTGATGTGAAAATAACGGACGAAAGCATTTTTGCGCAATTGGCCGATGGGCGGACTATTAGTGTGCCCTTGGTTTGGTCATGGCGCTTATCCGACGCCACGCCAAAGCAGAGACAAAACTTTGAGATTATTGGCAGCGGCCAGGGCGTTCACTGGCCGGAGATTGATGAAGATATCAGCGCGGCTGGAATGCTGTGGGGCATCCCGGCCCGGCGACCCCAACCCAACACGGTGATGAAACGCAAGAAACGGGTGTCTGCACGGCAAGGTATGAACATTGCCGTTTAAGCTGATATATCTGCACGATGAAAACGGTTATAGCCCATCCAATCCCAACCGGCCTCTTGCAGCTATGCCGGCCGGGCTTGTGGTCGCCTGTGGCCCGGTGCGGGTTGTATCCAAGCATAAAAAGAATGCGACTGCCTGGCACATTTTTTATAGGAAATTACGATCATGGCTCACCTGTTGCAAAAAGCCTTTGCGGAAATCACGCCCTTGCCGGATACGGAGCAAGACCCAATTGCCCAAATGCTTTTGGCCGCGTCAGCGTCGGAGCGGCTTTGTCCTGAGCCGGCCGAAGGGCGTTGGCAAATTGCCTTTGCCAAATCACAGGACAAACCGGCGCTTCTGGCCGATGAAGCCCTTGCCGAATTTGAAATGAAAGACCTAACTATTTTTTGCTGAGGATACTGAAATGGAAGCCATTCGCACGTTTCAAAAAGTCAAAGACCATCGGGTGGTGATGACCTTGCCCACTCATTTTGAGGGCAAAGAAGTTGAAATTATCGTATTACCTCGCCGAAAGAAAGCGGTTAAGAAATCTACCCAAAAGGAGAAATTTTTGGCGCTTTTACGGGCGTGTCCAATCTGGAGTGATACTGAAGTCGCCGCCTTTGAGACCACCATCCGCGAGGGCTACAAGAATTGGAAAATCCAAGAGTTTTAGTGGACACCAATTTGGTGATTGACCACTTTCGAAAAAAGACGAAAACGTCCACGCCGTTGTATCGGATTATCAAAGCGCACGATGTCGTCTGCCTTTCCAGTGTCAGTCAATACGAGCTGCTTTCCGGCGCAAACGCGCTCCAACTTCCGACAATTCAACCCATTATCGAGCCGTTTGAAGTTTTGCCATTTGATGCGGCTTGCTCAATCAAAGCCAGCGACATCTTTCGACAATTGAAGGCCGTCAATCATTTGGTAGAGTTTCGCGATATCTTCATTGCGGCAACGGCCATCGTGAATGACTTGCCTTTAGCAACCTTGAACCGGAAGCATTTTGAGCACATTAGCGGCTTGAATCTTTACCCGCTATAAACATGAACACCGCATCTGTATTCTGAAAATGACCAGTTCATTCAATCCTAACCGGCATCTTGTCGCTATGCCGGACGAGTTTGTGGCCGCCGGTGTTTCGGCTCGCGTCCGGGCCGGGTTGCTGCGTCGGCCGCAAGTCTTGAAGGTCTTCTTATTTTGAGATTGCAATGAATCCACACAAAAAATTAGGCACATTGTGTTTTTTGGAACGCAATGGCCATATTCTAATGCTGCATCGGGCCAAAGAACCCAACTACGGGCAATGGACAGCGCCAGGCGGCAAAGTGGAATTCCACGAATCGCCCCAGGACTGCATTATCCGGGAAATGATTGAAGAAACCGGCTATCATATCCATCAGCCGCGGCTGTTCGGATTGATTACGGAAGTGTCGGTTTTGGGCGATTACAATTGGCTGCTCTTTGCCTTCCATTGTGTGGCGTTTGACGGGGAGCCGATAGCCTGTCCGGAAGGCCGTCTGGAATGGGTCGTCAAAGAGCGGCTGTTATCGCTGGATATGCCGGAATCCGACTATATTTTCTTACCCCATTTGCTGTCGCAAAAGCCCGGCTTTTTTCAAGGAAAATTTTATTATGATGCCGAGCGCCGCTTAGTCCGCCACGAAATCTACCCGGAAAAAACGGTTTTCGGACTTTCGAAACCTTAGCAAGATCGCCCTCCGCAAACTAAAAAGCCGGCCTTCTAAGCAGAAGACCGGCCTGTCGTCTTGAAGCGTGATTCCTTCATGGCAAGTTCAAACGATTTGCCGGCTAATGGGCGTGTCCATCGCCGCCGCCCTTACCTTTGCGCAATTCCGCCAACAGATAATAGGCGTTTTTGACGACAACTTTATCATATTCCTGAAGATCGACAAAGAAAACAACTTCCGTAAAAACCCCACCGGACGTCGGTTTTTACGCCCACAAGTTTAAAGGTTGCTCCCTCGCCTGCGTGGGCGTGGCCGTCGTGCGCCTCATCATTATGAGCTTCACCTTCATGGGCGCTTAGTTCTTATCCGTGGTGCGCTTGCCGAATTTATAAAACAAACTCGGCACAACAATCATGTTCAAGGCGGTGGAACTGAGCAAGCCGCCCAGAATGACGAGCGCCATCGGGGTCTGAATTTCCTTGCCCGGTTCGCCGCCGCCCAAGGCCAGCGGAATCAGACCAAGACCGGCGGCCAACGCCGTCATGAGAATCGGGTTCAAGCGCTCCAGCGAGCCCTGCACGATGGCGTCGCGGAAAGCTTTGCCCTCCGCCAAAAGGTGCTGATAATGGGCGATCATCAAAATGCCGTTGCGCGTGGCAATGCCAAAAAGCGTAATAAAACCGACCAGCGAAGCGACGCTGATGATGCCGTCGCTGAAAAACACGGCCCAAATGCCGCCGATAAGCGCCAAAGGCAAATTGACCATGATAAACAGCGCCGGTCGGAACGCGCCAAACTCCATATACAGGATCAGAAAAATGGCGGCAATAGACACCAAACTCAGCAAGGTCAAGAGGCGCGTGGCGGCTTGCTCGCTCTCGAATTGACCGCCGAACTCCACATAATAACCGGCCGGCAGCGTAATGTTGTTATCCAATCGGGCGCGGATGTCATCAATCACACTGCGCAAATCGCGGCCGGAAACGTTGGCTTGCACGACGATTTTGCGCTGCACGTTTTCGCGGCTGATGGCGTTGGGGCCTTTTTCATAGACCACGTCGGCCAGCTGGCTGAGCGGCACTTTGGGACCGACCGGGGTGTCGAATAAGGCGTTGCGGATGCGCTCAATATTGCCGCGGTTTTGCTCGTTGAAACGCACCACCAGATCATAGCTCTGCTGGCCTTCCAGGATTTGTGAGGCGACTTCGCCGTTGAACGCCACGTCAATTGCTTCGGCCAGTTCGCCCACCGTAACGCCATACGCGGCCATGGCCTGGCGCTTGACTTTGATGCGCACCTGCGGCACGTCTACCTGCTGCTCGACCGCCAAATCCACCACGCCGGGAATGCCTTCCATCTGCCCGCGCACGTTTTCGGCCAGCGAGCGGAGACGATATAGATCCTGGCCAAAAATTTTGATGGCAATGTTGGCGCGGGTGCCGGACAGCATGTGGTCAATGCGGTGGCCAATGGGCTGACCGATGGTGATATTGGTGCCGGGAATGACCGACAATGACCGGCGCAGCTCGTCAAAAAATGCGTCCTTGTGCTTACCGTTAAGTTCGAAGCGCGCATCCAGCTCGGCGGCGTTTACGCCCTGGGCGTGCTCGTCCAGTTCGGCCCGACCCGTGCGGCGCGCCGTGGATTTTATTTCCGGATGCGACAACAGAATTCGCTCGGCTTGATTGCCGATTTTATTGGACTCCTCTAACGACGTGCCGGGTACGGTCAGCACACTGATGGTCAACGAGCCTTCGTTAAACTCCGGCAAAAAGGCCCGGCCCAGCAATGGCAAAACCGCAAGAGAGCCGATTAAGGTGACTGCCGCTGCCATCAGCACCAACCCGGGGAAGCGCAGCACGAAATCCAGCGTCTTGCGATAGGCGTTTTTCAAATGGGTCACTAACCAGCTATCGCCCTCTTTTTTCATAAAATCGGCATTGGGCAAAAGGTAGGAGCACAACGCGGGCGTGACCGTTACCGCCACCAGCAGCGAGGCGAAAATCGAGGTAATGTAGGCGTAACCCAATGGCCGCAGCAGCCGGCCTTCCACGCCGCTTAGAAAAAACAGCGGGATAAAAACGACAATAATAATCAGTGTGGCATTCACCATGGGCGAACGGATTTCGCGGGAAGCAGAGAAAACAACGTCAAGCACGGGGCGTTGTTCGGAGGCCGGACGCTGCTGGTTTTCCTTTAAACGACGATATACGTTTTCCACGTCAATGATGGCGTCGTCCACCAGGGCGCCGACGGCGATGGCCAGGCCGCCGAGCGTCATGGTGTTGATGGTGATGCCGAACATTTGGAAGACAAAAATGGTGACCACGAGCGAAAGCGGTATGGCCAGCGTTGAAATAAACGTGGTGCGTACATTGCCCAGAAAGAAGAACAGCACGATGATCACCAGGAATGCGCCGTCGCGCAGGGCCTCGATCACGTTATCTATGGCCACGCGGATAAAATCCGCCTGACGAAATATTTTTGTATCAATGACGATGCCGGGCGGCACGGTTTTTTGGATGTCGGCGATGGTGCGCTCGATGCGTTCGGTCAACTCCAGCGTGTTGGCGTTGGGCTGCTTTTGCACCATGATGATGACGGCCGGCCGGGCCCCGGCCGAACCGTCGCCGATTTTGGTCGCCGGCCCGACTTTGACCTCGGCCACATCGCGGATCAGCACCGGGGTATTGCCGCGCATGGCCACAACCGACGCGGCGATGTCTTCCGCGCTCTGCGCCCGGCCAATGCCGCGGATGAGATATTCCTGTCCGGCATCCATGTATACGCCGCCGGACGAGTTGGTGTTAGACTCTTCCGCGGCCCGCAACACCAGGTTAAGTGAGAGGTCATAGGCCACGAGTTTTTCCGGCGAAACCAAAATTTGATATTGCTTGACCTCGCCGCCAATCGGCGCGACTTGCGACACGCCGGGCACGGACAGCAGGCGGCGGCGAATCGTCCAATCGGCAATGGAGCGCAATTCCCGGTTATTGGTTACGGCGGAATCCCCGCTGACGCTGATCAGCATGATCTCACCCATGATCGAAGAAATGGGCGCTAAAACCGGCCGATCAATCCCGGCGGGCAAGGAGGCCGCGGCGGTTTGCAGCTTTTCGTTGACAACTTGCCGGGCTATGAAAATATCCGTGCCCCACTCGAACTCCACCCAGACGATGGAGATGCCTGCGGCGCTGGAGGAGCGTACCCGCCGCACGCCGGTTGCCCCGTTCACGGCGGTTTCGACCGGGAAGGTGACCAAGGCTTCGACTTCTTCGGCCGCCATGCCGTGCGCTTCGGTGATGACCGTGACGGTCGGAGCGGTCAGATCAGGGAACACGTCCACCGGCAAGCGCATCGCCACGTACGCGCCGATGATAAGCAACAGCGCCGCCGCCGTTAAAACCAGGAGACGATTTTCCAAAGAAAGTTTAATCAGTTTATCGAACATACCAGGCTCCTTAATGCTCGTGTCCGTGTCCAACCGGTACCGAAGTGGAAAGTGAGGCCAGGCGGACTTGATAGCCGCCGACCGTGACCACGCGCTCGCCTTCGGCCGCGCCGCTGAGAATTTGCGTAAAGCCGCGGTCGCTGATGCCCGTTTGCAGCGCGCGTTTGGAAAAAGCTTCGCCTTCCACGTGCACGTACGCGACCGGCGTGCCATTGTCATCAAAAATCGCCGCGGTCGGAATTGACAGCGTCTCCACCGCCTCGCCAGTCTGCACGGCGACAGCCGCAAACATGCCGATCTTGAACCGGCTGTCGGAATTGTCCACCTCGAAAATGATCGGCACCGTGCGCGACTTTTCATCAACCTGGCTGCCGGCGGAGATCAACCGGCCGTTCAGTTGCTCCACCGTGAATTCCTGCTCGTAACCCTCGACTTTGAACGACGCTCCGCCGGCGGCTTGAATGCGGGCGATTTGCGTCGGCGGAATATTGGCTTTCAACCAAACCCGCTGCGAATTGGTCACGGTAAAAAGCTTGTCGCCGGGCTGAACCGTCTGGCCCAGGTGAAAATGGATTTCTTCGATCACGCCGTCAATGGGCGCGGTCAGATGAAAATGCGCCGTGGGGGCCTCGTTATCGGCTGCCGTATCAAAATCCACCTGGCGGGCAATGACATCATAACCGGCCTGCCGGGCTTCAAACCGAAGCTTGGCTTCCTCCAGTCGCTTTTGCGAGATGGCTTGCTTCTCAAAAAGGCGCTGCGCTCGCTCAAACTCGGCTTTGGCCAGAAGAAATTCGTTGCGGATGTTGATCAGACCGGCCTCCGCATTGGCAGAGGGGGAAATAACGGCCAACACGGCCCCTTTCTTGACCTTCGCGCCGATTGACGGTATGTTGGCGTTTTGATCGGCCAAAATAACGCCCGCGACCGGGGCCGGAACCTCGGCATGACCCTGCGCTCTGGCCAGGATTTCGCCGACGGCTTGCACCGATCCGGACAGCTTGCGCGGTTGGACGGGTTCGGTGCGGAAATCAATTCTCCACTGCTGCTCTTTGAGAAACGTAATCAATTCTTCACTGCCGGCGGTTTCTTCAGGGTGCGGGATTTTGGACACGTCGGCATAAACGCGCACGTTTGGCACCAAAATGACATCCGTCACTTGCGGTCCTTCCAGGCGCAGTTCCAGATCGTAAACGCCGCCGGCTGCAAACGTCACCACCGGTCGAAATATGCCGGGATGACTCGGCGCTTCGGCCACGACGGTCAGGTTGTCGTCAATCGGGCCGCTGAAAACGCACGTCAACCGCCCTGCGGTTATCGCCTTAAAATTTTTCATGGCCGAAAGATGCACGGCAAAGGCCGCTTCTTTCCCCACCACCAGCGCGGGGTATTCCATAAATAACTCGGTCTTATCCGTCCACAACGTAACGGCTGTCCCTTCGTGCTCGTGTTCGTGCGCCTCTTCGGATGTGTGGGCGTGATCGTCGTGGCTATTGCAGCCCGAACCCGCGGCGCAGAACAACAGACAACTCCAAAAAAATAAAATTCGTATCATGGTTTTCCTCCGTTATAAACGCAATCTGGAGTGCAAAAATTTATTTTTGCGCCCCGGACAGCGTTGGTTATGCGCTGCAAAATTAAAAATTTTGCGCTCCGTTTAAAAAGATGTGATGGCAGCCGCAACCGCACTCTCTAATTCAAAAATGCTCTGTTGATACTTCAGCAGCAGCGCGATTTGAGTTTGGAAGGCTTCGCTGTAGGCGCGGACGCCGTCCAGCAATTCGACCAGTGACATCTCGCCTTCGGCATACGAAAATTGGGCAATTTGCAAAATTTGCTCCGGCGCCTGGGCTCCGGCCGGCAAAAGCTGTCCGACCCGTTCGCGATAAAGACGATAAGTCTCGTATGTTTGCCGCACCTCCAGCGCCACTTGTTTTTCCAGCAACTCGACGTGCAAGGCTTGCTGCTCGCTTGCGGCGCGGGTGTAGCGCACCCCGCCCTGGTTGCGATCAAAAAGCGGCAGCCCGAAGTTAAGTTGAACCACCGGGCCTTTAAAATCATCGGACTGCGTTTTATAACCGCCCGAAACGCTGACTTCCGGTAATTGTTGCCGTTTAGCCGCATGTTGCAAGGCTTGCCGGCCGCGTAAAGCGGCGCGGGCGGCCTGTAGATCGGGTCGGTTTTGCAGGGCGTGCGCCAGCAGTTTTTCAAACGATACTTCCGCCGCCGGCGCTTGAAAATCGACGACTGGCTGGAGCGCTGTCTCGCTGTGAGCCGGATCAAGCAAAAACGCCAGACGACGCTGCCCGGCGGCAAATTCCGCCTGCAGTTCAACCGCTGCGGTTTGATAGCGCTGCTGCTCCACAGCAATGCGCTGCTGCTCGTAGCCGGACATATCGCCTTCCGCCAGCCGATCCCGGCCGGCCTTTGCCGCTTGATCGAATACGGCGGCTGCTTTCTGCCCGGCCTCGTAACGCCGGGCGGCATAATAGCATTCGATAAACGTCCGCTGCGTCTCCAGTTTGAGCAAGCGCTGCGCGTCCACCAGGATGAATTGTTCCATTTCGACCTGCGCCGCAGCCGCTTTGCGCAGCGGGGAGCGCGTCCAAATAAAATTGAGCGGCAGCTCGGCGGAAAAAGACTGTTCGCCGCGGTTTTGACCGTCCAGACTCAGGTCTTCGCGATAATAGGAAAGCGTTGGGTTGGGCAGCAGACCGGCGGTGATCTTCTGCGCGGCGGCCTGCTCGATGGCATAGCGCTGAATTTGCAGCGTCGGGTAATTTGTCATGGCCCGCTCGACGGCTTGCGCCAGCGTAACGGTCTGCGCCGATCCGCCCGATTCCTGCGCCGCGTCGGAGACCGCAACTCCGACGCAACAGCACAAACCGGTAACAACTCGAATGAGCTTCAAGATAAAATCCTCCGGTGGATGTGTAGATGTGTAGCGCTCAAAAACCGTTGTAAAAGCGGAGTTTAAAGCGGAGCTTTGCTTTGACATCAACTACAAAGCTTCGCTTTGGACTCCAAAATCACCACAGCTTTTTGAGCAATTACGAAGATGTTGGAGAATGTGATACGCCGTAGCCCGATTCACAAGAGTGTGATTTGGGAAAAATACGGCATAATGCAACCCCCATCCCAAGCAAAGATTGGGGAAAAAGGATGTCGCTTTAAAAATTTAGAGAGAGGTAACAGGTAGGAAAAATTCAGGCGAGCGGCGGCGAGAGATCGGTTGCGCTGAGTGTAAAATCTTTTGGATGGGGTCGTGTCAAAGGCGGTTTGAAAGCGGTCTTAGCAAAAGATGGCGGCAAAAAAATTGAGGACGGGAGGATGCCGGTGATATTGTGTGGCGGCGTTTGATTGCCGGTAGCAGATGGGCGTCCGGAATGAGTAGCGTTTGAGACCCGCATCAGATCGAGCGGCTGAAAACCCTCCAGAAAATGCCGGACATCATGGGTGTCGTGATGCGTCGGCTCACCCGCCAAAACCGGGAAAACCGATGGCAAAATATGGGAATGATGTACATGAGCAGCCGCACCCGCGTGGTCTTCATCAAGATGCTGATGAAACCACGGGGCCAAACTACAAATGACGAGATGGGTGAAAACCAACACACCCGCCATGAAGTATTTGTATTTTCGAAAGTGCAAAGAATTCATGTCGTATATATACACACCAGCGACAAAGTTGGCAAGCTGTTTTTATTACGCTATAAACAAACGGTCATAGGAAAATTCCCATGACCGTCTGTCTATCGCGATCTGAATAGAAAAATAAAAAATAAAAGGCCGGCCTTCCAAATATAGAAGACCGGCCCGTTCGTCTTGAGGCGAGATTCCTTCACGGTAAGTTTTGCATGCAATTAAAATGTTAAAACCTTGTCGCTCTCAATGACCCAATCTGCCAGCGCCGGCATTGTTGATTTCTCCGCCCCCTCGAAATAAGGACGGTTTTTATGAATCCCGCACCGCGCCATACAGGTTCCGCAAACCTTTACCGGCACACCCTTAGCAATAAGATCTTTAAGCATTTGCGACAAATCCTGGTCGTAGCCTTCCGGGGGTTTGCAAGCATCACGGGCCATATCTACGGCGTCATTCATCAGAAATATTCGCACTTCTTGTCCGGCTTCCAGCAGCTTTTCTGCCAGACGCAATCCATTCCAGGTTACATCCGTGCTGTCGTAAGGCACTCGGTTGAAGATGATCAAAATTTTCATTGCTAAGCCTTTCATTGTTTGTGGTGAGACTCGACTTGTGCAAACGATTAAAGAGGACTTGCAGGCTAATGCTGCGCGTGCGCGTCGCCGCCGCCTTCGCCTTTGCGCAATTCCGCCAGCAGATAATACGCATTTTTGACGACGATTTCAACATGTTCCTGAAGGTCAGCAAATAAAACAACTTCCGTAAAACCGCCCCCGGATGCGCCGGTTTTTACGCCCGCAAGTTTAAAGGCCATTTCCTCGCCTGCGTGGGCGTGGTCGTCGAGCGCCTCATCTTTATGAGCTTCACCTTCATGGGCGTGAGCTTCCTCTTTATGAGCTTCACCTTCTTCAACATGGACGAAAATATAAGCCAGGTTGCCCTCCCGGACAATCGCCTCATCCGGCACGGCGGCGACGGCTTCGGCTTCGCTTAAGGCGATGTAACCGCTGACGTACATACCCGGCAGCAGCGCGTCCACCCGATTGCGCATGTCGGCATGGACAATGACCGACTTTGTTTCCGGCTCCAGCGCTTTGCCGATGGCGAAAATCTCGGCTTGCATCTCGCCGGAATTTTGGTTGGGCAGCGTAAAGTAGACTTTTTGCTTCAGCTTGATTTTCGGCAAATCCGTCTCGTAAACATGCAAATCCAAATGCAGATGGCGGTTGTCCACCACTTCCAAAATCGTGTCCATCGCCTCGACAAAGCCGCCCACATTGACATGAATCGCGCGCACCGCCCCATCAATCGGCGATAAGATCGGCATGACCGCGGTAAATTCGCCCCGCTCCAGCTTTTCCGGCGATACACCGAACAACGCCAATTTTTGCTTCAACGCTTCTTTTTGGCTTTTTTCGGTGCGGTATTCGTTTTCGATTTGTTGAAGCTCCCGGGCTGCGCCCAGATTTTCCGCCGCCAGATTCTTTTGCCGCTCCAATTCTTTTTCCAAAAAGGCCAGATGATTGACAGCTTCCAAATAATCCTGTTGCAATTGAATAAAATCCGGCTGTTCCACCAGGACCAGGGTTTGACCTTTTCTCACGGCATCGCCTTCCACCACCCGGATTTCGCGGATTCGCCCGTCCATCAGTGCGCTGACATCGGCCTGGTTTTGCGGCGGCAGTTTGAGCACGCCGTTGGCTTTAATCAGATTTTTGAGCGGCTTATTTTCCAAATGCCCCAGTTCAATCCCCAGGGTTTCCGCTTGCCTGGCGGAAATATGGACTTGATCGAACGCTTCGCCCTGTTCGGCGGCTTCGGCCTCGCCATGATGATCTTCCTCGGCCTTTTGCGCCGTATTTTGACAGGCGGTCAACAGCGTAACAGAATACAAAATCGCTAACATCAACGTTTTGCGTAACATAATTAACTCCTTTGTTTCTTAATCTTAATGGATATAGAAAACCTTGCGAAGGTTAAATTTGTTGCAAAGTCAATATTTTCAAGGCTCGCTGAACTCTCCAACGTGAGCCTTCGCAAGGTTATTTGGCAATGGATTAGAGAATGGATTAGAGATGCCATCTTTAACGATCAAATAGTGTACAATCGTGACGGCTTGCACATCGCCGCGGCAGTAAAGATGGCATCTCTTTAATGGGTTAGATTCGCGCACACGCCGGTTTCAAATTCCAAAGACGAGTGCTGAATATGAAAATGATCCGTTAGAACATGCTTAATTTGATCTTTGATCGCCTCCATTTGCGATAAATCGGCGGGATCAACCACAATATGCGCCTCCAGGCAGGTCGAAGCCTCGTCCGATTGCCAAACGTGAATGTGATGGATGTCTCTCACGCGCGCTATGGCCTTGATTTCCCGCTCCAAATGATCCAACTCAAAACCGTCCGGCGCGCTGTCCATCAACAAGTTGATCGTTTGCTTTAACAGGCCGTAACTTTGGACTAAAATATAGCCCGCAATCACGATGGTTAAAAGCGTATCGACGATATAAAGCCGATATTTCAGAATCAGAATTCCGGCCAGAATCACGCCCACCGAAGACAACCCGTCGGACAAGATATGATAAAAGGAACTCCTGATATTCAGGTTATCTTTAGCGCTTTGAAACAGCAAAACCGCCGTGATCACATTGCCCAACAAGCCCACGATGGCAACGACAAACATGGTTAAACCTTCAATCGGCTGCGGCTGAAAAAAGCGCTCAACGCCTTCTTTGAGGAGAAACAGCGCGATCACAATCAACGTAACCAGGTTAATCAACGCGCCAATCGTTTCGGCGCGCTTATAGCCAAATGTTTTTCGCTGATCGGGTTGCCGGCGCGAAATGCGGTGGACGATTAGACTCAACGCTAACGAGCCGCTGTCGCTTAAATTATGGACCGCGTCCGACAACAGCGCCAAACTGCCGGAAATCAAACCGCCGATAACTTCCGCCAGCGTAATCATCAAATTTAATCCCACCGAAATCATTAGCCGCTTTTCGGTTAAATCATGATGATGCGCGTGATTGTGGCCATGATCGTGATGATGATTCTCACTCATTTTAACCTTCCTCATCGTCGGATTTACCGGGTTGTGCATCGGCAAATCCGGCAATTTAAGTAATCGGACAAAAATAAACAGGCATTTTTAACGGAGCTGTCATTGCGAGCCGTTTTTGCGAAGCAATCTCCAAATGCAGGCGGGGATTGCTTCGTCGCAAAAAACGCTCCTCGCAATGACGATTTAAAATGCCACAATAATTCTGCTCGATCACTTAGTTTTTCACAAAATAGCTCAGTCCGGCAATGGTTTGGTTCCATGCATTCAACTGTTCCAAATACGTCAGCCGGATTTGAAACGCCTGGGTCAGACTTTGCAGGTAAGCTACATACGCAGTTTCGCCCAACTCGTAACTGCGGTTGGCCGTTCGCAACAAAGCGTCGGCTTCCGGCAAAGCGCGTTGTTCATAAAACGCCAGCGACCGTTCCAGCTTGGCCGCCTGCCCGGCTAAGGTCATCATTTCGGTTCGCAGGCGGTACGATTCGCCAGCCGCATTTTTTTCGGCGATGCGCGCGGCCCGTTCCGCTGCTTGAATTCGCGCCGTCTGCGGACGAAACCACAGCGGCAGACTCAACCCGGCTACAAAGCCGTTTGACGATTCGGCGCCCGTCTTTTGGCGAAAGTAGCCCAGCGAAAAGTCGGGCAACAGCGCATTTTTGTGCAGCCGTTTTTCCGCGGCGGCCAAATCCACCTGCGCTTGCAGTAGGGCAAATTGCGGCTGTTTTCGCCAAACCGTCGAATCCGGCGGCGGCGGAAGTTCCGGGCGCGGTGGTGACTCCAGGCAAACATCGCACGCGGTCAAAAAAGCGGCCGTATTCGGGTCTTGCAACACGGCTTGCAACTGCAATTTGGCCAGGGCGATATCGGCTTCGGCCTGAAGGCGTTCGTTTTGGACTTCGTGAAAGCGCGTTTCCAGCGACAATTTTTCCAGCAAGGCAATGCCGCCGGATTGATACTTGATTTCGGCGACGCGGGCTAAGCGGGCATACAAGCTGTCTTGCTCGCTCAAAATCGCCAGCCGCCGAAAACCGAGGTCGAGTTGATAAAACGCCGTTTTCGTCGCCCGGACAATATCCCGCTCCGCTAATTCCAATTGATATTGGGAAAGACGGGTATGTTGCCGGGCGAAATTGCTTTGGGCCGCATAAACCGTGGGAAAGGCGAACGCTTGCGAAATCGTGAGCTTATCGGCGTCCGCTTCTTTTTCCAATTCAAAGTTGGTTTTGGGCGGATCAAATGCGGCTTTGCCCAGCAGTTTTTGTTGCTCGACGGTGAGCCGGGCCGCCTGAACCGCGGCGTTATTTTTCAAGGCCGTGTCAATCGCTCGATCCAACGTCAACACCTCCTGGGCTTGCGCGGACTGCGGCAGAACGGCCAGCAGTCCAACCAGCGCCAGGGCCAGGGCCAGTTTAACATCCGCCTCGTCTTCGTGTTTGATGCCCGAATGCGGCTTAAACAAGCTATACAAAACCGGCAGAACCAACAGCGTTAAAAAGGTGGACGTAATCAGCCCGCCGATAACGACGGTAGCCAGCGGCCGCTGCACTTCCGCCCCGGCCGAACCGGAAATCGCCATCGGCAAAAAGCCCAGCGCCGCCGCGGTTGCGGTCATCAAAACCGGGCGCAAGCGCGTCGTCGCCCCTTTGAGGATGCGCTCGATGACATCGGTCACACCTTCTTTTTCCAGTTGATTGAAATAGCTGATCAGCACGATCCCGTTCAAAACCGCAATGCCGAACAGGGCAATAAACCCCACGCCGGCCGAGATGCTGAACGGCAAATCACGCAAGACCAGGGCAAACACGCCGCCAATCGTCGCCAGCGGCACGGCAGTGAAAATCAGCAGCGCCTCCTTGACCGAATCAAAGGTGAACAAAAGCAGGAAAAAAATCAGGGCCAACGCAACGGGCACGGCGATTTGCAAGCGGTCTTTGGCTTGCTTGAGGTTTTCAAACTGTCCGCCATAGGTCAGATAATAACCGGTCGGCAGTTTGAGGTCGCTGTCCAGTCGTTTTTGGATATCCTTGATCACCGATTCGATGTCGCGGTTGCGGACGTTGCACGTCACCGTAATGCGGCGTTTGGCGTCGTCGCGGGAAATTTGGGCCGCGCCCAGGTGATAGTCAATATTGGCGATTTCCTTGAGCGGAATTTGCGCGCCGGAGGGCGTTTCGATGTAGAGATTGCGCACATTTTCCAAATCCTGGCGGTATTTTTGATGCAGGCGCACAACCAGATCAAAGCGCTTTTCGCCTTCGAACACCACGCCGGCCACTTCACCGGCAAAGGCCGTCCGCAGCATCTGGTTTACATCGGCGATGGACAGGCCGTGCTGCGCCAGTTTGCCGCGATCATAAGCCACAAAAATCTGCGGCAAGCCGGAAATGCGCTCGGCCTTGAGGTCTTTGACCCCGGCCACATCGCCGATTCGGGCCACCACCTGGTTGCCGATCTGAACCAGCTGTTCCAAATCCTCGCCGTAAATTTTGATGGCGATATCGGAGCGCACGCCGGTCATCAACTCGTTAAAGCGCATTTGAATCGGCTGTTGAAATTCGTAAGTCACGCCGGGCAATTCGCCGACTTTGGCCTCGATTTTGGCCACCAGTTCTTCGCGCGTTTTGGCGCTGGTCCATTCGCTTTTATCTTTGAGGATAATCATGGCGTCGGCGACCTCAATCGGCATCGGGTCGGTCGGGATTTCGGCCGAGCCGATTTTGCTGACGACCTGTTCCACTTCGGGAAAGTTTTCCATGATGATCTTTTCCACGCGGGTGGTCGTCTCGTTCATTTGGATCAAGGAACTGCCCGGTTTGATCATTACGTGCGTGGCCAAATCGCCTTCCTCCAGCGTCGGGATAAACTCGCCGCCCATGTTGAGAAAAATGAACACGGCCAGACCGAACAAACCCAGCGCGATCACCAAAACCAACGCTTTTAAACGCAGCGCCGCTTTTAACGACGGTTCGTAAATCTTCAGCAAAGTGGCCATGATCCAATCGCTGATATTTTTTTTGTGGGCCGTTTGCTTGCTCAAAACCAGCGTGGACATCATCGGCACGTAGGTCAGCGATAACAGCAGCGAACCCAGCAGGGCAAAGCCGACCGTTTGGGCCATCGGCTTAAACATCTTGCCTTCAATGCCGGTCAGGGCCAAAATCGGCAGATAAACGATCAGGATGATCAACACGCCAAAGGTGGCCGAGCGCTGAATTTTGACAGCGGATTGATAGACGGCTTCGTCCATTTCGGCTTGAGTTAAACCCGTCAGGTTTCCAAAACCTGACGGGTTTTTTCTTGAATGAAGATGATACAGCGTCGCTTCGACAATAATCACCGCGCCGTCCACGATCAAGCCAAAGTCAATCGCGCCCAGGCTCATCAAATTGCCGGACACGCCGAACAAGTTCATCAGGCCAAAGGCAAACAGCATGGACAGCGGGATGACCGAAGCGACCAGCAGCCCGGCCCGCAGATTGCCCAGCAGCAGCACCAGTACAAAAATGACGATCAAGCCGCCCTCAATCAAGTTTTGGGTGACGGTGCGGATGGCCTTGTCGATCAGTTTGGTGCGATCCAAAAACGGGGTGATGGCCACGCCTTCGGGCAAGGTTTTCTCGATTTGGGTCAGGCGTGTTTTCACCCGCTTGACTACTTCGGCGGAATTTTCGCCCTTGAGCATCATCACCGTGCCGACGACCGCCTCGCCTTCGCCGTTGCGGGTGGCCCCGCCGTAACGCACCGCGCTGCCATAGCCGACTTCGGCAATCGAGCCCAATAAAACCGGCATCCCGTTGACGGTTTTGACGGCAATTTTTTGAATATCTTCTAAGCTCGAAATCAGGCCCAGGCCGCGGATAAAATAGAGGTTGGATGATTTTTCGATGTAAGCGCCGCCGCTGTTTTCGTTATTCTCGGCCAGCGCCGTAAAAATATCGTCCAAGCTGATGTCCATGCTGTTGAGCTTATCGGGATCGACGGCCACCTCGTATTGCTTAAGATAACCGCCCATGCTGTTGATTTCGGCCACGCCGGGCGTGCCCAGCAATTGCCGCTTGACGATCCAGTCCTGAATCGTGCGCAGTTCCATGGGCGAGTAGCGGTCTTCGTAACCTTTTTGGGCGTGGACGACGTATTGATAGATTTCGCCGAGGCCGGTGCTGCTGGGCGCAATCTCCGGCGTGCCGAGGCCGGGCGGGATTTGCTCTTCGACTTCCTTGAGCTTTTCGCCGACGAGTTGGCGCTTGAGATTCACGGCCACGGCGTCTTGAAAAACCACCGTCACCACGGACAAACCCATGCGCGAGATCGAGCGGATTTCGATCACGTTGGGAATGCTGGCCATGGCCACTTCAATCCGCGCAGAAATGAATTGCTCCACTTCCGGCGCGGCCAGATTGGGCGACAGGGTAATGATTTGCACTTGATTGTTGGTAATATCGGGCACAGCGTCAATCGGCAGTTTGGTCAGCGAATAGCCGCCCCAAACGATGAGCGCGAGCACAAAAAAGCCGACAATCGCTTTTTGCTCGATGGAAAAGCGGATAATGCGGTCAATCATGTAGGATCGTCCTTTTTTGGGGAACGCAAAAACCCGCAGCCGGTAAAACGGCGCGAATTTGCGTTTCGAGTTAACGTTTATGGTTGCAAAAGCTCGCAAACGTTAACAAATCGGCGGACGATCCAATCGACGCTGGGGTTGGGAAAGCAGGCTGGCGGAAAGGTCGGGCGTCGTATCGCAGGCAAAAGACGCGGATAAAAACGTGGAAAAGCGGTACAAATACGCATGGGCGTGACAAAGACAGGCGCAGCTATGCGGGCAGTGTTGCGTGAGCGGAATTTCTGACGAAGCGCATCCGGATATTGCAGTTATATCGCCTGCTGCCGCTGAAATGTGCTCGGTTTCATACATAAAACAATCAAAAATACCGCCCAACAAGGCTATCAGCAAAACAAGGGTATTAAATTTGACAACATTGTCGCTTCGCACTGTTTAAAACCTCAGCTTTTGTGTTTTTGGGCTCGGCTTGTTCCGGGTGGGCTAAAACCCCTGCGTTGATTAAAAAGTTCCAGGCTCGTAGTGTGCAGCGCGACTCGCCGGAGTCGCACTTCCCGCGAGACAGACATTTTGCGCCGCAAGTTCATTGCAAGACCAAGGCTGCCCGCGCAATCATAAAAAAAGTTGACTTTTTTGGAAAAGCTGCCTAAATTATATCAGCATTTTGCTTGTCAATCTAAACCTTCCGTTTAAAGAAAGGAATTTGAATGAAAGAGCGTCATCTGTTTACCTCGGAGTCTGTTGCAGAAGGACATCCGGATAAAGTTTGCGACCAGATTTCCGATGCAGTACTGGATGCCATTTTAGAGAAAGACCCGTTTGGACGCGTGGCTTGTGAGTGTATGGCCACAACCGGCGTCGTGATGGTGGCCGGCGAAATCACGACCTCCTGCTATGTGGATATTCCAAAAACGGTTCGTGCCGTCATCAAAGATATCGGTTATACCAACGCCACGTATGGTTTTGATTATGAAACTTGCGCGGTGCTGACCTCGATTGATGAGCAGTCCGGCGACATTGCCTTGGGTGTGGATAGAGCCGGCGCCGGTGATCAAGGCATCATGTTCGGTTATGCCAGCCGTGAAACCGACGAAATGATGCCCATGCCGATCATGCTGGCCCACAAGCTGGTACGGCGCTTGTCCGAAATGCGCAAGAACGGCACATTACCCTACCTTCGCCCTGATGGTAAAAGCCAGGTTACGGTTGAATATGACGGTAAAAAGCCGATTCGAATTGATACGGTTGTGCTTTCGACCCAGCATAATCCCGAAGTCACCCACGAGCAAATCCGTCACGATATGGTCGAAAAAGTGATTAAACCGATTATGCCGGCCCATTTGTTTGACGAGCAAAACATCATCTATCATATCAACCCGACCGGACGATTTGTTGTAGGCGGACCGCAGGGCGATTGTGGACTGACCGGGCGCAAAATCATTGTTGATACTTATGGCGGCAAGGGCAGCCATGGTGGCGGGGCTTTTTCCGGCAAAGATCCGACCAAAGTAGACCGTTCCGGTTCGTACGCCGCGCGTTGGGTTGCCAAAAATATCGTGGCCAGCGGTTTGGCCGATGAATGCGAAGTGCAGCTTGCGTATGCTATTGGCGTCGTAGACCCGGTCTCGGTCATGGTTGAGACCAACGGCACCGGTAAAATCGAAAATGATAAGCTGACCAAAATTGTGCGCAAAGTTTTTGACCTGACACCCGGCGGCATCATCAAAACCCTGGATTTGCGACGTCCCATCTTTCGCAAAACTGCGGCCTACGGGCATTTTGGCCGGACCGAAGACAGCTTTACCTGGGAGCGCACCAATCGGGTGGATGAACTGCGGCTTGAGGCTGAAAACAGTTAAGTCCATTTTCGGATCAAAAACTATTCGGGCTCCGCAGACTTTGCAGATATTTTATAAAAAGGTGCGGAGGTCTCATTTTAAAGCAACATTTGAAGGAATGCCCAAATAGTCGCGAAAATTTGCCTTTGGATAGCCCTGTCACGGTCAGGCGGTCGTGGCGGGGCTTTAACTATCTTTAGCAGTAGAAAAGAGTTAAATATATGGAAAAGAAAAACGGTTCGTTAGAATACACTTCGTCGCTCAGCGTGCTGGGAGTGCCGCTTATCAGCATTAATCTTGGCAACAACGCCGCAGTTAGCAAAGGTATTATTGCTATTGGGAATGTCGCGGTCGGCGCAGTAGCCATCGGCGGCATTTCCGTCGGCCTGTTATCATTGGGTGGAATAGCCGCGGGTTTGGTTGCCTTTGGCGCTAAAACTTTTGAACTGCGCCGTTTTATCCGCGACCGGCTGAACGTGTTAGATGAGGAGGGTGACGGCTTGTGGTTTGTGCCGGAGACATCCTTACATTATGCTTCCCATGAAGACGATGATATCCCTTGCTAATTCGTGCTTGAAGTTAGGTCGACGCAAAAAAAATTGCGCCGATTTAGCGTTTTGCGGATTATAATCTGATCAAAAGGAGGTGCGTCATGCGTTCCAATCGTGCTTACCGTGTGATTTGGGGTGAGTTGGAAAATCTCGGCCAGCAAATGGGTCAGGCCTTTGCCGAAGCCTTTGAGGTTGGTCGGACGGACTCTGAAAACACTATTTATCCGTTGCTCGATGTGATTGAGCGAAATGAAGAGTTATGGGTGTTTGTAGAAATTCCAGGTGTTAGTAAAAGCGATATTCAACTGCAGATTGAGGATAACACACTGGTGATTACGGGTGAAATTAAACGTCTGCCCGCTGAAGAAGGCGGGCGCTATCTGCGCAGTGAGCGTTTCTATGGCCGGTTCAAGCGCACAGTCCATACCGTCTATCAAGTTGACGTAGAGCAGGTCAGCGCCAATTTTAAAGACGGCATTCTGTCGATCCATCTGCCACGCCACGAAGCTTCCCGAGCGCATACGGTAAACATTAATGTCAACTGAACAAATTTGGCTCATAGAAAGTTTTGGCTCATGGAACATGTTTGTGGAAATCCAACCTTGCGAAGGCTTCAGTGCACAAAACATGCGGATTTCAAATGAAGCCTTCGCAAGCTTCGCAAGGTTTCACCATCTTAATCCCATGAGCCAAAGTTTTTACGGAAAGAGTCAAGCCGCAAAGTTTCGCACAGGAAAAGGTTAGAAGAGCCATAAATTTGGTTGTTACTATACAAGCGGATTTACGCGGATCTGCCTGTTTTTTTTACCTGCTTCGCGACAATCCAACTTTTCTTCGGAAAAGCCATGTGTATATGCTACACCACGAAATATTGAGGTTTAACCCTTGGATAAAAGCAAAAATTTATATGAAATCCTGGGCGTAAACGAATCGGCCAACTCCGATGAAATCAAAAAAACATTCCGAGATTTAAGCAAAAAGCACCATCCGGATAAAAACCGCGGTAACAAGGGCGCTGAAGAACGATTCAAAGAAATCAGCGCGGCCCATGATATTCTAAAAGACGACAAAAAACGCGCCCAATATGATCAAATGCGGAAATACGGATTGGGCGGCAATTCGGGCTTTAATTATGAGGACTTTGGCAACTTTAGCCAGACCGGTGGTAAGGCTGGGTTTGACCCCAATGATTTGGGTAGCTTAAACGATCTGATCGAGCAAATGCTGGGCAAAAACCGCGCGGGATCACGCCGACGGCGCACGCCGCCAAAAACACCCGGCAACGATGTGGAAGCCACAATTCAAGTCCCGTTTATGACCGCCGCGTTGGGAGGTTCCGTTACCGTCTATGTCCCCAAAAGCAGCGCCTATGAAACCATAACATTGAGTGTTAAAATCCCCGCCGGTATTAATGACGGTGAAAAAATCAGGCTACGCGGCCAGGGCGAACCATCGCTGTATGACGGCCCTGCCGGCGATATGCTCGTTGTTGTAAAGATTGAACCACACCCGCAATATAAACGCAACGACCTGGATATTTTGCTCGAAGCGCCGCTAAACTTCGCCCAGGCAGCTTTGGGGACATCCATTCCAGCGCAAACCATTCATGGAAAAACCATTCATGTAAAAATTAAACCGGGCACATCCAGCGGCGCTATTTTGCGTATTCCCGGCATGGGCATTCACAAAGAGCATCGCCGGGGCGATATGCTAATTACGCTGCACATTCAGGCCCCTGCCAACCTGACGCCCGGCCAGCGCCAATTAATCGAGAAGCTGGCAAGTGAAATGCAATGGCCCGTTTAGACTGTTAGGCTGTTCATAGCCTGTAACCGATCCTTTTAGTCTGTAGACGCATAGGCTTGACCTAAGAGCCTACAGCCTATCCACCTGTTTTTAACTATGCCTCAGCTTTTTGATCCCCTGACAATTAAAAATATAACGCTGCGGAATCGCATTGGCCTTTCGCCCATGTGTCAATACCAGGCTTTGGACAGCAAAGCAACCGATTGGCATCTGGCGCATCTGGGCGCGCGGGCCGTCGGCGGCGCCGGGCTGATTATCACCGAAGCTACCGCCGTCGAGCCGCGTGGACGAATTTCGGCAGCCGATTTGGGACTTTGGGCCGATAAACAAATTGAGCCGTTGTTGCGAATTAATCATTTTATTAATCAACATGGCGCAGTTTCCGGTATTCAACTGGCCCATGCCGGACGCAAAGCCGGCACCCCACGACCATGGGATCGGGATAACCCGGCAGCGCTGAAAAACAATCAGCCCTGGGAAACCATTGCGCCAAGTCCCATCCCGTTTGGCGGATTAGCCAATCGTACTCCCAAAGAAATGACCCTGACCGACATTCAGCGCGTACAAGCCGCATTTCGGGCCGCAGCCGTCCGCGCTTTAGTCGCTGATTACAATTGGATGGAACTCCACGCGGCGCATGGTTATCTCCTGCACAGTTTTTGCTCGCCTTTATCCAATCATCGTTCCGACGCTTATGGCGGCAGCTTTGAAAATCGAATCCGTTTTGTGATTGAAACCACGCAGACAATTCGCAGCGTATGGCCGGAAGACCGACCCTTTTCCGTCCGCCTGTCCTGCACGGATTGGACTGAAGGCGGCTGGACTTTGGAAGATTCTGTTGCGCTGGCCCGACGGCTTAAAAGCGAAGGGGTTGATGTCATTGATTGCAGTTCAGGCGGAATTGTCCCGGATGTACAAGTCCCAATTGGGCCCTGTTATCAAGCGCCGTTTGCCGCAACGATCAAAAAAGAAGTCGGCATTTTGACGGCGGCAGTCGGTCTGATTACACAACCGGCTCAGGCCGACGAAATTATTCGCGCCGGGCAGGCCGATATTGTCTTATTAGGCCGGGAAATGCTGCGCAATCCCTACTGGCCGATTCATGCGGCGCATATACTGGATCAGAAAAGTTGCCTGACCTATCCGCCAGAATACAAATGGGCAGTGGAATAAGCGCCGGAATTCTGTCCGCATATTTATCCATCCATTCAAAACAGGAATAGCTAACTTGAGTTTGTAAGTGAAGTTTGCTACTCCACTGAGGTTTTTATATGGACGCATTATATTTTGGCGATAATCTCGACATCTTGCGCGAGCACATCAAAGACGAGAGCGTGGATTTGATTTATCTCGATCCGCCTTTTAACAGCAAGCGCGACTACAACTTGTTGTTTAAAACGCCCAAAGGGCATGAGTCCGATGCGCAAATTATGGCGTTTAAAGATACCTGGTCCTGGGGCGAGCAAGCGGAAAAAGAGTTTGCCGAAGTCCTGCATCAGTCCAACACGGATGTGGCGCAACTGCTCGAATCCATGCGCCGTTTTTTGCACGAATCCGACATGATGGCCTATCTGACCATGATGGCCAATCGGTTGCTGGAGTTGCATCGTACGCTTAAACCGACTGGCAGCTTGTATCTGCATTGCGATCCAACAGCCAGCCATTATCTCAAAATATTGATGGATGCTGTCTTCAAGCCCGAAAATTTCAGAAATGAGATTACCTGGCACCGTTCCAAAAATCCAAAAGGTTCTCAGCATAACTCCAAGCGGTATAGTCCGGATACGGATATTATTCTTTTTTATGCAAAAACAGATCAGGCGCAGCTTAACTATTCCAAAATAAAAACGCATCTTTCTGAAAAAGAATTGCAGCAAAAATATGACCGTGTCGATGAGAAGGGCGCATATACGGACGGCCCGATTTTGCGCTCACCCAGCATGGGAAATCGCCCAAATCTTGTTTACGAATACAAAGGATATACTCCGGGACAGTTTGGCTGGCGAGTTAATTTAGAAAAGCTGGCTGAAATTGATCGGCAAGGTGATCTGGGCTGGCCGTCTAACGGAAAACCTTTTCGAAAACTACGTCCGCGGAATGATACCGGCGATCCGGTGGGGAGTTGCTGGGTTGACATCTCATCCATAAATCCGCAAGCCGCCGAGCGTTTGGGCTACCCAACCCAAAAGCCGTTGGCCTTATTGGAACGCATTATTGCGGCGAGTTCCAAAGAAGGCGATGTTGTGCTGGACCCGTTTTGCGGTTGCGGCACCGCCGTGGTTGCCGCCCAAAAGCTAGGTCGCCAATGGATTGGCATTGATATTACCCATCTGGCGATCAGTCTGATCGAGAAACGACTGAAAGATGCCTTCCCGGACTTAAAGTTTGAGGTTTACGGCACGCCCAAAGATTTGGCCGGAGCGCGGGAATTGGCTGCCCGCGATAAGTACCAATTTCAATGGTGGGCATGCTCGCTGGTCAATGCGCAGCCGTATCAGGGCAAGAAGAAGGGCGCGGATCGCGGCATTGACGGCCTTATTTTTTTTCAGGACACCGACAAAGGCCCGGCCAAAAAGATTATTGTCTCAATCAAAGGCGGCGAGAACGTTGGCCGGGCGATGGTGGCCGATTTGAAGAACTCGGTGGAGCGGGAAAAGGCGCAGCTTGGTTTATTTGTCACGCTGACGCCGCCAACCCAACCCATGCTGACCGAAGCAACAAGCGCCGGTTATTACGAATCGCCGCACAGCGGTTCATTCCCAAAGATTCAGATGTTGACGGTTGAAGGTTTGCTGACCGGCGCGGAATCCGCCCGCTATCCGGATTTGACGCGCGGCGGCTTGACCTTCAAAAAAGCGCAAGTTGAGAAAGTCAACAGCGGCGAGCAAGAGGCGTTGTTGTAAAGGGTCCGAATTTTCCGTACATGTTAGCGTCAGAAAAATAGTTTTTGCACAAACGGGGGTTTTATGAACAGCGGGGGACGAAAGATAGGCGTCTGGATCATTGGCGCAAAAGGCGGCGTTGCCACCACGATGATCACCGGCGCTTTAGCGATTAAAAACGGGTTAATTTCCACGACCGGCCTGACGACTGAGAAAGCCGAATTTGCCAAACTCAACCTGGTTAAGCTGCCTGACATTCACTTTGGCGGATACGATATTCGCCAGGAAAGTTTGTACGAAAATGCCCGGCGGATTAACGAGGCGACCGGAACGCTGGGTTATCAGCGTATCGAGCAGCTCAAAAATCAACTTGAAGCGGTAGATGCCGACATTAAGCCGGGCATCACGAACAATTGCGGCGAGTCGATCAGCGCCCTCATCAACGAGGATTTACCCAAAAACATGCTGTCGTTGCGTGATGTAATCGCCGCCATTCAGGTGGATATCCGCGAGTTCAGCCGGCGGCATCAGCTGGATAACGTGGTGATGCTCAATCTGGCCTCCACCGAGCCTTTCGATGCGCTGCAGGCCGAAGGTCCGGCCAGCCAAAGCCTGAAAGAACTGGAAAAAGCGCTGGACGACAACCGGGCCGAGCACTTTGCCGCCAGCACCATTTATGCCTATGCCGCGATAGATATGGGCTGCCCGTACATCAACTTTACGCCGTCGGTCGCTTCCGGGACACCGGCCATGCAGCAGCTCGCCCTGGAAAAAAGCGTGCCGCACATGGGTCGGGACGGCAAAACCGGCGAAACCATGGTTAAATCCATGCTCGGCGGCATGTTTCCCATCCGCAATCTCAAGGTATTAAGCTGGGCCGGTTTTAATATTTTGGGTGACCGAGACGGCGAAATCCTGGCCAATCCCTTAAACAAAGCCTCCAAAATCCGCACCAAGGACGCGACGCTCAAAAGCATCCTGGGCGAAGACACCTTCACCCATACTGCTATTGAGTACGTCCCGTCTTTAGATGATTGGAAAACGGCCTGGGATCACATCCACTTTGCCGGTTTTTTAGACACGAAGATGGTCATGCAGTTTATCTGGCAGGGTTGCGATTCCATTCTGGCGGCGCCTATCGCGCTGGACATGGTGCGCCTGGCCGACTTTGCCCGGCAAAAAAACGAGCGCGGACTCATGCCGCATCTGGCCGTCTTCTTTAAATCGCCGCTGGGCGTCAGCGAGCACGCCTTGCCCAAGCAGTACATGCTGCTGGAAAAATATGTGCAAAAACATGTAGAAACAGAACGCGGATGACACGGATCAGACGGATTAGCGCGGATAAAGTTTTTATGATTTCAATCCGTGAAACTCTGACTAATCCGCCCGATCTGCGTTCCGTTTTTTTATTCATTAGATCGGAGACGCCATGTCAATATCTTCCCAATCGCAATCCGCTGAAATCAGGCTGCCCGACTATAGCGGCAAATCCGAGCGTACCAACATCCGCACCATGAAGTTGGAGCCGGATTCGCTGACACCGGCGCAGCAAGCCTTTGTGGACGCCTTTATCGTCCGTTATAATGCCCGCACCGCCAAATCCAAGCAATTGATTCAGCAGCATCGCGCCCGCTGGTCGGACTGGCTGAACAGCCTGTGCTTTCGGCGCACTTTAAAAGAAGCCTTGTATCCGATCATGGCCTCGCATTCCGCCGGTTCGCGCTTGTGGGATATTGACGGCAATGAATATATTGATCTGGCGATGGGCTATGGCGTCAGCTTTTTCGGCAACGACGTGCCGTTCATTAAAGCGGCCATGGAGGCCCAACTGCAAAAAGGTTTTGCGCTTGGCCCGCAATACGAACTGACCGCGGAAGTTGTGCAACTGATCTGCGAAATGACCGGCAACGAGCGGGTCACATTTTGTAACAGCGGCACCGAAGCCGACATGGTCGCCCTGCGATTAGCTCGCGCCGCCACCGGCAAGAACAAGATCGCTTTTTTCGCCGGATCGTATCATGGCACGTTTGACGGTGTGCTGGCTTTAGCCGATGCGCAAAGCGTTTTTCCCATGGCCGTCGGCACGACCCAGCATACCGTACAGGAAGATTTTATTTTGAATTACGGCACGCCGGAAGCGCTGGAAAGCATCCGCCGCAACGCGCATGAATTGGCGGCCGTACTGGTCGAGCCGGTGCAAAGCCGCCGGCCCGGTTTTCAGCCCAAAGAATTTTTGCAGGAATTACGGCGGTTGACGGCGGAAAAAGACATTGCCCTGATTTTTGACGAAGTGATTACCGGTTTTCGCATTCATCCGGGCGGGGCGCAGCACTGGTTTGACGTGCGCGCTGACATCGTCACTTACGGCAAGGTGATCGGCGGCGGGATGCCGATTGGCGTCGTGTCCGGTCAGGCCCGCTATTTGGATGGTATCGACGGCGGTTTCTGGCGGTTTGGCGACGACTCCGGCCCGACGCGGCCCACGCCTTTTTTTGCCGGCACTTTCTGCAAGCATCCGCTGACAATGGCGGCTACGCGCGCCGTCCTGTTGCATCTTAAAGCGCACGGACCGCAGCTTCAGCAGCAAGTGAATACGCGCACAGCCGATTTAGTCAGCGTCCTGAATCAATTTTTTCAACAGGAAAACGTGCCGATTCAAGTCAACCATTTTGGCTCGATTTTTCGCTTCGAATCGTTCGGCCAATATCATTTATCAAAAATGCCCCTGGAAATGGACTTGCTGTTTCAACTGCTGCTGGAAAAGGGCATCTATACCTGGGAGCGGCGGATTTGCTTCCTTTCCACCGCGCATACGGAGGCGGATATCGAGCGGATTATTCAAGCCGTCAAAGAGTGCATTGGCGAACTGCGCGCCGGCGGCTTCACTTTTTCTACCGATTCTATTCTTTGAGGAGTTGATGGATGGAAAAAACGACCTGGAAAATCGCCCTGGGCCAGATGTGCGTCCAGCCGGGCGAACCGGCAAAAAACCTGGCCACCGCCAGCGCCCTGATTTGTGAAGCGGCCGCACAACAGGCGGATATTGTGCTGCTGCCGGAACTATGGCACTCCGGTTACGATTTGAGCAACGCTGCCCGCTATGCCACGCCTACCGACGCCGGTGTTTTTCGTGAAATAGCCGGATTAGCCGCCGCGCATCACATCGCCGTCTTCGGCTCATGCCTGAGCGAGATGACGCCGGGTCGCTATGGGAACACCGCCGTCTTTTTTGATGCAACCGGGCAGGCCGTCGGCGTCTACTCAAAAGTGCATTTGTTCCAACTCATGCAGGAGCATCATCATTTAACAGCCGGTTCGCAATTGACGTTGATTAATACGCCGCAGGGAAAAATCGGCCTGGCGATTTGTTACGATTTACGCTTTCCCGAACTGTTCCGCGCCTACGCCTTAGCCGGGGCCAGAGCTATTCTGTTAGTTGCGCAATGGCCGTCACCCCGATTGGCCCATTGGCAAACGTTACTGCGAGCGCGGGCGATTGAAAATCAACTATATATGATTGCCTGTAATCGCGTTGGAACCGATGGCGCGACTCATTTTTTTGGCCACTCCACCATTGTCGATCCGTGGGGAGAATTGATTGTGGAAGCCGGCGACACGGAAATTTTGCTGACCGCCACGATTGACCTGACCCGAGTCGAACAAGTCCGCACCCGCATCCCGGTCTTTGCCGACCGCCAGCCAAAAGCCTACCTGAGCCTGTAGAAAATTTATAACGCCGGCAAAATTGTTCCACGCACTTCGCCAAAGCCGACGCGATAACCGTCACCCTGACACCAGCCGGTCATAGTGAGTAAATCGCTGTCTTGCAAGAACTTGCGCGTTTCGCCATTGGGGAATTGCAGCGGTTTCTCGCCACGCCAGGCCAATTCCAGCATACTGCCATAAGAATCCGGCGTCGGGCCGCTAATCGTGCCGGAAGCCATCAGGTCGCCCGGACGAACATTGCAGCCGTTGACGGTATGGTGGGCCAATTGTTGGCAGATATTCCAGTAGAGGTGGCGAAAATTGGAGGCGCAGATACGCTGTGGCTCCGTCATTTTCGGGCTTTTTAGACAGACTTCCAGTTGGATGTCAAAAGCCCAATCGCCCTGACTTTGCAGATAGGGTAAAGGCGCCGGTTCCTGAATTGGGCCGGGTTTGGCGAACGGGGCCAGCGCTTCCAGCGTCACCACCCACGGCGATATGGACGTGCCGAAATTCTTGCCCAGAAACGGACCCAGCGGCACGTACTCCCACTTTTGAATATCACGGGCGCTCCAGTCATTTACCAAAACCAGGCCGAAGATATGTTCGGCGGTTTTTTCCACGGCAATCGGCTCACCCAAACGACTGCCCTGGCCGATGAAAAAGCCCATCTCCAACTCAAAATCCAGCAGGCGACTGGGGCCGTACGACGGCGCGGGCGCGTCATCGGCTTTGGTTTGGCCGTGGGGCCGGCGGATGTCTGTGCCACTGACGACAATTGACCCGGCGCGGCCATGGTAGCCAACGGGCAAGTGCAGCCAATTGGGCATCAACGCATTGTCCTTGCCGCGAAACATGATGCCGACGTTGGTGGCGTGCTCTTTGGACGAATAAAAATCGGTGTAGTCGCCAATCGCCGCCGGCAGACGCATCGTCACCCGATTTATCGGAATCAGTGCCTGGTCTTTCAGCTCGGTATTATCGCGCAGGGCCGGTTCATCCGCGCTAAGCAGGCGGCTGATGACGGCGCGGGCTTCCAACCAGGCCGGCCGGCCCAGCGCCATGAAAGCGTTGAGCGTCGGCCGACTGAATACGCCTGAGCCGTTTAAATGCGGCCCGCTAAAAAAGCCGCGTGTCTCCAACACAGCCAGATCCAGCACATCTTCGCCAATCGCCACGCCAATCCGCGCCTGACTTTCGCCCAAAGGACAAAAAACGCCGTAAGGCAAATTTTGAATGGGAAAATGTGAACTCGGCGCAATTGTAAGGAAGGATTTCAAATCGGGATTGATGGTGTTCTGCATGGTTCTCTCCGTTGTTTAGAAATGACATTTCTTGAAGAAATGTCATTTCTGGTCATGGTCTCTGCTACATTAAGATTAAGTTCAGCGCTGCCAAATCGGCGCGAGGCTCGTCAAAGCTGCAACTGCCGTACGAAGTCATTAATGCGTTGCGAACGCTTTCGATGTCCGGCACGGTAGCTGCCCAATTTTTCCAGCGAAACTCCCTCTCGTCAAAATGAAAATTAGCAGCGTTTTCATCGGTCAATAGTTCGACAATAATTGCTTCGGGCCATTGGTGAATGGCGGCTAAAATTCCAGCGCCGAAGACATTCAAAAAGCCGTGCATTTTGGTACCGACCCCGGCGTTGTCATGCCGCAGAGGATGGTGCAGTCCGGCTGTCGCCTTGAGCGGCGCGCCAAAATCCAAACAGGCTTTTATTACCGTAGCCACTTGTTCGACCGGCGGAAAAGCGCCGGCATCAATACCACCGCAGCGAATTTTGTAGCCGGCCTTTATTTTGTCGCTTTGCTGATTAAAATTGGCAATGGACTGGCAGGTAATGTCAATCAGATGCCGAAAATTGCCTGTAAATGACGTTTCGTAAAAAATGGTCAGATCGTGAAAATGGTAGGAAGCCGCTTCGTTGGCCACACTATTCATCAAATCCGCCAGCAATTCCGGGTTGCCATCCTTTAGCAAATCCACCGGGATTTTGACCTCAAAAATGGGCAAGCTGACGCTGTCTCCAAGCGCGCGATTAAAATCAACCATTGCCCGCAAATCGGCCTGAAAGGCTTCACGGAATTCGTGGCCGGTTTGCCCGCCTTTGCCCAACACGGAAATTTCCAGCGGCTGTTTGCCCCATTCAGCGTGATAAGGTCGCAGTTCGGCCAATTGCGAGGCCGGACAAATAAAGCGACCCAGCATCTCATTATCAGGCGATTGGCGGTAATGAATATAGTTGCGAATAGCCAGATCCAGCGGCAGTTTTGCCGGCGGAAACAGACCGGCATAATCAATTAAGCGGCGCATAAAGGCCCGTAGTGTTTGCGTCATGTGTTCTCCTTCGGAAGGTTTAATGACACAGCTTCCTGTGAAGTCAGGCTAATGCTGCTTGGCATAAGTTCGTTCCGGGTTAAACCTGACAGGTCTCCAAGACCTGTCAGGTTTTGTTGGGCAAATAACCCGGAACGGATTTATGCCACGGTGCACTAACCTAATTTCCGGGCTGTAAGTTGGCTTAAAGTTTCAATGACATGGTCGATTTGTTCTGCGGTATTATTCCGGCCAAAGCTGAAGCGCAAAGTGCTGCGAATGTGTGAATCCGAGTAGCCCATTGCTTTAAGCACATGCGACGGTTCAGGTGAACCGGAAGCGCACGCCGAACCATTCGAGACTGCAATGCCGCGTCGATCCAATTGGAGCAGCAAGGCTTCGGCGGAAAAGCCGTGAAAAGCGATCGAGCTGGTATTGCCTACTCGCTGTTCCGGCTGCCCGTTTATTTGCGCATTCGGCAATCGCCGCCGCAGGTTGATCTCAAACGCATCGCGCAGTTGACGAATGCGCTCCAACTCCGCTTTATCCAGCAATTCGCAAGCCATGCCGAAGCCGACAATGGCGGGGAGATTTTCCGTGCCGCTGCGCCGTCCCCGTTCTTGTTGTCCGCCATACAATAAGGGGGCAATGGTCAGTCCGTGACGAATGAATAGAGCGCCTACGCCTTTGGGCGCATACAGTTTATGTGCAGAAAGGCTTAGCAAATCAATCGGTAATTCAGCCAAATTCAACGTCATTTTGCCCACGGCCTGCACCGCGTCGGTATGAAACAGAATGCCATGCTGTCGGGCGATCCGGCCAATTTCTGCAAACGGTTGAATCACGCCCGTTTCATTATTCACCGCCATCACGCTGATTAAACCAGTATCGGATCGAATCGCTGCCGCCACTTCGGTCGGATTCAGCAGCCCGTCGCCATTTACCGGCAAATAGGTTACCTCAGCCAAACCCAATCGTTCAAGCGCCTGGCAGGTGCGTAAAATGGCGTGATGCTCAATTTGGCTGGTAATGATGTGACGACCCCGGCCAGGTTGCGTTTCCAAAACACCACGCAGCGCCCAATTATCGGCCTCGGTGCCGCCACTGGTAAAGAAAACTTCGCCCGGTTGCGCGCCAATGGTCCGGGCGACTTGTTCACGAGCATTATCTAACGCGGTATGCGCCGTTTGACCCAGTTCATACGGCGCGGATGGGTTGCCATATTGGGTATCCAAAAAGGCTTGCATGGCTTCGCGCGCCTGCGGATGCAACGGCGTTGTGGCATTATGATCTAAGTAGATTGTTTGCATAAGCTGTCTCATGTCTTTTGGCAGAAACATCATTTCGATTTGGCGCATGACGACTGCTGTGGCCTGTTGTCAACAGCACGAAAAATCAGCAGGGTCATATCATCGTGCTGGGGCGCCGTGCCGACAAATGCGCTAACTTCTTGTAGGATGCGATTGCGAATTTCAGCAACACTGCCGCCGGAAATATGCCGCTCAATCGCCTGCGCTAAGCGATCTTCGCCAAATTCATCCTGAGTTGGGCTCATCGCTTCACTGATGCCGTCCGTATAAAAGAAAAGCGTGTCGCCAATTTGCAGCAGTTTTGTAGCGACGGTAAAACCGGGCAGGAGAATCGGCACGCCGATGCCGGGGCCGCGCGGCTCCATTAGTTCTACCTGCTGCGTTTGGGCTAAAAACACGGGTAATGACCCATGTCCGGCGCGCGCCACTTGCAGGATGCGGGTATTGGCATCATAAATAATATAAATCATGGTGATAAAAACGTGCTTTTCCAAATCCGGCTTAAGGTAGTTGTGCAGATGACGCAGCAACTCACCCGGATCGGCAATTGTATGGGCTAAAACACGAACCATGCCGGTTACGCGCGCCATGTAAAATGCGGCGGACAAGCCCTTGCCGGAGACGTCGCCTACACAAATTCCGGTGCGGCCGCCACCCAAATCAATAATGTCATAAAAATCTCCGCCGACCTCAATCGCCGGTTTGGAAAAAGTGCAGCTTTCCAGACCGGGCAAATTACCGGGACAGTGCGGCAGGAGTCGCTGTTGAATGGCGCGGGCCATGTCCATTTCTCGAAGCAGCCATTCCTGTTCCTTAAGCTGTTGATAGCTTTTCTCCACGCGCTTCTGCATCCGGTCATAAACAATCAGGAAGATGACAAAGGGAATGAAAAAACCCATGGTCGAAAAAATAACCGGTCGCAAAATGCCACTAAAATCCGAATTTTCGCCAAACTGCACGTAAAATAAAACACAAAAGGTGGCCGCAAAACAGAATGACAGGATAATAACGCGGGCAAGCGCGTTCTCCTCTTGCCGGGGCGCAATTCTCAACAGCAGATGTTTATGGATTATGTTCGCCAGGAACATAAAAGTGGTGCCCTGCACCAATCCGAATAACGGGAGCGAGCAAATGGCAAAAAAAGCTTTGTCGCCAGGCAAAGCGGCCATCTGAATAAAAATGCCAATTGCGGCAAAAATTTGGCCATATAATCCGCTTAAAAAAATATTATACTGCTTTTCTTTGTTGACATCGGCGCCAAGTCGAATCATAAACAAGGTGATAGCGATTATTTGGGAACCGATCATAATTCCAAAAAAAAGACGCGGCCAAATGCCTACAAATCCCTGAAAGATTGGCGAGGGCAAGACCGCAGCTAAGAACCCGCCAAAGGCCAGGAGATCCGTCCGTCGCTGGAGCGGAAAAGCCGGCTGCCGCCATAAAATCAGAAGCAGGTATATTTGCAGCGGGATATAAAGCCATTGGTAATAATAGATGATCTTAGCAACAAAATTGAAGCGGGTATTAGGGATTAGCAACGGCACAATCTGTCGCCGCAAGGTTTGTCCATTGCGTACAATTGTGACGCGAAGAGAGTCGCCGGATTCTTTTAGCTTATACAAGTTTTCTATGGAAAAAACAGGCTGATCGTTAAGCGTAATAATCCGGTCATTGGCTTGCAGGTCAGCCCGCTGTGCCGGCAAGCCCTCCGTGACGGAGGTTATCGTCGCCTGGCCGGAAATAAAATCCATGGTAAAGCCATATAAAATGGTCTCTTTTTTAACGTACGGCGCAGTTACTAAGGTACTTAGCACATAAAAATGGCATAATGCGCCGACCGCCAAAATAGCCAAGAGCGCTAATCGTTTTAAGTCCATAAATTCTCCATTGTGACAAAGGGTGAGCCTTATTCTAACCGAATGCGATTTTTTTTTCAATCTTAAAACGCACATCGTGTCGAAAATACAGAAATCTCTTGTCTCTGACAAGCGGAAATGGTATACTTTGTACGGCATGCAACTACCTCTAAACAAGGAGTACTCACGTATGAAAAAGAAGGAAAAAAAAGTGAGCTCGGATGTCACTGCCGAGCAGCAAGGCGCGCCAAAAGAGAAGCTGAAACGCGCAGTTTATGAAGACGAACTGCGTCGCCTGCAAACCGAGCTGGTCAAGCTGCAATACTGGATTAAAGCAAAAGGCCTGCGGGTTGTGCTTATCTTTGAAGGACGTGACGCCGCCGGTAAAGGCGGCACCATCAAGCGGATTACCGAGGCACTCAATCCACGCGGCGCGCGAGTTGTAGCGTTGGGTGTGCCGTCCGACCGCGAGAAAACACAGTGGTACTTTCAGCGTTATGCCGAACATCTGCCGTCAGCCGGCGAAGTTGTATTGTTTGATCGAAGTTGGTACAATCGCGCCGGTGTCGAACGCGTCATGGGTTACTGCTCGGATAAGCAGTACAAGGAGTTCTTGCGCTCCTGTCCGGAATTTGAACGTATGTTGGTGCGAGCAGACATCATTCTGCTTAAATATTGGTTTTCGGTGAGTATGGAAGAACAGGAGCGGCGCTTTCAGGACCGCGCTACCGATCCGCTTAAAAGCTGGAAATTAAGCCCGATGGACTTAAAATCGCGCGATATGTGGGTCGAGTACTCCAAAGCTAAGGATGAGATGTTTTTCTATACCGATATTGCCGAAGCCCGCTGGCATACCGTCGAAGCCGATGACAAGCGCCGGGCTCGCCTGAACTGTCTTAGCCACATTCTGAACGCAATTTCCTACCAGGACATCTTGCCCGAACCGATTAAACTGTCGGGTCGCAAACCCTTGCCTCCCTATAATCGTGTCGATCGCACGGATAACTTGATCGTGCCGGAAGTTCATTGAATTTTAAACACCCACTTTCTTCACGAAAGTGGGTGTTTTCGCTAAGATGCCTGATCACTGATAACAGAACGCACGGGAATTTTATGAACGGTCCACGTTTAACCAATGCTTTTTGGCCAATTTTTATTGCTTTAGTCGCGTTATGTCTGGCCGGTTGCGGTCATGACGAAAACGCAACCGGTTTGACTAAGGACGGCAAAATTCTGCTCACCGTCTGGGAAACCTACAATGACGAAGAGCACGATTACTTTCAGCGCCTGGCTGATGAATACGAAAAGCTGCACGGCAATGTGGAAATTCGTTCGCAGCGCATTCCGTTTGTTGGTGCGGAGCCAAAAATTTTAACCGCTTTGGCGACACACACGACACCGGACATTGCCCGCTTAGACGTTTCCTTCGTGGCCAAACTCGGCTTGCGCAATGCCCTGGTGATGCTGGATACGTTAGGAGTGGCCGAAATTAAGCAGCAATATTTGCCCGCGGCGCTCGGCTCGTGCTTGCTGAAAGGCAAGATGTACGCTATTCCGGAGCAAGTCAACGGGCTGTGTTTATTCTACGACAAGGATCGTTTCAGCGAAGTCGGCCTCGATCCCAATCAGCCGCCGCGAACCTGGGCGGAATTTATTGATTATGGCAAAAAACTGACCGATCCGGCCAAAAATCGCTGGGGGGTTGGGCTACGGAATTCACTGTGGTTTTCCTTCCCGTTTTTTAACACGTACGGCGCAAAATTTTTGAGTGACGATACTAAAACCTGTCTGCTTAACAGTCCGGAAGGTCTGGCGGCGACCCAATTGCAGTATGATCTGTATCACACCTATAAAATTGAAGGCGGGGCCTGGCGATCCGGCGGCATTCGCGACGATACGGGTTTTCCCGGCGTTTACGCAATGGTGCTGAGCGGGCCATGGTCCATTAAATCCTATAAAGATCGGCAAATCAATTTTGGCGTGGCCTTGATTCCAGCCGGTCCTGCGGGCACCTCCACCAACGTGGGCGGCCAGGATATGGTGATTTTCCGCACCTGCCGCCATCCCAAAGAAGCCTATAATTTTTTAAAGTGGCTGACCGGCAAAGAAACGCAGGCCCGCTGGTGCAACGAACTGGGTCAAATTCCGGTCAACTACGAAGCATATCCTCTGATTGATGTGCAAAAATATCCGGAAATGGCAGTATTCATGGAGCAGATGAAAACAGCAATTCCCCGACCGCAAATTTTTAATTACAGCGACATCGAGAATCTGTTCATTCGGGAGTTTGAAGCGGTTATGACCGGCAGCAAACCGCTAAAGCAAGCCTTAGACGATGTTTGTCGACAGGCCAACACCGAGTATCTCATCGAAGATTAAATTGCTAAAAAGTTTACCATTGTAAGTCCTGAATAATTCATGCCACGAAGGCACAAAGACACAGAGGCTTGTTAAATCAGGATGGGGCGATCAATTTCCAAGTCCTCTTCAAAAATTAA